>JAZNBZ010000128.1:0-5079 GCA_045587285.1 Candidatus Flemingiibacterium sp. | reverse complement strand
CGCAGGGTTGACTAAATATAAATTTTGTGGTATACTAAATTTGGTATACCACAATTTTTTGGAGGCGGCGCTTATGTTCAGACGTGACCACATAAAAACCAAGCTGACGGCGTTTGTGCTGTTAAATCTTGCTTTGTGCCTTGTGTTTCTCGTGCTTATACCCGAAAAGACGGGCGGAGGCAGCATACAGATAGACTTTTACGGAATTGAGCAGATGCTTGTTTACTATCCGCTCTTCGCCGTGCTGTACGGTATAGCGACCGCGGTGACGTCCTTTCGCGACTACGCATATGCAGGGCTTATGGGCGTGATATTCTTCGTCTGTGCGCTTGCAAACTCGCTCCGATACGACATAGTCGAGCCGCCTGCCGCCCTCGTATACACGGGAATAATGCTCGCGTTTATGCTCGCGACGTTTGGTGTGATCGCGCTTGTACGGAAGTGTCGGGTGAAAATGCAATAAATAAAAAAGCTTCGGTGAAAACCGAAGCTTTTTTGATGCTCCAAGGCAGATTGAATTATTCACATTTTTGTGCTATAATTAGGTAAAAGATAATTTCAATCAGTTCGATAAATACGAATTTGGAGGAACTATGCTATGAAAAAGGCATTTCATATGATTTGTTGTGCGGCAGGCAGTGGAATGATTGGTTTCTTTGCAAATCAGTTGAATACAGTAGTTGGATGTGTGTTTTTCACCCTTGGTGTTGCCTTGCTTGTTGGTTCAATCATTATAATCAGCAAAAAGGATAACTGATATACTTCAATTCGAAGGGGGCTATATTATGACAAGCTATATTGTTGCTTTTCTTGTAGGTGTTCTATGTATTGTTCTTGGAATTTCAAATATGAGAGGAAATATATCCTCTCTTCATTCGTATCATAGGCATCGTGTTTCCGAAGAAGATAGGATACCATTTGGAAAACAAGTGGGCTTGGGTACTGTGATTATTGGCATCGGTATAATTATATTCAGCTTATTGTCTGCTGTGACCTTGTATACCGAAAACAACATCTTTACATTAATTGGTACCGCAGTTTTGATTGTTGGTATTGTTGTAGGGCTTATTATGAGTTTTAAAGCTATGATTAAATATAACAAAGGTATCTTTTAATTCGTTAAATTCCAATTTGACGTTCAGTTTTCACTCTACCATAGGTTTACTTCTCCTCACTAAACCAATGGTGGGTGTATTTAATGCGAAATAGCTGTTACACTGTATGAGAAAGGAGGCAGCCTATGAATCAAATAAAAATCGGAAGATTTATTGCTGAGTGCAGAAAAAAGGCAAACTTAACACAAATGCAGTTGGCAGAAAAACTGGGTATCACCGATAAAGCAATATCCAAATGGGAGCGCGGCGTGGCAATGCCCGATACTTCGATAATGCTTGAACTCTGTGATATTCTTTGCATCAGCGTAAATGAATTATTAAGTGGGGAGATGATTGATACGGAACAAAAGGATGAACAATTAAATGAACTGATTTTTCAGATGGCTAAAAATGAGGAAAGATATCATAACCGGCTGCGGCATTCCGCTTATGTGATTATCGCAACCAGTCTGGTAGCACTTATTTGTCTGATGACTTTAATATCACTCCTTATCCCTGAATGTGGATTTCAATACTTTTTGATAATAGTGTCTGTTATACTATTTATAATTCCTTGCATTATTGCTCTTAAATTTAAGGTAGAGACAGGGTATTATGAATGTAAGAACTGCCAACATATGTTTGTTCCTAACTATAAAGAGATTGCCTTGTTGATGCAAACGCCAACCAGAAGATTACTCAAGTGTACTAAATGCGGAAAATGGACTTGGTGCAAAAAACTAACCAAGAGATAAATTCAAATAAAGAGCGGGGGATTTTCCTCCGCTCTTTTGTGTATATGAAAAATAGATTTTTAATGAAATCGTGCTTGCGGACGATGAAAGCCGAGCACGACTCGGATGAAATCTTCGGCTGCGCCTCAGATGAAATCAAATCCGCCTTTATCACGACGAAGTCGGATTTCATCACGAAGTGATTTCATCTCACGTAAGTGAGATTTATTCCGCCAAAGGCGGATTTAACTGAAAAAGTCCAAGTCTTTTGACTTGGACTTTTTCTGGAGCTGGAAATGGGATTTGATGACCCACAGCAAATTGGCTTCGCCAATTGCCTTTGAGAATGCTTCGCATTCTCGGTGTGTTCATTCACACACCCCACACACGAAAATCCCGCAATAAAGACGAGCTTCATTGCGGGATTTTGGAGCTGGAAATGGGATTTGAACCCACGGCCTATTGATTACGAATCAATTGCGCTACCACTGCGCCATTCCAGCAAATTTTAAATTTTAGTTGCAATACAGAGAAAAATGTGATACAATATAAGCAACAGTAATATTATACCCGATTTATCCGCGTTTGTCAAGTATCAGACGCGAAAAAACGGAAATATTTTTTGGAGATAACGTATGCGACTTACAGACCTGTCCGTTATCCGCGAGATAATGTCGCGGCACGGCGTATCCTTTCAAAAAAAGTTCGGTCAGAATTTTCTTATAAATCCCACGGTGCCCGAGCGCATCGCCGAGGCGGCGTGCGGGGAGCGCAGCGAGGGCATACTCGAAATAGGCCCCGGCATCGGTACGCTCACCCGTGAGCTTGCCACTCGTGCCGAGAGGGTAGTGGCACTCGAAATTGACACCGCGCTCATACCGATACTCGACGAAACTCTCGCGGATTTTGACAACACCACCGTTATAAACGAGGACGTGATGAAAACCGACCTTGAGTCGCTTGTAAACGATGAGTTTTTGTCGAAGGGACTTCGCGTGTCCGTTGCGGCGAATTTGCCGTACTACATCACGACGCCGATACTTATGAAGCTCGTGGAGTCGCGTCTGCCGTTTGAAACGATAACGGTTATGATACAAAAAGAGGTGGCGGTGCGTCTGTGCGCACCTGCCGGTAACAGCGAGTACGGCGCGATAACCGCCGCGCTGTCGTATTACGGCAAGGTTGAGCGGCTGTTCACCGTGCCGGCGGGTTGCTTCTTGCCTGCGCCTAAGGTCGATTCGGCGGTGATACGCATCACGCTTTACAAAGAACCGCCCGTTTCGGTAAAGGACGAGGCGACGCTGTTTAAAACTATACGAGGCGCGTTCGCACAGCGCCGCAAAACGCTTTCAAACTCGCTCACAACGGAGTTTTCCGCGCTCGGACGCGAGGGAATAAACGCGGCTATAGCGAGGGCAGGGCTTGAGCCGTCGATACGCGGCGAGCGTTTGACGCTCGAGGATTTCGCAAGACTTTCCGACGCGCTTTTTGACGCTTCGAATACAAAATAAAATTTTTAGTCCGCGCAGAAATGCGCGGATTTTTTTATTGCCTTCGTTGCAAAAAAGTGAAAATATTAACATTATGTAAAATACGAAGGAAATTCGTAAAAGGTGCTTGCAATTTGAAAAAGAATGTTATATAATATATAATGGCGGGGAATGGTAAACTCTCGCCCAAGACTTACGTAAATATTTAAAATTTAAGATAGGAGAACCCACTATGGCACTTACTACAAACAAGTTCGTCCTCGATTGGATCGACGAAATGGCTGCAATGACCAAGCCCGACAAGATCGTTTGGATCGACGGCAGCAAGGAGCAGATCGACGCTCTTCGTGACGAGGCTTGCTCCACCGGCGAGATGATTAAGCTCAACCAAGAGCTTCTTCCCGACTGCTACCTCCACAGAACCGCAGTAAACGATGTTGCGCGTGTTGAAGGCAGAACCTTCATCTGCACCTCGAAGAAGGAGGATGCAGGTAACATCAACAACTGGATGGATCCCAAGGAGTGCTACGCAAAGCTTTCCAAGCTCTACACCGGCTCGATGAAGGGCAGAACTATGTACGTTATTCCGTACTCTATGTCCGAGGTTGGCTCTCCTTTTGCTAAATACGGCATCGAGCTCACCGACTCTATCTACGTCGTACTCAATATGGTTATTATGACTCGTGTCGGCGTATCCGTTCTCGAGGCTCTCGGCGACGACGCAGGCTTTATCAAGGGCCTCCACGCAAAGGCAGACCTCGACGAGGAGAACCGTTACATAGTACATTTCCCCGAGGACAACACCATCTGGTCTGTAAACTCCGGATACGGCGGAAACGTTCTTCTCGGCAAGAAGTGCTTCGCGCTTCGTATCGCATCCTACCTCGGTCGCAAGGAAGGCTGGATGGCAGAGCATATGCTCATTCTCGGTATCGAAGGTCCCGACGGTGAGGTTAAGTACGTAACGGGCGCATTCCCGTCCGCGTGCGGTAAGACCAACCTCGCGATGCTTATTCCGCCGGAAATATATGCAAAGAAGGGCTACAAGGCTTGGTGCGTCGGCGACGATATCGCTTGGCTCCGCGTCGGCGACGACGGCAGACTTTGGGCGGTTAACCCCGAGAACGGCTTCTTCGGCGTTGCTCCCGGTACCAACAACCAGTCCAACCCCAACGCTCTCCACACTTGTATGAAGAACACCATCTTCACCAACGTAGTTCACAACCTCGACAACAACACCGTATGGTGGGAAGGTCTCGACAAGAATCCGCCCACAAACGCTGTTGACTGGAAGGGCAACAAGTGGGACTGCACCAAGTACGACAAGAACGACAAGTCCACCTGCGGTGCGCATCCTAACTCCCGTTTCACTGCGTCCGCGGCTAACTGTCCTTGCCTGTCCTCCGAGTTTACTAATCCCGCAGGCGTACCGATCTCCGCTATCATCTTCGGCGGTCGCCGCGCAAAGACCGCTCCGCTGGTATACCAGGCAAGAAGCTGGCAGCACGGTGTATTCGTAGGCTCGATTATGGCGTCCGAGACCACCGCAGCGGCTACCGGTGCAGTTGGTGTAGTAAGACGTGACCCGATGGCAATGCGTCCCTTCACCGGCTACGATATGGGCGACTATTTCGCACATTGGCTCGCAATGGGCAAGAAGATCTCGAATCCGCCCATGATCTTCAACGTAAACTGGTTCAGAACAGACGACGAAGGTCACTTTATTTGGCCCGGCTTCGGTGACAATATGCGTGTTGTTAT
>JAZNBZ010000127.1:0-4878 GCA_045587285.1 Candidatus Flemingiibacterium sp. | reverse complement strand
CGTGATTTTGCACAGGTGCGCGGTGACGGTAAGATTGACCGCGACACCGCATCAAAGGCTCTTAACATGATGGAGATAGACGAGCTTGGTCTTGACAATATAGACCGAAAAATGCTTGAAACCATCATCACCTTCTACGGCGGCGGTCCCGTCGGACTTGAAACCCTCGCGGCGACAGTCGGCGAGGAAGCGATAACGCTCGAGGACGTCTACGAGCCGGATCTTATGCAGATAGGCTATCTCTCGCGCACACCGCGCGGCAGATGCGCGACGCGCCTTGCATACGAGCATCTCGGCATATCGTATAACGACGCAAAGGCAAACGCAAATCCCGAGCAGATCGACATTTTCTCGCAGTCGCTCGGCGAGGAAAAGTAAAACTTAATTTTTTAGCCTACAGAACATTCCAGCCGAGCCGGGTGGGGTGAAGGGGAGGGCGGATGCGGCAGGCAGGACGGCATTTGCCGACCTGCGAGCGCAGCGCCTCACATTCCGAGCCGCCGAGAACGGCGGCGAGCAAAACAATGCCATTTTAGGAGGAGTGCTTTCACCTTGAAAGCAAATCAAACATATGTGGAAAACAGAGCATTGGCAAGACTACGAGCTTCTCGACACCTCGGACGGCGAGCGTCTTGAGCGTTGGGGAAAATATATACTTATCCGTCCCGACCCGCAGGTCATCTGGCACGGACAGAGAAAGCATAAAATGTGGAAGCAGGCGGATGCCGTTTACCGCCGTTCATCGGCAGGCGGCGGCGCTTGGAAGGAAAATAAGCTTCCCGGCGAATGGAAGCTCGGCTACGAGCATTTAGGACTTAACTTTATAATTCGCCCGATGGGCTTTAAGCACACGGGGCTGTTTCCCGAGCAGGCGGTCAACTGGGATTGGTTCTCAAAGCTTATCAAAGAGGCGAACCGCCCTATAAAGGTGTTAAACCTTTTCGGGTACACGGGCGGCGCGACCGTTGCGGCGGCAAAAGCAGGCGCGGCTGTGTGCCACGTTGATGCGGCGAAGGGAATGGTCGCACAGTGCAAGGAAAACGCGCGCCTCTCAGGGCTTGCCGACGCGCCGATACGCTATATCGTTGACGACTGCAAGAAGTTCGTCGAGCGCGAGATACGCCGCGGCAACAAATACGACGCCGTTATAATGGACCCTCCGAGCTACGGTCGCGGACCGTCGGGTGAGGTGTGGAAGCTTGAAGAAAACATCGACGACCTCGTCGCGCTGACTGTTCAGGTGCTCTCCGACAAGCCGTTGTTTTTCCTGCTCAACTCCTACACGACGGGACTTTCCGCATCCACCACGGGCTATCTTTTAAACCTGCACGTGGGCACAAGATACGGCGGCAAGGTGAGTGCCGATGAGATAGGACTCCCCGTAACACAGACGGGCGCAGTGCTTCCGTGCGGCTCAAGCGCACGCTGGCAGGCGTGAATATAAACTAACGAAGAAGGCGATTTAAGTGAAGGATCTGCAAAAATGCCGCGAGGAGATCGACGCTATCGACTCCGAGCTGTTGGCTCTTTTGGAGCGGCGCATACGCGTTGCCGAGAGCGTGGCAAAATATAAGCTTGCAAACAATATGAAGGTGTTCGACGAGGTGCGTGAGCGCGCGGTGCTCGATAAGATCGGCGAGCGCTCGCCCGAGGACGTGCGCCGAGAGCTCGTCGGCACGTACGACGGCATTATGAATATGTCGAAGCTGCATCAGTATGAATTAAAGAGCGAATTTTCGCCTAATCGCGCGTTTTTTGACGCCGCTATCGAGGCAGGACGTAACGCTCCTACCACGTTCGAGGGCGTGAAGGTCGGCGCGCAGGGCACCCGCGGCGCGTTCTCGTCGAAGGCGGCGCGTGCGATGTATAAGGGCGCGACCATCGTCTTTTACCCGAGCTTTGCGCACATTTTCGCGGCGCTCCACGCAGGCGAGATCGACTACGGCGTTCTGCCCGTCGAAAACTCTACCTACGGCTCGGTAACGGACGTTTACCGCCTAATTATGGACAACGACGCGTACATCTGCGCCTCCCACCGCTTGCCTATCGAGCACTCGCTTCTCGGCAAGAAGGGCACCGCTGCGTCGGATATCCGCGAGATACTCTCGCATCCTCAGGCGATAGGTCAGTGCTCGGAATTTCTCGCATCGCATAATATCGTACCCACGCAGGCGCCGAACACCGCTATGGCGGCAGAGGCCGTTTCCAAATCGGAGCGCTGTGACCTTGCCGCTATCGCTTCAAGCGACTGCGCCGAGCTTTACGGGCTCGACGTGCTCGAGGAGGGCATACAGAACGAAAAGGCGAACACTACTCGTTTTGCGGCGATTTCGCGCGAGCTTATTATCGCACCCGAGGCGGATAAGATAAGCATACAGTTCTCGCTCGCACACCGCGAGGGTACGCTATCGCGTATACTCGGCTACTTCTCGGCGCTCGGACTTAATCTTACCAAAATCGAGAGCAGCCCGATTCCCTCGAAGCCGTTTGAATACCGCTTCCACCTTGATTTTTGCGGCAGTATGCGTGACAAGCACACGTTCAATCTGATCTGCGCGCTTTCCGACGAGCTTTCCGAGTTCAGATTTCTCGGAAACTACGCCGAAAACTAACCTATACGAAAGAAGAAGCAAATGAAGGATCCGTTTATTAAAATCGAAAATCTCACGTTTTCATATCCCGAGGACGACGGCAGCGACGACGTGGTGCTCGACGGGTTAAGTCTCGAGATCGAGCGGGGCTCGCTCGTGGCTGTCCTCGGTCACAACGGCTCGGGAAAGTCAACGCTTGCGAAGCTTTTGAACCTCGTCCTCACGCCGACGTCGGGCAAGATCACCGTCGATGGGCTTGAAATAACGAAGCCCGACCTTACCGACGACGAGCTTTTTGAAAACCGCCGCAACGTCGGTATGGTGTTTCAAAATCCCGACAATCAGCTCGTTGCGACTATCGTTGAGGAGGACGTTGCGTTCGGTCCCGAAAATCTCGGCGTAGAGCCGAGCGAAATACGAAAGCGCGTTGACGACGCGCTCGCGACCGTCGGTATGAGCGAGTTCGCGCGACATTCGCCGCATCAGTTGTCGGGCGGACAAAAGCAGAGAATAGCAATTGCAGGTATTATCGCGATGATGCCGCGCTGTATTATTTTCGACGAGTCCACCGCGATGCTCGATCCGTCGGGCAGACGCGAGGTTATGGAAACGATAATCCGCTTAAACCGCGAGCACGGTATCACTGTGCTTCACATTACGCACAATATGGACGAGGCGGCGATGTGTGACCGTGTTATCGTAATAAACGACGGCAAGATCGAGCTTGACGGCACGCCTGCCGAGGTCTTTACAAAGGTTGAGCTTCTTGAAAAAATGGGGCTTGACGTGCCGCAGACCGTTGATCTCTTGTACGCGCTTCGCAGCGAGGGGATCGACCTGCCGCTTGACAGGCTTTCGGTCGATGAATGTGCCGACGCGATAATGACGCTCTTTTCGGAGGAAAAATGATAGCTCTCGAACTTAAAAACGTATCGTATATATATTCGCCCGACACGCCCTTTTGCAAGGTTGCGCTCGACGACGTTTCGCTCACGGTGAACGCCGGCGTTATAACGGGACTGATGGGGCATACCGGCTCGGGCAAATCCACGCTCGTACAGCTTTTTAACGGCCTTGCGCGCCCGTCGTCGGGACAGGTGCTCGTCGGCGGCGAGGATATATGGGCAGAGCCAAAGAAAATAAGCCGTTTCCGCTTTAAGGTCGGACTCGTTTTTCAGTATCCCGAATACCAGCTTTTTGAGGAAACCGTAAAGAAGGACATCGCGTTCGGCCCTACCAATATGGGGCTTGACGTGGACGAAATAAACCGCCGAGTTATGGCGGCGGCAAGGTTTTGCGGTATTTCCGACGAGCTTCTTGAAAAGTCGCCGTTCGATCTCTCGGGCGGACAAAAGCGCCGCGTGGCAATCGCGGGAGTTATGGCTATGGAGCCCGAGGTTTTAATACTCGACGAGCCTGCCGCAGGACTTGACCCAAAGGGGCGCGAGGAGATCCTCGGCGGTATTCGAGCGTATCAGCGCGAGCGCCAAAGCTCGGTCATAATCGTGTCGCACTCAATGGAGGATATGGCGAAATATTCAGACGAAATAATCGTTATGAACAAATCCAAGATATATATGCAGGGAAGCACTGCGGACGTTTTTTCGCACGCAGAGGAATTATCAAGCGTCGGTCTTAACGTGCCGCAGATCACACAGCTTTGTAATAAGCTTCGCGAGCGCGGCGCAGATATTTCGCACGGCATTTACACCGTAGCAGACGCAAAGACGGCGATAATGCGCGCCATAGGAGGGAAGAAATGATCAAGGATATTACACTCGGTCAGTTTTTCCCGGGAAATACCGTCGTTCATAGGCTTGATCCGCGAATGAAAATAATTCTCACGATAGCGTACATCGTGGCGATATTTCTCGCTAAAAACGTTTATTCCTTCGCGCTTGTGACAGCGAGCGCAATACTGCTTGTCATAATATCGGGCATATCGTGGAAAACTATTATAAAGAGCCTGAACCCGCTCATATTCGTGCTCGCGTTTACGACGTTTTTTAACCTTTTCTGGACGACGGGCGACGTGCTCCTCGTGTCGTTCTGGAGGATAAATATTTACCTTGAGGGCGTTGTATTTTCCGTGATGATGATACTTCGCATAACCTCGCTTCTTGTCGGCACGACGGTCCTGCTGACCTACACCACCTCGCCGATAATGCTCACCGATGCGCTCGAGCGGCTGTTGTCGCCACTTCGCAAAATCAAGGTGCCCGTGCACGAGTTTTCGATGATGATGACTATCGCGCTTCGCTTTATTCCCACGCTCGTTGAAGAAACG
>JAZNBZ010000126.1:0-9550 GCA_045587285.1 Candidatus Flemingiibacterium sp. | reverse complement strand
CAGCCCTTCATTATGCACTCCTCGCCGTTTGCCTTCAGGATAAGGCTTTCTGCGACGGCGTTCTCGCCGAGTGTAAGGCGAAATTTGCTGTTTTCGAGAATGATGCTCATTTTTGCTACCTCTTATATATAAATATTTGCGGAAAATATCGTTTACGCGAGCATTATAACATATAATGAAGTTTATGTCAAGAGAATATCAAGAATATATATCAACAGTTATTAAGTTAAGTGCCTCACCCCCCTGTCATCCTCGAGCAAGCATCTCGGTCAGATTCTTCGCTTCGCTCGAGAATGACAGACCGAGATGCGCCGCGAAGGATCCGGGGTGGGGCGCATCATAGCTCTTTAACTTAACGACATTGAATATATAAGGGGGATTTTGTGGGCAGGCGTATTACATTTTTGCAAGCCTCTGAAGCTTCTGCCGAATTTCGATGCTTTGCGGGCATATATCCTCGCACGCACCGCATTCAATGCAGTCGCTCGCCTTGATGTCGAAGGCTTCAAGCTTAGCCTTGGTGTCCTTCTTCGACACCCTCGCTAAAGCGTATTCGTTATACGCCGCAAAAAGATCCGCAACGGGAATGCTTTTCGGGCAAACGTCCGCGCAGTATTTGCACGCCGTGCAGGGAATATGGTTGTACTGACGGATAATGCCTCTGACCTTGTCGCATACTGCGAGCTCCAGCTCGTTAAGCGGCGTGAAGGGATACATCGTTTTGATATTTGACTCTATCATTTCCATATTGCCCATACCGGACAGCACCATAAATACCTCGGGGTAGCTCGCGGCGTATCGAAGGGCGTATGAAACGGGTGGAGCGTCGCCAAGCGCCTCGAACTCGGCGAGCGCGGCAGGCGGAAGGTTTACCAACGCGCCGCCCTTGACGGGCTCCATTACGATGACCTTTTTGCCGTGCGCGACGGCAACGTCATAGCACTTTTTGCTCTGCACTCCGGGGTCGTCGTAGTCGAGATAATTGAGCTGCAATTGAACCGCCTCTATTTGCTCCTGTTCGGAGAGTATCATATCGAGAATATCCGCCGTGTCGTGAAACGACATTGCGACGTGCTTAATCTTGCCTTCGCTTTTAAGGGCGCTTATCGTTTCAAAGCTTTTTAATTCCCGGTGCTTTTTGTATGAATTGCGGTTTACAGCGTGGAACAGATAGAAATCGAAATAGTCCACGCCGCATATTTTGAGCTGCTCTTCAAAAAGGGGACGTACGTCTGCCTCGGTCTTGACGAACCAGTCCGAAAGCTTGTTGGCGAGCACGTAGCTATCTCTGTCGTAGCGCGATGTCAGGCAATCGCGTATCGCCTTCTCGCTTTTGCCCTCGATATAGCCGTGAGCGGTATCAAAATAGTTAAATCCCGCTTCGATGAACGCGTCTATCATTTTGCAAAACTCCGCCTTGTCCACCTCGCCGTCGGTCATAGGCAGGCGCATACAGCCAAAGCCGAAATTGCGCTTTACTTTTTCAAACATAAGGTATACCTCCATTTTGGTTTGGGTTAAGTAGATTATACCATAAAAAAGAGAAAAGTGCAATCTTTTTTGAAGAATTGCGGTTGGTGCAAACTGTCACGATTTTAAATGAAATCGTGGCGATGCCACGGTGAAATCCTTGCTGACGCAAGGATGAAATCTTCGGTGTTGCGCCTCAGATGAAATTAAATCCGCCTCTCCTATTCCCGCGAAGCGGGATTTCATCGCGAAGCAATTTCATCCACCGAAGGTGGATTTCTTCCACCATCGGCAAATTTAGTTGAAAAAAGCACTTGCGTGAGCAAGTGCTTTTTTCTGGCGGAGAGGGAGGGATTCGGTCTCGCCTGCGGGCTCGGTCAGGGTCGGCTCTGATTGCCACCGGCAATCATTCACTACCGACCCGTTCGAATCCCTTCGAGAAGAAAAACAACGAGCAGCTAAAGCCGCTCGTCATTTTTCTGGCGGAGAGGGAGGGATTCGAACCCTCGTGCGCTTTTGGCGCAAACTGATTTCGAGCGATTCGAAAGATAGCTCTCTCCGTCCCCGTGCGTCCCTAATTTGCCGCTTTTATGGGGGAATTAGGGACAGTTTTGCCGCCTATTCCGAGAAATTCGTTAGATAATCGTTAGATATGAGGGACGGGTGGTCCCGAATTTTTTACTGCAAAAGGATAGGATAAAACTCCTGGGATGCAAGCGAAAACGTGAATTTGCAAATGAGCGCATCGAGGTTTTCTTCGGGAATAACATCGCCGTACTTTTCTTTCATCAAGAAAGAAAAGATGACACGAAGCAGCAGTGCGAAATCAACGAGATTGCACTCATAACACGTTCTCTCGTATATAGCATCCACTGCTTCCTTGACGGCAGGTGCAAGGTCGAGCTCGGTGGGATCATAGAGCAGGTATATAAAGTCGATTTGCTTTTGCTTAAGATCGCCCTTCAGGATTCCCGTTGCGATCCCAAGCAGATGACAAATCATTTGCTTCATATCGAAATGCTCAAGCTTTTCTCCGTCCGAGAAATACTCAACATCAAGGTAGCGACCGCATTTGCTGGTCTTCATTGCAATCTCGACATTGCCGCCCATCTGTGCGTTGATGTAATCGTATAGCTTTTCATAAGCCTTACTTACAGAGCTACCTTTTGTGGAATAAGGTTCATGGCATTTTGCCTCTACGAAAACATAGCGACTATCTTCTTCAAGGAATCCGTCAAGGTTGGCAGTGCCACCGACGGTTGTGGAAAGCTTCTTTTCGTAGTGAAAGCCTTCTTTGTGGCAGGAAAGCTTATAAATCATGCGGCTCGATGAACCGTAGCACGCCATTTTCGGAGGACGGCCGTTTTTCTCGGAAAGCTCGTCACCGCCGCCTGCGCCGTACTCATCAAGCGCGCTCGGCAGCATAGTATTCATAAATGCGTCCCACTCTTCTTTGGTCATATATGTATTGTATTTTCCGTATGCACCATTAGTTGTTTGGGTTTCAGCGACCTTGATGGCAAGGTCAAGCTCTTTTGATATGTTCATTTTATCTTTTCTCCGAAATACTGTTCTGTTTTTATCCTTGCATTACTTTTTGCACCTTGCCACATAAAGCAACAAAATATTATCAATAATTTCTGCCAATGTTTTTGCAGACTCATCACTTTCCAATGGCTCTTGGAAAAATAAAGTAAATGAATCCTTATTGCCTGAAAATTCTTTGATCAAATCAAAATTTTTGTCAACAGTTTTTGCAATGTCTAATGCTATATCTTGTAAATCACTTTCGTGAGCTTCGGTGGATCTTCCGAAAAATACAGTCTTGGATGTTTTAAATGTAATATTTTGATCTTTTTCAGAAAAAGCGAAAAATCTGTGGTAATTTCCGCTTTCTTTTCCATACAAACACGAAAGATTGTCTGCAATGTTATATTCTATTTTATCTGATTCTACACGCTTAATGATAGGTGAATATTTAGCGGAAACAGAATCCATTTCTTCGTAGAAAACATTGGCGAATCCCTTTTGCTTTTTTGGCAAGAGTTTCTTAAGTGCCACAAGCAAAACCATAACAACAATTAAAGTACTTGATACATCCTTAATTGCTGCCATCACCGTAGCAGCGGAAATACCGTTAAAGATCATTTCAAGAATTGCCGATCCAATGGCAATGATCCCCAATATACCACCGCCTATTTTTTCAAGGTAATCAAATTGACCAAAATCTATTTTTTTCATAATTTTATCTCCTTTTTTGAGGTGTATAAATACAGAGCCGGAATCGTATAGCGAATATATACTTTTTCCCGTTAATCAAGATTCACCTTTTCCTTTCTTCCGGGAACAGCTTCCATGCCAAACATCGCCAGGGCTTGATTCACCTTGTCCATACGGACGGTTGCTTTGCCTTGCTCAAGCTCACGCACGAAACGCAAACCGAGGCCGGAATGGATTGCAAACTCCTCTTGGGTAAGTCCACATTCTTTTCGTTTTTGTTTGATAAATTCAGCGATTTTATTCATGATACCATTATACACCCTATCGGGTATAATGTCAATGGTTTTGAGGCGTATTATACCCGATAGGATGTAATTTCGCACTCGTAATGAATAAATCAAAGCGTGGCGAATTGTAAATAAATCTATTGAAGTATTGACGAAATCACGATATCGTGATATAATATTGGTGGAAACTAAAAGCGAGGTGAAGACGATGCCGGTATTGGCACGGTTCTACGGAATCATAATCAGAATGTATTTTCTGCAGAGTGAACATAATCCACCCCATATTCATGCAATTTATAATGATGATGTTGCTGCGATCGACTTTATGACAGGAGAAATTCTTGAAGGACATCTTCCTCCCAAAGCAATGGATATGGTGCAGGAGTGGATATCAATTCACAGAGATTCCCTCAAAACGATTTGGGAAACCCAGGAGTTCAAGAAGCTCCCGCCACTGGAATAAGGAGGTACCACTATGTTCCACAAGGTAAAAAATGTATCACCGCTTCCCGATTGCAGGCTCAGCGTACAGTTTGCGGAAGGCGTTACCAAACTGTATGATCTGAAGCCATTGTTTGAAAAACTCCCGGTTTTTACTGAGCTGCAGGATGATCCGGAACTCTTCTCCTCGGTTACAGTCGATGTCGGAGGTTACGGAATCATTTGGGGCGATGAGCTTGATCTGTCCTGCGACGAACTGTGGGAGCACGGCGAACAAGTAGATACGCCGTTCGACGGTCTTATGGCATTCAGCGATGCCACGGAATTATGGGGACTTCACGAAAGCACGCTCCGAAAAGCAATCGCATACGGCAAGCTCGTAAACGGTGTTGATGTATGCAAGTTTGGAAAGCAATGGGTGGTTTCCGCCGAAGCTATGCAGCGTGAATACGGTGCGGCAAGACGATGAGAAACGCATAATCATATATAGAATTTTAGCGGTAACTGCGGTTGCCGCTATTTTTTGTTTCCGATTCTCTCTGGACTTCGTGCGCTTTCTGTGATATGTTGTGTTTGTACGAATATCGATCGTGCAGAAAGGAATCACAACCATGACCACAGAAGAAAAAATTACCGCTCTTGAGCGGCTTCTCCGCAAATGCCCCGATGTGCTCACGCCGTACGGCGCGGCGAAATGGATGCACATGAGCAAAAACACCGTCTATGTACTCATCCGCGAGGGCAGGCTTGCCGCCTATCAATACCGCGGCGGCTATCTCATCAGCAAAGCGGACATCATCGACTACATGGCAGCCACCACCGACGATGCGCCCGAATGGAACGACAAATTCGGAGGTAAGGGCGATGAGTGAGCAAGTGCGCGAAACCGTCACCGCCGAGGAGGCGTGCAAGATTTTACATATCAGTAAACGGAAGTGCGCGTGGATGCTGCAGAACGGCATGATTCCATGCGAGGACACCGGCAAGAAGACGCGGCGGTACACGATCAGGCTTGACGATGTTATCGCGGTGAGAGATGGTATGGAAGAACATCCCGATCAGTACCTTCTTACGGTTACATTTACGGCGAAAGCGCCGGTGAAGCCGCGGAAACATCACCCATACTACCTCGCGCCTGATGAAGTTCCCGTGGATTTTCGTGCATGGCTGGATGACGAGTGGTACAAGATGGCGGACACGATCACTGCGCGGGAGATTAGCGAACTGCTTGGATACGATAGTGATTCTGTGCGGCGATGGATCAATCGCGGCTGGCTGAAAGTGGTTCATGCGCACGGGCAGGAGATCATCGCGCGAGAGTGGCTGATGGATTTCATGTGCGGGCATGGGTTCGCGATTGTGAAGAAAAGCAAGCGGCATACGGAACTGCTTCGACGGTACTTTGAGGAGCAGGCGTAAAACGCGACGCAGGGGCAAAATTTCGGCAGATTTATGGCAAAACATAAAATCTGCCGAAAAAATATTGACAAATGCGAATTTATCGGCTATAATAGTATTAGAATTAAAATCAGCCGTATTTTACCCATTCGGAGGAATATATGAGTTATATTGTACGTCATATGGAAAAGCGTATTCTGGAGCTGTCGAAATCCTATTCGGCAATTCTTTTGACAGGTCCGCGTCAGGCAGGCAAAACCACCATGCTTCGCTCTCTCGCCGAGAAGGAGAATAAGGGACGCGAATATGTTTCCCTTGATGACCTCGCCACCCGTGATATGGCGAAAAACGATCCTGCCCTTTTTCTTCAGCTTCATAAGCCGCCGGTACTGATCGACGAGGTTCAGTACGCGCCCGAGCTTTTCACATATATCAAGATACACATCGACGAGCATCATAATCCCGGCGATTTCTGGATGACCGGCTCGCAGATTTTCCGCCTTATGCGCGGAGTGCAGGAATCTCTTGCCGGCAGAGTTGCGCTCCTGCATATGTCGCCCATGTCCCAGCGCGAGATCATCGGTGCGGATTGTGTGCCGTTTACAACGAACATGGAAACACTGATCGACGAGTGCAGAAAGATCGCTCCCGTTGATACGCCCGCCCTCTTTGAGCGGATCTGGCGCGGTTCGATGCCCGGCATCGTGTCGGGACTTTACACGGATCGGAATATGTATTATTCCTCCTATCTGTCCACCTATGTGGAGCGAGATGTGCGTGATATTTCGGGAACGGTGGATGCGCTGAAATTCAACCGCTTTATCACTGCGGTTGCCGCGAGAACTTCACAGCTGCTGAATTATCACGCACTTGCCGAGGATGCGGATATTGATATGGTTACCGCAAAGGCTTGGGTAGATATCCTTGAAACGCTGGGGATCATCTTCCTGCTGCATCCTTACTCCAACAATGTCCTCAAGCGTACGATCAAGACACCAAAGGTGTATTTCTACGATACCGGTCTTGTCTGCTATCTTACAAAGTGGTCATCGCCGGAGGTTGCCGAAAGCGGTGCCATGAGTGGCGCACTCCTTGAAAACTTCACGGTATCGGAGATCATGAAGGGATATCAGAATGCAGGTCGCGAGCCGTACCTCTACTTCTACCGCGACCGCGATGCGAAAGAGATCGATGTTATTATGGAAGGCGACGGCAAGCTCTGTCCGCTGGAGATTAAGAAAACCGCCACCCCGGATAAGCGGATTATCCGGACGTTCGGGGTGATTGATAAATCGCCGCTGCAGATTGGCACCGGTGCGGTGCTCTGTATGGCGGAGCAGTTCGGTGCGTTTGATCGAGAGAATCTGATTGTGCCGATTTGGGCGATATGAGGGGGAATTCCAAAGTATCAATTCTAAAGTTCCAAAGTCTCAATTTGACACTTTGGAAGAATTGGCGGTGTTGGAGTTGATTGTATAGAATCCGACTGTTAAGCAACATGAACTCGCCGATGCTATCGTAGGTTAAATGGAAAGACAACGACTGAAAAACTTTGGATGAACATTATAGAAAACAATTGAAGGAGGAAGAACGATGAGCCCCGAAGAAAAATCTCGATTAACAATCGATAAAAAATTAATAGAATCCGGCTGGGTGATTCAAGACGTTAAATCCTTGAATATGTCGGCTTCTCTCGGTGTTGCTGTTCGCGAGTTCCCGACGAGTACCGGTCCCGTGGATTATGCGCTTTTCATAGAAGGAGTGCCCGTAGGAGTTATAGAAGCCAAGAAAACGGATGAGGGCGAAAATATAACTGCCGTTGAGGGGCAGTCTTCTCGTTATGCAAACAGCACGTTCAAGTGGATCAAGAGCATTTACAGAATCCGCTTTGCATACGAAGCGACGGACAAGCTCACTCGCTTCACCGACTATAACGATATTAAGTATCGTTCAAGAACAGTATTCTCCTTCCATCGCCCCGAAACGCTGAATGCTCTTTTGAAGCAGACAGACACGGTTCGTAACAATATGAAGAAATTCCCCGAGTTCGATCCTACGGGATTCCGTAAGTGTCAGATTACCGCTATCGAAAATCTCGATAAATCCTTTGCGGACAACCGTCCGAAAGCTTTGGTGCAAATGGCAACGGGCGCAGGAAAGACATTTACGGCCATTACCGCAGCATACCGACTTTTGAAATACGGCAAAATGAACCGTATTCTTTTCCTCGTGGATACAAAAGGTCTTGGTGAACAGGCAGAGCGTGAGTTCTTGGCTTATAAGCCTACAGATGATCAACGCTCCTTCTCACAGATTTACGGTGTACATAGACTCAAATCCTCGTATATTCCCGATGGTGTACAAATCTGTATCAGCACCATTCAGAGAATGTACTCTATCCTCAAAGGTGACGAGCTTGATGAATCCGCCGAGGAAACTTCGTTCAATGAGTTTGTAACAGCAGACTCCAAAGCGCCCAAAGAGGTAGTTTACAACGAAAAATATCCGCCGGAATTCTTTGATTGCATCATCGTTGACGAATGCCACCGTTCCATTTATAACGTGTGGAATCAGGTGCTTGAATATTTTGATTCCTTTCTTATCGGTCTGACCGCAACGCCCGATAAGCGTACCTTTGCGTTTTTCAACGAGAACGTGGTCAGCGAATATCCCCGTGAACAAGCAATCATTGACGGCGTAAACGTAGGTGAGGATATTTTCCTTATTGAAACCAATATCGGCAAAAACACGACGCACATTATGAAGCAGATGATAGAGGTTCGTAGCCGCCTATCTCGTGAAAAGCGTTGGAAACAGCTTGATGAGGATGTGGATTATACGCCTTCGCAGCTTGACAGAGATATCGTGAATCCAAGTCAGATCCGTACTGTTATACGCACATTCAAAGAAAATGTGTTTACCGCCCTGTTCCCACGCCGTAAGGAAGTACCGAAAACTTTGATTTTCGCAAAAACCGACAGCCATGCAGACGATATTATTCAAATCGTTCGTGAGGAATTTGGTGAGGGCAATGAATTTTGCAAAAAGATTACTTATTCCGCAGATAATCCCGAAAGCGTGTTAAGTTCTTTCCGCAACGACTACTATCCCCGTATTGCTGTTACCGTTGATATGATTGCAACGGGCACGGACGTCAAACCCATTGAGTGCTTGATCTTTATGCGTGATGTACGTAGCAAGATCTATTTTGAACAGATGAAAGGTCGCGGAACGCGCACACTCTCCAAAGATGATCTCCAAAAGGTCACGCCATCTGCAACCGACAACAAAGATCATTTCGTTATCGTCGATGCCGTTGGCGTTACAAAATCCAAAAAATCCGACACTCGTACTCTTGAACGCAAACCCTCCGTCAGCATGAAAGAATTGATGATGAATGTCGCTCTCGGCGATAAGAGCGAAGATACACTTACCTCGCTTGCTAATCGTCTGATTCGCTTGAATGCACAAATGACAACGGGCGAGCGCAAAACAGCAGAAGAAATGGTCGACTGTCCTGTAGGGAAAATCGCAGAACGCTTGTTAAATGCTTTTGATGAAGATGTTATTCTGGCAAAAGTCAGGACTGATACCGGCTCAGACGCTCCAAGTGAAGAACAACTCGCATCGGCAAAAAAAGAACTTCTCAACGAAGCGGTTGAGCCATTCCACAATCCGGATTTTCGTAACTACCTTGAAGTCACACGTCGTAGCCACGAACAGGTTATTGACAA
>JAZNBZ010000125.1:0-3485 GCA_045587285.1 Candidatus Flemingiibacterium sp. | reverse complement strand
TGTGCTACGGTTGGGGACTTTACGTTCTCATCCCCAAGGACAAGGGCGACGGCGTTTTAAAGAATCTCAGAAAAGGCCTTCTTACTCCGCCTATGATAGCTGTAGTGCTCGGTATAGTGCTCGGTCTTTTGAACGTGCGCGCATATATCCCCGAGGGTGTTATGACTCCCATAATGAATGTGCTTGACAGCGCGGGCAAATGTCAAGGTCTCTCGATGATATTGGCAGGCTTCGTAGTCGGAAGCTACAATTTCAAGGAAATGATCCTCAACAAAAAGGTATATCTCACATCGCTTATGCGACTCATCGTTCTTCCCGCGGCAATGCTCGGCGCGCTCATACTGTTACGCCCTATGCTCACAAGCATCTCTCCGGCAGCTACCTACGACTCCGTAATTCTCTTCACGCTCTTTGCATTCGCCGCACCGCTCGGACTCAACACCATCATTTACCCCGCGACCTACGGCGGTGACACCAGAACGGGCGCCTCTATGACGCTTATTTCGTCGATACTCTCGATAGCAACCCTGCCGCTTATGTATCTTTTGTTTGTAGTCGTTTTATAAAAGTAACCCGTATACTCGATTGAGTATACGGGTTTTGTTATGCGGTTCGAAAAACACCTTGCTTATTTTTCGCTGTTTTTATTTTTCTTTTTATCTTTTATTGTTTTGCTCAAAATTATGATATGCATAATAACTGCTGTCAGTATAAAAGGTATACTGCAAGCATCTAATATAGGCGGCAACTCTATAAATAATCCCAAAAAGTTTATAACTGACCAAAGAAGCCAGCAAATTGATGCTATCAAATGAAAAATATTTACTCTTTTCATATTCACACCGCCTCTCTGATTTTATTATAGCACACTTTGGGGTGGGTTGCAAGGGGTAAATGAAACATCGTCTGCGGCGATATGATGCATTTGCTTAGCAAATATGATGTTGCGCCACTTCGTGCCGCAATGATGCGATGTTTGCCATAAAATGTGCCGTCAGACACACATCATTAGACGAAACCGTCATAACTTCCGCAGCCAACATCATTTCCAAAACAAAAAGGATGCTTTGTTTTTATTGTATTCGCTGCAAAGCGGATTTTGCGGACTCTTTTATTGCTGTTTCTCCGCCGTTATCAATGCAATACTTATAATATAGAATCGCGTTCTCATAGCTTTGTAATTTCTCATAAACCTCGCCTAACTTATAATGGAGCATTAGCCTTGACAAATTATCGAGTTTTGGAAAGGTTTGCGAAAGCGCTTTTAAATTATATGCCTCCACCGTTTTATAATCTCCCAGAGCCATTGCGCGGTCGCTCTTAAAAATTGCATCTGTCAACGCTTGACACATAAAATTCTGCTTTGAGGTCCGAGTTTCTGTAAAAACCGCTTCAGCATCATCGACCATATTGTAAGAAAATAAAAACGAGCATTTTATAAGCTTTGCAAACGTCTTCTTTTTCTCGCTTGCAACAGAAACCATTTCCTCCGCAATAGAAAGACAGTTTTCTCTATCGTCCAAAGAATCATACGCTATGGCAACTAATTGCAAAATTTCAATGCTTGGTTTATTAACAACAAGATCGGTTGAGTTTTTCAGCCGCTGATATTCCTTAATAAACTCGTACGGCTTCAACTCATTGCGTACCAACCTGTTTCCTAAATTGATTAACTTTCCCTTGCCTTCCGCATATCGTCCCCAAGCAATTATAATAGGACAAAAAATATAACCAAAAGCTCCCAACACAAACAAAAAATTGGCACCGGCGTCTAAAACACCGAATATTACCCCCGCCATTATACAAAAACTTCCTATTGCAAAATAGCATAATGCCATAATAACAATTTTCCAAAATCCTCTTTTCGTCAAGAACATATCTCCACCGCCTCTCTGATTTTATTATAGCACACATTGTGGCTGAGTGCAATATAAAAATGCTTTTCGCCACGGCGAAAACCTACCTCACTTATTACCTCTTCCCTTTTACCTATTACTTCCCAAAAAATCCTGCCATCTTAGGTAGGAGTGAAGAGGTAAGAGGTAAAAAGTAAAAATCCCGCACTTACGTGCAGGATTTTTTGAGATGTGTTGACAAAAAAGATGCCTTATTCTTTTTTGTCTGTTTCTAAATCTTGATATAACTTTAAGTAGAAATCAAGCATTTTGTTGATCGTTTTTTCTCGTTCTAAAACAATTTCACGTATTGCCTTGATTTTCTCCATAGCAACCTCCGGAAGATAATCGAGAGTTATAGGTTCTCCATCTTCCTGCTCGACATAGGATTGAGAATCGGTTACACATTGAATCTTGAACAATATTTTGTCGATGGACTCAAGGCTTTTTTGCAGTTCTGCAATTTGATTAAATATTTGATTCTTACTGATGCTATTAGACATATCATTTTCCTCCAAAATTTTATCCGGAGGACACGCAAGGCATATTTTGTTTTCATCTACGAAGCGTGCCCTGCCGTTCTTTACAAGACCTTTTGCCCTTTTCGGGTAGGTCGCCTCATATTCGTTTCCTTGCTCATCAACTACAATCACGTTTTTTTCGATGGGTGTCGCCCCCTTTGTATTGATTTGTTTTTTCGCTAATATCGTTTTTTGTTATGGGTACCGTCCCCGATTAGCAAGTTTATTATAACATATATGGTATTATATTTCAATAAGTTTTTGAAATTATTTGTTATCAATGTTTGATTTTGCCGTTCTGCAAGAAGAAACGAGCATTACGCGAAGCGTGGCGCATTTATCGGACAGAGTTTTATATTGTTTTTCATCAATGTAATTTGTTCTGTATGCAAGCTCAAGCCAATATCCTGTTTCACTCGCCTCTTTGAGCGCAATTTCAAGCTTGGATATGAAATCCTTTTTGCCTTGTGCATACTGCGCCTCGTGGATATTTGCACCGATAGAAGTTCCGCTTCTGCCAATCTGATTAGCGATAACGGATTCGTGATTAGCTTTCAGATATTTTACAAGGTTAATGATGTCAACGGAAAACTCCATTGAAAGTTCGCGCAATTTAGATTCTGCCATAAGAGCGCCTCGCTTTCGGTTATATTATAGCATAAATTTGATTGTTTGTAAATAGTGATGTTATGGCTTCGCCATAGTGATGTAGTGCCTTATGGCACAGTGATGTTTTGCTCCTTCGTCGCAACGTGATGTGATGTGTTCCGCATCCTCACGCGCGAAGCGCACATCACTTCCGAAGGAAACATCACGCACGAAGTGCGCATCACGTTCCGCGCAAGCGGAACACATCGTTCCAAAAAAGATGCCACCTTATTTTGAAAGAAATCTATTGATTTTTTCAACAAAATTCTTTTTATTATACGTTAAAATAAAATCTGAATTGTCAATCAAATTCTTTTCCTCGTCATAAACGTCCTTTTCCTTGACAAGAAATACAACTCTCTCACATTTTACATTTTCGTTGAAGCCCGTACATTTGTGGAAATTTTCTTTTTCTGCTTCT
>JAZNBZ010000124.1:0-3955 GCA_045587285.1 Candidatus Flemingiibacterium sp. | reverse complement strand
ACTCGCAAAATAAAAACGAAAGGTCGTACATATTTATGACGAAAAATATAATGATAGTTGGCGTTGGCGGACAGGGCTCACTGCTCGCAAGCCGTATTCTCGGCAACGCCGTGCTTCTTCAGAACTACGACGTAAAGGTTTCCGAGGTTCACGGTATGAGCCAGCGCGGAGGCTCGGTCGTTACTTACGTTAAATACGGAGAGAGCGTTGCTTCTCCCGTTATCTGCAAGGGCGAGGCGGACGTTATTATGTCCTTTGAGCTTCTTGAGGCGGCAAGATGGCTTCCTTATTTAAAAAAGGACGGCGTTATCATCACCAACACACAAGAGATAAACCCTATGCCCGTAGTAACGGGCGCGGCGGAGTACCCCACCGACCTCGTTGCAAAAATGCAGGCGACGGGTGCGAAAGTCATCGCCGCAGACGCACTCGCTATCGCACGCGAGGCAGGCAGCGAAAAGGCTGTTAACGTCGCTCTTATCGGTATGGCGGCACACGCGCTCGGTATCGACGACGCAACGCTTCGCGAGGCTGTTCGTATGTCCGTGCCCGAGAAGTTCCTCGAGCTTAACCTAAAGGCGTTCGACCTTGGCGCAAGCCACTCGGCGTAAACGCCGACGACACAGTAGGGAGGTATACATTATGATTATCAAGCAGATATCCATTTTCGTTGAAAACAAGCCCGGCAGACTTGCCGAGATCACCAAGATCATCGCAAAGAACAACATCAACATCCGTGCGCTGTCCGTTGCGGACACCACGCATTTCGGTATTCTGCGCATCATCGTAGACGATCCCGTAGAGGTGGAGCGTGTACTCAAGGCGGAGGGGCTGACAGTTTCCATAACGAGCGTTATCACCGCCTGCATACACAACCGTCCCGGCGGACTTGCAGAGGTGCTCGAGCTCCTCTCGAACAACGACATCGCTATCGAGTATATGTACGCGTTCATCGCAAAGAGCGACAACGAGGCGTACGTCGTAATGCGAATCGAGGCGGAGGGGGCGGCTGTGAAGATACTCACGGAGCACGGCTTCGAGGGTATGACCGAATAAAAGCAATCAAAAAAGCCACAGAGCGTATGCTCTGTGGCTTTTTGTCGCATTATTAAATATCTATGCTCTTTAAATAGCCTATGAATGTTTTTGCCGCGAAAGATAATGTTTGATCCTTGTGATATGCAAAGCCGAGTGTTCGGCTTATCGACGGTTTTAATTTGAGCGTGCTTACGCCTTTTATGCGTTGTGAAAGCATAAGAGAGGGAAGGACGGATACGCCGAGTCCCTCCTGTATCATATATAGGACGGAAACATTGTCAATGGATGCAAAGGGGATTACCTTATTAAATTTGCTTTTGTCAAAATATGTATTAAGGGCATATTCGTTTACGTCTATGTATGTGTAGCTATACAGCTCTTCGCGTGTTATTGAACGCCTACCCTTGACCAGGTGGGTTGGGGCGATAGCTACGAAGGGATCCTCCTTTATTGGTACCCAGGTGTTTTCTCCATAGTTAAGATCGTCTGTGAAAATAACGTCTGCAAGTCCGCGTTGAGTCCAGTCTTGCAGACTGTCCTCAACGGCTATTGAAATGCTAATGTCAGGATGAAGTGCTCTGAAGCCGCGAAGTATCTCAGGCAGCATATTTTGCGATATACTTGAAAAAGTACCGATTCGAAGATGATTGCTTTTTGATTCAGATATTACGTGTGCCGCACGAAGAATCTCGGCCTCTGCATTGAGCAGTGACACAAGCTTTGGATAAAGCTCCTGCCCGTCTTTAGACAACTCAACGCCCAGCGGTGTACGCTCCAAAAGCTTTATGCCAAGCTCCCTTTCAAGTGCATCCGCTATATGCGACATTGCAGACGGCGTATAGGATAGCTCCTCGGCGGCTTTTGAAAGGCTTTTGTATTTTACCGCACTTAAAATTGCACGTATTTTCGAAGTGTCCATACCGTCACCCCTACTATATAAATTTATTTCACATATGAATTTTTTTCATATGGTTATTATATATCATATCTTCCAAAATGTCAAGGAGTGTGATAAAATCAAAGGGAATTTTTCAGAGAGGGTGGATATAGGTGTATATAAAAAACAGCAAATTTTCAAAACTTTTGTTAAAAGAAGCTAAAAGCGTTATTCTCACTGTTATGGCGGCACTTTTTTCTGTCGTGGCGCTGCATTCGTTTGTAGTACCCGGAGATTTTGCCTCAAGCGGTATTGACGGCCTTTGCACGATGCTTTACGAGATTACAGATATAAATATGGGCTGGTTCAAAATATTTATCAACATTCCGCTTTTGATACTCGCGATTATCTTTCTGAATAAAAAATACACGTTTTACGTAATTCTATTCACGGCATTTGACAGTGTTGGCGTCATTATACTTGAAAAGATTAACTTTTTTGTGTACATATCGGATACTCTTGCACCAACCGAGATTGTCGGATACCGCCTTATAGCAGCGCTTATTTCGGGAATACTTCTCGGAATCTGTGTGGGCATTATGATCAAAATCGGATATTCATCGGGCGGTGTTGACATAATCGCGGGACTTCTACACAAATGGAAGCCGCATTTCAACGTAGAACGAGTTATCAGCATATGTGCCTACACTATAGTCGCACTTTCGTATTTCGTTTACCGCGATATAACAAGTATTGCGCTGTCAGCTATACAGATATTTATATCCGAAAGGGTGGTATCTGCCATACTGAAGCGTACGCGGTATGCGACCGAGGTGCGTATAGTCACCAAAGAACCCGAAAAAATACGTGATGAGATACTTTATAAGCACAGACACAGTGCTACAGTAATACGCTCGGAGGGAATGTACTCAGGTGAGGAAAATTACACGGTTATTACGGTAATGAACAGCACCGATATTCCGGCATTTATAGGTTCAATGAAGCGTTACCCGGAGGCGTTTGTTTATTTTACGGATGGAGTAAGAGTTCAAGGCGACTTCCACTTTATCGAGGAGGAAATTGGATTGTGGCTCGAGGCATTCAGATGATACACGAATTTGAAAGGGACGGCTTTGCCGTCCCTTTTTTCTTTGTAAACTCAAAAAATTTTAACATATCGCGTGTCAAATTTTTATAATCCATTCACTGTTGTGCATAAAAAGGTCGAACTTTATTCACATTTGTCTGCTATAATTGAGTTAGAAAATACCGCGCCACATCGCGGCTTGCGGAGGCTTTATGCTCGGTAATACAGACGATATCCGAAAGAAAACTGAAGAATACAACAAGAACGGAGCATCCTACGGGGGCGCGGCAGGCCGACTTTCCTACGAAGCGACGCAGACACGCACCTCGCGTATTTTAACGCGCCTTGCTATCGGTACTGCGACCTGTCTTTTTCTTGGAACGTTCGGCATACTTTGCGCTACTTTGATGTTCAACCTCGTAAACGACAATCACTCGCTTTATCAAAGAGAGCCGAGCTTTCCCGAGGCTGCCGTTAACACAGCTAAAAACGATGGCGGCTCGATTTTTGAAAACAACTCGGAGAACATTTCCGTTATACGTAACTCGGCGGCGGTTGAAACCGTAACGAAGGAGCAGGCGGAGCGTTACCGCGTGCCGACGGGCGTTATGGTACACGAGCTTGCCGAATACGGCTCGCTTTACGAGGCGGGGGTAGTTCAGGGCGATATTATAGTCGAGCTTGACGGCGTGGCTATTACGGATGCACAGCAGCTCGGAGAGCTTATAAACGACAGTCGGCAGAAAACGGTTTGCCTGAGTGTCTACCGCAAGGGCGAGTACGACAAGCTTTACGCAAGCTTTGATTGACTTTAAATAAAAAATCACCGCAGAGTTTAGCGTGATGTCCTTAACGGACAATCACGCAGTCAAATCCGTCTTCGACGGATGAAATCCACCTTTAGTGGGTGAAATCGCTTACGCGATGAAATCCTGCTTCGCAGGGAGAAGGAA
>JAZNBZ010000123.1:0-2067 GCA_045587285.1 Candidatus Flemingiibacterium sp. | reverse complement strand
AAAAAGCTCCGCAAAAACTTCACTCAACGCTACGCTCATATCTTGCTCGTAAAAGTAAAAACTAAATTTTGCGCTCTCGCTCGCACACTACGCTCCGAACAATGTGCACCGCGGCACAGCCAGCCAGGGACCTCGGCGACACCCGTGTCGCCACCCCGGCAACTGTTTTGCGGCACGGCTTCGTTTTGCCACACTAATATCGCGAGTAGTTGGCGCGGACGCTTCGCTGCGCGCCAAGATTAGACTTGACGCACACGAACACATTGAGCCGAGCGCAGCGACGGCGCCCACGCGCCTTCGGCTAACTTGTGGCGCACAGCGAAGCGAATGCGCCTCGGCTACCACTCCTGACGGGACTTCACCATCGCTCGGCACCGCTAAACAGTCGCCGGCGTGTCGGCACGGGTGCCGACGAGGTCCCCGGCTGCCCGTGGCGCGGTGCACGATGCCGAGGGCGCAGATGTGCTCTTATATCGGGAGCACCAAATAGCACTTCCGCTTTCGAAATCAAAAGTTTAGCGAATGCGTTGTATGAAAGTTCTTTGCACAGCTTTCTTTCAAGAAAGCGCGTCCCCCCTTCCCCCGTATACCATACACGAAAGGACAACACCTATGTCAATCGAAACACTTGTAGAGAAGCTTAACGCCGAAACGAAGGACGAACGTCTTGCGGCACTGCGCGAGATAAAGGCGCTTACCGACGCGGGCGAGCTTCCCACTCCCGAAAAGACGAGCTTCGTCAATAACCACATTCACACTATCTACTCCTTCTCGCCGTACTCGCCTACGAAGGCGCTTTATATGGCGTGGCAGAACGGACTCGGCACCGCAGGTATAATGGACCACGACAGCGTCTCGGGCGCACGCGAGTTTATCGAAGCGGGACAGATCATCGGTATGCCCGTAACGGTCGGCGCAGAGTGCCGCGTGTCTATGAAGGATACCGCGCTGAACGGCAAGCGTATCAACAACCCCGACCAGATATCCGTTGCTTACGTCGCTATCCACGGCATACCGCATCAGATGCTCGATAAGTTCGACGCGTTCTTTGAAAAGTACCGCCGCCTGCGCAACCTTCGCAACATTAAAATGTGCAGAAGAATAAACGAGGTAATGGCACCGTACGGCGTCGCTATCGACTTCAAGGCGGACGTGCTTCCGCTGTCCTGTTCGTGGGAAGGCGGCTCGGTCACCGAGCGTCACGTGCTTTTCGCGCTCACGAAAAAGCTCACTGCACGCTTCCCCACCCCCGACAAGCTTCTCGCATTTCTTGAAAACGATATGCACCTCGCGCTTTCCGCAAAGGTGCGCGACCAGATCGCAAACGGCACCGCTGCTTCCGAGTTTTACGAGTACGACATTCTCGGCGCACTCAAGAGTAACCTCGTCGAGAAGATTTACGTAGATGCTACCGACGAATGTCCCGACGTGACCGAATACATCGCGCTCTGCCGCGAAACGGGCGCGATTTCCGCGTACGCGTACCTCGGCGACGTCGGCGACTCGGTAACGGGCGACAAGAAGGCGCAGAAGTTCGAGGACGATTACATCGACCTGCTCATTTCCGAGCTGAAGCGCCTCGGCTTCAACGCAATCACCTATATGCCATCGCGTAACACTCGCGCACAGCTCGAGCGCATTATGAAGCTCTGCCGCGAGAACGGCTTCTTCGAGATAAGCGGCGAGGACATCAACTCCCCCCGTCAGTCCTTCATCTGTAAGGCTATGGAGGACCCGATGTTCGCGCATCTCACCGACGCGACCTACGCGCTCATCGAGCACGAGCGCGCCGCAAGCGAGGACGTCACGAAAGCGATGTTCTGGGGTAAATAAAAAACGGCACCGCACTGCGTTTGCAGTGCTGTGATTTTATTTGTGCGCGTATTATCCGCGCGCTCGGGCACGGTATTCTCCGGGTGTCATACCTTCCTTTGCCTTGAAGATACGAAGGAAATAATAAACGTCCGTATATCCGCACTCAAGAGCGACCTCGGTCATCGTGCAGCTGCTTTGCACGAGAAGCTCGCACGCGTGCTGAAGTCGCAGCATCGTGCGGTAATCGACCGG
>JAZNBZ010000122.1:0-5176 GCA_045587285.1 Candidatus Flemingiibacterium sp. | reverse complement strand
GAGCTTGGCTTTAGTGGAGTTCAAATATACGCAACCGAAGGCGTTTTCTCCGCTGACGAGCTTAACAAGGCGGCGCGCGCCAAATATAAAAAGCTGCTTTCGGATAATGGGCTTGAGATCAGCGCAATATGCGGAGATATGGGAGGCTACGGCTATCAGATCGCGGCAGACAATCCGCTCAGAATTGAAAAAACAAAGCGCATCATTGATTTAGCCGAGGATTTTGAAACTGCCGTTGTCACCACTCACATCGGTGTCATTCCCGATGATAAAAACGAGGAACGCTACTCCGTTATGCTTGAAGCACTCGGCGTCTGCGGACTTTACGCAAAAAGCCGCGGCGTAACACTTGCCATTGAAACCGGTCCCGAAAGTGCGAAAACGCTTTGCACATTCATAAAGGATACCGACGGCGGAGTCGGCGTAAATCTCGATCCCGCAAATTTCGTTATGGTTACGGGTCAGGACCCCGTCGAGGCTGTTGAAATTCTTGCACCTTACATAATTCACACCCATATAAAGGACGGCAAAATGCTTGTCCGTACCGATCCCAAAATAATTTACGACAGCTTTGCTGTTGGAGGTATTGAGGGGCTCAACGCGGCAGACTACTTCAAGGAGGTCGCAGTCGGCACGGGCGACGTTGACTTTCCTGCTTACCTCGCCGCTTTGAAGCGTATTGGCTACGACGGATATCTCACCATTGAGCGTGAGGCGGGCGCAGACAGACTGAAGGATATTTCAGGCGCAAAAGCGTTCATTGAGGGTGTTTTAAAGAATATATAATCTGCCGCTTTATATGCGCAGTTGATTGCTCCATAATTACAGGCGATTTGTCACTTGACTTTCAAGCTTAAAAGGTGTAAACTGTCTTTAACGTATCAGAAGCATCAATTTCTGTGGAGGAATATATGACCACTATCACACTTGCCAAAATCGGCAATAACAAAACGGTAAACTATGCAATCGACGAACTTGCTCGCTGTCTGAAAGCGATCGACGGACGGTTGCTTATTGACCAGCGCACGTACGATGAATACGACGGCTCAGTAGCAAACGTGCTGTGGGTGGGACGTGATGAGTGCGTGCCATATTCCCGCTTTGACGACGAAATTTTGATTGACGTAAAGGACGGCGCCGGTATTATCACGGGCGCAAACGAACGAGCCGTGCTTATCGCAGCTTATCGCTTCCTTCGTGCGCTTGGCTGCGCGTGGGTGCGCCCGGGCGCTGACGGCGAGATCATACCAAAAAAGCCGCTCGGCGTGGAAGACCTTACCGTAAGCATACACGAAACTCCGTCATACAGACATAGGGGTATCGTTGTCGAGGGCGCAATTAACTACGAGCACACCTTCAATATGATCGAGTGGATGCCGCGCGTCGGACTCAACGAATACTACGTTCAGTTCTTTACGCCGTTCCCCTTCTTTAACCGTTGGTACTCTCATCAGCATAATCCGTTTCTCTCTCCCGAGCCGATCACCCTTGAAGATGCGCACCGTATAAAGGCGCGCTTTGACGAGGAGATCATAAAGCGCGGGCTGCTCTATTTCGCAGTAGGTCACGGCTTTACCGCACTCGCGTTTGACCTTGACGTGTCATTTGCTGATGAAAATTCTCCCCTTCTCACGCCCGAGCTTCAACAATGCTTTGCAATGATCGACGGCAAGCGCAAATTCAGAGGTGGAATCAATTCGACTCAGCTTTGCTACTCAAATCCAAAGGTGAAACGCCTGATGGCACAGGCCGTTGTAAAATACTGCAAGGAAAATCCGTATATCGACGTGCTTTGCATTTGTCTTGCGGACGGAGTTAACAACTTCTGCGAATGCGACGAGTGCACCAAGTTGCGCCCGTCCGATTGGTACGTGGAGATTCTCAACGAGATGGATAGTCAGCTCACCGAGGCAGGTCTTGACGTAATTCTTCAGTATGAGGCATACGTTGACCTTATGTGGGCACCTATAAAGGCGCGCCTTAACAATCCCGAGCGCTTTATCTTCCAATTCGCGCCCATAACACGCACGTATTCCGCAGCATTCGTGGATACACCAATGGAAGAAAACGTAGAAATACCGCCGTTTGTAACAAACAAAGTCAAGCTTCCTCGCGAGCTTGGGCTCAATATGGCGCTTCTTGACGAATGGCGCGAGCTTGTAAAATGCGAATCCCAGATATTCGACTACCATCTTATGTGGGATCACTTCCTTGACCCCGGCTACACATCCTGCGCGAGAACACTCCACCGCGACGTGACTACGCTCGATCAGCTTGGATTTGCGGGATACCTCAGCTGTCAGGAAATGCGTCAAGCTCTCCCGACCGCGCTTCCGATGTATGCTATGGCTCGCGGACTTTGGGACAAGAATTCGCGATTTGAGGACATCTCGCGCGAATACTATGCCGATATGTTCGGCGAGAACGGCCCTGCTGTTGAAGCGTACCTTGTGAAAATTTCGGAGCTGTTTGACGCGAAGTTTATGCGTAACGAAAATCCTGCGGCACTCAAAACAGCGACTGCGCGTATGGACGCAGTTGACGCGCTCGTGGATGAGTTCAAGTCAACGCATATCGACGCGAAAAAGGATAGCAATGCTTCGTGGAAATACCTTTGGTATCACGCGGACATTTGCAAGATGTACGCCGAGCTTATCCGTCGCTATTCGCTCGGGGATGAGTCGAAGATCGAGGAACAGACCAAAGCGTTTACCGAGTTCCACTTTTCACTCGAGCCTGAGATACACACAGTGTTTGACAACTGCCTCTTTGACGAGGTATATCAGCGTTGGATAAAGCGTGTGTACTCGAATAGAGCCACCGACGCGGTGGATCTGTAAAATTAGGCGATTATCCGCTAAAGCTTGAGGTTAAGCCCGAGGACTGAGTATCACAGTAAAAATCACACGTATATTTGGAGATTATGATGGAAAACATCTTTGACTATGCCATATTTATAAAGCCCGACGTAAAGTTCGAGCGCGAATATTCTCTGCGAGATTATTCACCGCTCTTTAGAAAAAAGGCAGTGCTTGATAAGACAGAGAACGCAAAGCTTTACGTCTGCGGCCTTGGAATCGCGTACTACTATATAAACGGCGAAAAGGTTTCGGAGGATCTGTTTACCGCCCCCGTCAGCGACTACAGAAAAACTTTGTGGTACAACGTGTACGACGTTTCACACCTTTTAAGAAAAGGTGAAAATATTTTCGCGGTCAACTGCGGAAACGGCTTCTATAACGAGAGTCTTCCGCTTGGTTGGGGGCACGATCAGTGTCAGCACCGCGATTTGCCGAAATTCATCCTTCGCCTTGAGATAGACGGCGAAACGGTGCTCGTTTCCGACAATAGCTGGAAGTGTAAGCCCGAGAGCGCAACTATATTCAATCAGTTCCGAAGCGGTGAGTATTTTGACGCAAATCTCTACGAGGAGAATTGGAACACGGCGGAGTATGACGATTCCGAGTGGAAAAACGCCAAGCGCGACTCGATGTATCCTATGGGCGTGTTTCGCGAGTGTCCTTGCGAGGCTGTTCGTGAGTTTGAAAGATATTATCCTGTTTCGGTTCACAAAACGGGCGAGAACAAGTACGTTTTCGATCTCGGACAGAATATAGCAGGCTACGAAAATATCACCGTTACGGGAAACAAGGGCGATGAGCTGATCATCCGTCACGCCGAGGACGTTTACGAGGATTTCTCGCTCAACTACAACAATTGCGCTCCCAAGACTATAGATGTACCGTACTTGGTTGACAGATTTATCTGCTCGGGAAAAAGATTCAATTGGTCGCCGAAGTTCGCATACCACGGCTTCAGATACCTTGAGGTCGAGGGAATCCGCGATATTGACGATTTCGAGATCTGCGGCGTTTTCGTTCATCAGGCGATAAAGCAAAAAACTACGTTTGAATGCTCAAACGAGGCGCTCAACAAGCTTTTCAAAATGGGCGTTATGGCGTCCTACTCCAATTTCATCAACACCATCACAGACTGCCCAACACGTGAAAAAATGGGCTGGGCTAACGACGTGGCATCGTCGGCGGAGCAGTTTTTGACTACGTTTGATATGCTCGATTTTATGAAGAAATACGTTCAGGATATCTACGATGCCGTTTTTTCCGACGGATCGATGCTCTCGCTCGTACCGTCGCTCGGATGGACGCTCGATTGGTTTGGCGACGGCCCGGTGTGTGATGCGGTGCTGTTTGAGGTACCGTACCGCCTGTATCTGCATACGGGTAAAGCGGAGCATCTTATCTCAGCGCTGCCTTATTTCAAGCGTTATCTCGCCTACATAAGACGCAGAAAGAATGCAGACGGATTACTTGATTTCGGACTCCGCGATTGGACGCCGCCCGGAGATAAGTACGTTTTTGACAGAATGATTACCAACGCCGCGCTTGAGTATATGTTTTACAGAATTACCGAGCTTGCGGCGCGCGTGGCAGGCGACGGCGATGGCGAGGAATACTACAAAGCACTCGCCGAGGAGCAAAAGCGCTTTGCGATCAACACCTATATTGACGAAAACGGCAGATGTAAGGTACACAATCAGGCGCCCGTGGCTATGTTCATCTACCACGGAATTTACGACGAGCTTGAGCCGCTGAAATTGCAGCTCAAGGAGCTGGTCGAGGAAAAGAATTTCCATCATACCTGCGGTATGCTGTGCCTTCGCAGACTCTATTACGCGCTCGATATTTGCGGTCTTTCTGACTACGCCTACAAGATCATCAACGTTGACGGCTATCCCGGATACAAATATTGGATCGAGTGTGGCGCGACCACGCTTTGCGAATATTGGGAAAACACGGAGTCGAAAAACCACCATATGTTCTCCGATTTTATGTCGTGGCTTGTCAAGCGACTCGGCGGAATTTCGCTCGACGAAGCGAAGATCGGCAGTCTTGAATACGTGCTTGATCCTGTATTTATCGACGACATAAGCTTTGTTAAGTGTAATTCTGACGGGATTGACGTCGAGTGGCATCGCGAGGGCGACAAGGTAATTTTGAACGTGAAAATAGACACGGACAACAATGTGCGCTACAAAGAGCAGTACCTCTGCCGCGGCGAGCACAGATTTGTGATTTGATAAGACAAAAAGCAACCACCCAAGTGAGGTGGTTGCTTTTTGCTATTATCCGTTTCATCAAGAGCGACAACTACCTGA
>JAZNBZ010000121.1:0-3807 GCA_045587285.1 Candidatus Flemingiibacterium sp. | reverse complement strand
CTCCCTCTCCCTTTTGAACCCTCTCCTACTCGGCTCAAATATATGTAAAAGGGAGCCTTATCACCTCGCCCCAGCTCGGAACTTCGTACTTCCGTAAGCTTCGTACCACAGAGTGCTTATTTAACGGCGCCAATTTCCTAACGGAAATGGAAATTGGCGCATTTCGGGGGTGGCGCGGACGCTTCGCTGCGCGCAGACGGACAGTCGAGGACGCCTGTTCCTACAGCCTCTTACCGTTTGCTAACTTAGCGGTGCGGCGATATCGTGCCGCACCGCCCTTAGCCTTAGAATCGCGCACCGTCGCGCACGCAAAGCTACCCTTTTCACGCGCCGCCTTCTTTTAGGCGGCGTAGCCAAGAGGTGGAGAGGGTTCAAAAGGGGGAGGAGGAGCTGTCGGCGACTGAGATAGTTCCTCCTCCCCCTTTTCGTTTCCCCGAGCGCGCAAGGCGCGCGAGAACAAAGCCGAGCGGTACGCGCTCGTACAACGGGACGTCGTAGGCGCCGCCCCCTACGGGTGAAGGTGCGGCGCGCGTTCCCCTCTCGCGCAAAGCGCGAGCTTTATAAAAAATCAGCGCCCTCAACCGAGGGCGCTAAAATTTCTTATTTCACCTTCGCGTCACAGTAGCAGCAGCGAGCCTCGCCGTCAACCTCCTTGGTGAGCACGGGAAGGTACTTTTCGTGATTGGTGATGCAACGCGGATTGCTGCACGCGGACCTTTCGGGAAGCGGATACGCGGGCGCTCTGCCCGTACGCTCCGCCTCGATAAGACGCGCAACGAGCGCCATACGAATGAACATACCGTTCTCCGCCTGCTCGAAATACACGCATCTCGGGTCGTCGTCAAGCTCGAACGCGATCTCGTCCACCTTGGGAAGCGGATGAAGCACCGCAAGGTCGTCCTTTGCAAGCAGCATCTTGTCGCTCGTTAAGCGGTAAACGCCTGCCTGACGCGCGTACTCCTCGGGCGACTTAAAGCGCTCCTTCTGAATACGCGTCATGTAGAGCACGTCAAGCTCTCCGATGCACTCCTCAAGCGTCGAAACCTTCTTGATCTCACAGCCGTTTGCCACGAGCTCGTCGATAACAAAGTCGGGAAGCTGAAGCTCGGGGGTTGAGATGAGCACGAATTTGTTGTTTTCAAAGCGCATCAGTGCACGAAGAAGCGAGTGCACGGTTCTGCCGTTGAGTAAGTCGCCGCAGAAGCCGAAGGTGAGCCCGCTCGTTTTGCCCTTGAGCTCGGATATCGTCATAAGGTCTGTAAGCGTCTGCGTCGGGTGAAGGTGTCCGCCGTCGCCTGCGTTGATAACGGGTACGTGCGAGTACAGCCCGGACGCGTACGCCGCGCCCTCAACGGGGTGGCGGATAACCACGATGTCAGCGTAGCCGCTGACTATTTTTACAGTGTCGCGGAGTGTTTCGCCCTTGGCAACCGAGCTCGAGCTCGGATCGGAGAAGCCGATGACCTTGCCGCCGAGTCGCATCATCGCAGTCTGGAAGGACATCTGCGTACGCGTGGACGGCTCGTAGAAAAGCGTTGCCATAATGCGTCCCTTGCACACGTCGCGGTACTGTGCGGGGGATTTCTTGATGCGGAACGCGAGATTTTTGAGCTCCTCCCACTCCTCAAGAGTCATATCGTTAAAATCAATGAGGTTTCTGATCTTCATTTTTGCTTCTCCTTTATTTTGTTCAAAATCTTATAAATACTTATATCTTTGCGGTTCTCTGACGTAATATGCAATTTTTTCTGTAGGGGCGACCATTGGTCGCCCGCCGTCGGTCGCTGACCGCCCCTACATTTATATTTTATTCAAACATTTTCTTGATTATCGCCTTTGCCGTCCTCTGCGGAAACGAGTTGTAGAACGAGTAGTCGGCGGCACTTTTGTAAATCGGGTAGCGAACCTCAAGAAGGCGCTTGTAGTTTTCGATATCGCCGTTTATCGGCGGACGCGCGAGCACCTCTGCCGACGCCGCAACGCTCTCGGCGCTTCTGCGAAGCCACACGACCGTCGATATTTCACGAAGCAACACGCGGCTCGGCTCGTAAGTCGGCAGTCCGCCGCCGCAGGAGAGCACCAAAAGCCCGCCGTTCGCTTCGTCTACGACAACGCGGAGCGTGTCGTATTCGATTTTACGAAACGCCTCCTCGCCCTCCTCGGCGAATATTTTTTTGATCTCGCCGTGGCGTGCCACTATCTCGTCGTCAAGGTCAACAAGCCTTGCTCCGAGTTTTTTTGCGAGCACGCGCCCGACGCTCGATTTTCCGCAGCCGGTCATACCGATAAGCGAGAGCACGTTATTTTTAATCTTAACCATAGCCGTTACCTTTTTGCAATGTATTCGTCGGAAAGTATCGAGCAGATACCGATATCCCTGTACTGCCCCTTTATATACATCGACGCGCGCTGTACTCCCTCGAAGGTCATACCGCACTTTTCCATAACTCTGCGCGACGAGTCGTTCCCGACGATGTACTTCGCCTCAACGCGGTGCACGTTAAGCTCCATAAACGCGAAATCCATCACACGCCGCAGTGCCTCGGCGGCAATACCGCGCCCCCAATATTCGGGGTTCAAGACGTAGCCCACCTCGGCTAAATTGTGATTAAAATCAAGGCGCGTAAAGCCGCACGTGCCTATCATTTTTTTGGTTTCGTTATCAACGACCGCCCAGTCGTAAAAATCGCCCGCACGGTAGCTTGCCTGAATGTAATGCAGGTAATCCATAGTCTGCTCAATGCACTTGTGCGGATGCCACAAAAGATATTCCGTCACCTTGGGCAGGCGCGCGTACTCGTACATATCCCTCGCGTCGGACGGCTTCATTTTGCGAAGCGTGAGGTGCTCGGTCGTAAGAGTCGGGATTTTTGAGAAGATATTTATTACGCTTGATTTTTGCACGCTCTCGCCTCCCTACGCCGCCGTTACACAATTTCTCAAATTACATTATACTACAGTTTCCCCCCGTTTTCAAGAGGGAAAGGCGAATATCTGCGAGATTTTTAGCAATTTATTGGGTTTTTGTAAACTATTTTGTTTTTTTCTTGCTTCTTTGTGGTGAGTGTGATATAATATAGTGTATTTGTTTAGGACGTGAGTTCACTATTGCCTCTCCCTATGGGAGAGGTGGCACGGCATAGCCGTGACGGAGAGGGCTCGCTGATGCCAACCCTCTCACCCGACTTTGTCGGGAGCTCTCCCATAGGGAAAGCCATAAAAAGTCAAAGTAACCGTGAATCTTCACAACACTTATAAATAGCTCGTAAAATCGAGTTACCCCCACAAGGAGAACACATATGAAAACGATCACCTTTATCGGTACGGGCAATATGGCGACTGCCATTATCGGCGGTATGCTCGCCTCGGGCACAAACGCCTCGCTCATCACCGTTTACGATAAGCTTCCCGAAAAGGCGGCGGCGTTTGCCGAGCGCGGCGTGAACGTCGCACCGACGCTTGCCGACGCCGCAAAAGCGAGCGAGCTTATACTTCTGTCCGTCAAGCCGCAGAACTTTGCCGAGGTACTCGGCGAGATAGGCGGCAGCGGCGTTGACACAAGCAAAAAAACCTTCATCACCATCGCCGCAGGCATCTCCACGGACACCGTTTCGGCAATGCTCGGACGTGAGTGCGCCGTCGTTCGCGTAATGCCCAACACGCCGCTTCAAGTGGGCAAAGGAGTTTCCGCGCTGACGAGAAACGCGCTCGTATCAGATGAAGATTTCGCGCTTACGCGCTCTATCTTCGACGCGGCGGGAATGACCGTCGTTATCGACGAGTCCCAGATGAACACCGTCATCTGCG
>JAZNBZ010000120.1:0-2387 GCA_045587285.1 Candidatus Flemingiibacterium sp. | reverse complement strand
GTTGCCCTTATCTTTAAGAAGCGTACCCATCATCGACGCCGCGGTAAGCGTTCTTCCGAGGAGCGCCGATGCGGTCGGTGTAGTCTTATGATAGCCGATAGCGGTGTTTACGATATCGGTTGAATTAAGAATAAATGCGTGAGCGCTGCCGTCACGCGTCATCGCTCGCAGGATGGTTGATTTCGGTTTCATTTTATTTCCCTAAATATTATTTTTTAGCCCTCGCCACGAAATACCACCGCTCGGTGTTATCATCGACGGGCGTGCCGTTAAAATCGGAGGTCAGCGCACAAAGCTCAAAACCCGTTTCGGAGAGGATAGCCTTAACGGTACGAAGCGACCAGCACTTTTCCCGCTGCTGCTCGTCGTATCTCGTCCACGAGCCGTCCGAATTCTCCGTAAAAATCGAGAGGTAAAAATCGCACAGCTTCGATTTGGTATTATAAAAATTCTGCCACGCACAGAATATTCCCTCGTCCTCAAGCACGTACGAATTATCCGCGTAAACGCGCTCGAATTTCGCAGGTGCGTTCATATCAAATATAACGAGTCCGTCGGGCTCAAGGTAGTTGTGCGCGTGCGCGAAGGTGCGGTAGAGTGCGTCTTTTTTGGTAAGATAGTTAAGGCTGTCAAGACAGCAAACTATAGCGTCAACCGTGCCGTAAAGCTCGAACTGCGACATATCCTGCGCGAGCAAAAGCACAGAATGACGAAAACGCTCGGCGTCGCACTTTTTCCGTGCGACGGCGAGCATATCCTCCGACAGATCAATTCCCGTCATATCGTATCCGCGGCGGGCAAGCTCTACGGTCATAGAGCCCGTTCCGCAGGCGAGGTCGAGCACGCTTTTTGGCGGCTTCTTCGCAAAAGCATCAAGCTGACGCTCGATATGATCCGCCCACGCCGCGTAGTCAATATCGGCGTTCAGCTTATCGTAGACGGGGGCAAGCGAGGTATAGGAGTCCACGCTTATTTCATACGCTCGAGGCGCTCGAGAACGGTGATATAGCCGTCGCTGCCGTACTTGAGGCAACGGTTAACACGGCTTATAGTAGCGGTGGAAAGGCCCGTGCGCTCTGCGATTTCGGTATAAATGTAATTATCCTTCAGCATTTTAGCCGCAAGCAGGCGCCTGGACATTTCCTGAAGCTCTGCAACGGTGCAGAGGTCCTCGAAAAAGCTGTAGCATTCAGCTACGTTTTCGAGGGTGAGTATGCCTTTGAATAGAAAATCAATCTTCTCGTCGTTGAGCTTATTCATAAAAAGTACCAACCTTCCTTAATTTTCACGTCATAGTTTACAACATTGTATATTACTGTACTAATATTTTAATATATTTTTGCGCAGAAGTAATGAACTTTCTATGAATTAACCGTCAACAATTATAAAACAGTGTCACACTCCCACAAAAGGTCCGCAATATCCTCTGCACGCGCACCGGATACGTACTCGTCAACCGAAGCGTCCGCGAGGCTTTCCACAATCGCGTCGCGCGTGAGTGCTACACCGCAAAGATGCTCCGACAGCTCACAAATATCACGCACTCCGAAAAAGTCGCCGATGATACTGACGTCTGCTATAATGCCGTTTTCAACGCGCACCGACGCCTCAACCGTACCGAAATCGAAGCGGCGCTTCACGGTATGCTCAAACGTGGCAAAGCGGCGCAAATTCCACTCGTCCGTACGGTATTTGCTATTGGCAAGCGCCTCTATTTCCTTTTCGTCACCGTAAGAAAAGCTCTCCGCAGCCACGCCGAATTCTTGCGCCAGATACTCGCCGAGGAACGCCATAAATCCTTGCGCATCTCCCAACTTCGCCGCAGCGTCGTCGGACAAAAGCTCGCGAATATTTGCGACGCGGCTTCTAACGCTCGCGATTCCCTTTGATTTAAGCTTCGACGCATCGACGTTAAGCGCGCCCTGCAAACGTTCCATAGACGCCGAGTAAAGCAGCGTGCCGTGATGCATCGTAACGCCGTCGATAACGCACTGCGCGTTTCCCGACACCTTTTTTTCTCCGTCCTCGCAGTCTACGACAATATCGTTGCGCCCCGACAGCCTTGCGTTAATACCAAGCGAGCCGAGCGCATCTGTTATCGGGCGCGTAAAGTGCGCGAAATCGAGCCCACCCTCGCGGATACCATCTGAAAGCGCACTACCCTTAGGGGATATGAATGTGAAATTTACGTTACCGAGGTCGTGAAAGACCGCGCCGCCGCCCGTAAGCCTGCGAACGACCTTGACGCCGTTTTTCTCGGTAAAATCGAGATTTATCTCCGCATATGCGTTCTGATTTTTGCCGATGATAACCGCAGGCTCGTTACGCCACAGCATAATTATATCGTCCTTCGCACCGAGGACAAAATGCTCCTCGGCGGCAAGATT
>JAZNBZ010000119.1:0-19572 GCA_045587285.1 Candidatus Flemingiibacterium sp. | reverse complement strand
TTCGTCATTCAGCCGGGATAGCAGGTCTTCCTGATGGCGGATCACAAGCGCCAGCAGTTCCGCGTATGCGCTGTCCTTCTTGAACGGCCGCTCCCACGGCGAGATGTTGCCGAACCACAGGTCTTCAAGTATGTTCATGTTCGCCCTCCTTCATAAAGCGAGAGCGGCTCCGCACGGTGAATACCGCAGCAGAGCCGCTCTTTGGGTATTGAATTGTGTATGATTTTCGCATATTATGTGCCTCCTCCTTTGATTTTCGGTAGCACACAGTATATCACAGGAAGCGTGGGAAGTCCAGCGCAAATCGTGTTAAGTTTTTGATAACTATCACGGAGGATTCAGTCGCTTTTTCGGCATTTCTTTTTGTCCTTTGTCGTCTCGTAGCTCGCATTCACAAGAAACTCTATCAGATCATCGGCAGCGTCGGGAAGAAGCACCGAAATCCAATGGAGTTTGTTCATGTGATACGCCGGATACACACCATCAGCCGTACCGAATGAGCCGAACATCTCGAGCGGAAGTTTGAGGTTCACAACGTCGATGATCTCGTCGCTTTCGAAGCCAAACTTCCGGCGTGACACGCGCATCACGATGGCGTACCACTTGCGGTTATCGCTGTGGCGTAGCACAGCGGTTTCGAAATCTTCATCGAAGGGGTAGTCGGGCGCGGTGTTGTATGTGTTGAGGCAGTGGGTGAGGAAGGTTTGTTTTGTCATTGGTAATCTTACATTGTATTCTCTTTTTGTCGTGTTATTTTCGCGGATTTCTCTTCTTCAATTCAGAGAGCATTTCATTCTGTGTCCTCAGCATTTTCTGATCGAATTCATCCATAGTGATATCTGGTTCTTCGGTACGTTCCACCAATGTGTACATAGGATATGTAGTCACTTGCTTAAAAATTGCCTGGCACCATATCCTAAAAAAACTGGTGTTTAGCGTTAGCGTCTTTTCGTAAAAATATCTAAAGTTACAGAATGAATCGGACAGCAATAATATTTCTTGATTGAACTGCTCTAACGTATAACCGGGGCACTGTTCATACAAATCATTTGATATTGCTGTTTTGTGAGTAGCCGGCAGTAGATTATATAACTCATGCAAAAGATGCCCTTTTTTGAATGTAATTTGGTTTTGCGTTAATATATATTTCATTCCAACTTCACACGCAAACGCTCCGTCGACAATCCAAGGGATCGAATAGATATTTGGTGTGTTGCTATTTACTTTATCATCAAGCAATAGCCACGTTTGATAAAAACCATTGAAGTTACAACTCATTTGCGGAAGAATCACAGCTCCTTCCTTATTCATCTTCTTCCACCATATAATCAAGTTTCAAATCGTTCAATAGCTTCTTCGTTTCTCTCCAATACGGCATATATTGATCCATAATTGCAACAAAATCCTTGCTGTGATTACGAACTTTCAAATGCGCTAATTCATGAAGAATTACGTATTCCAAGCACTCTATCGGTTTCTTGGCAAGCTGTAGATTCAACCATATTTTACGAGTATTTGTGTTGCATGTACCCCAACGTGTAGTCATGTACTTGGTCTGCCAGGAGTCGCAATATAATCCCGTAATATTCTCCCACTTGGGCAGATATATTTCAATCTTCTCTTTTAGCAGAGTACGATACCACTCGTTAACAAAGGTTTCTCTCTGTTTAGCCGTGCTTTCCTTTCTGACGGTAAGTATAGCCTCATTTCCTGAAAGGACAAGCGAATTTCCCTTGTAGCTATACTCAACACGCAGAAAATATTGCTGACCGAGAACATATAGCGTTTCTCCCGAAACATATTCACGCTCGGACTGTCTCGGCTGCTTATCAAACTTTTCTTGCTGTTTTTTGATCCAATTGAGCTTAGTACGCACGAACATTGTAATACTGTCATCCGATAAATGCATCGGTGCGGAGACGCGAACCTTACCATCGGGAGGGGCGACCACAAGATGCAAATTTTTAATATCCTTTTTTTGTACTTCTATTTGGATTCCCGAAATTTCAATCTGCATCAATATTCCTCTTGTTCTACAACGATTTTATACAAGCGCTCCACCATATCTTCATCCTTAAAGATTTGATACAGTCCACGCTTGATTCTGTTCTCCTTGGTTGGATTGTTTCTGAAGCCATCCATCTTCGATGTCATAACCGCTTTATGTAAGCGAATTGCCAATTGCTCATCTTCTCCACAGTTGTCATAGAACGCTCTCATCGCTCCGCTCTTGCGAATAGACTCGGGATAACGCTCATTTTCCTCAGGAGTGCTTACGTTTTTCGCAAGCTCAAGATAATGAGCAAGCAACTGCTTATATGCGATAACGCCACGCTTACGGTCGAGAATCAGCTGCTCAAGCACCTCTGACATCTTGCTGTAATAAGCGGGGTTGATAACAATTTTTTGAACTACCTTCTTTCGAATGTTGTTTTCGATCGCTTCCGCTGCACTATCTTGTTCCTTACCTTCGCCACCCTTATTCAGCTTATCTTCCTGTGCCAAAATAAAGTCAAGAAGCGTAAAATTGTCAAACATAGCGATCTTTTCGGCATCGTCAGCAATGATATAGTTGTCGATCAGATAACGTATACCGGGTTCAAATTGCTTGAAGTCAAGGAAATCGCCACTTGTACGTCCGATTACTTCGCGAAGCTTGATGTACATATTTACACGCTCTTCGTACTTTGCTTGATCCATTGCAGATATTTCTGCATCATCCATTCTCGGTTTGAATTCAGCGTAGGCGCGAACCAAACGAGATACAAGCTTGTAAAGCTTTTCACGGCTACGTGCAAAGGCTTCATCGTTATCCAAATCTACGCCATTTTCGCCGCAGAAGTAATGAATATAATCCAGTTCTGCACGAGGCATAGCAACTCCTTCACACAACTCGTCAAGTGCATCCAAAGTTTCAAGGAAATACATTTTTGCTTCTTCTGTACGATCCTTAATGAGTCCTGCAACATCCTCGGGATCATAGTCCTCAAATGCTCCTGCGGTATATGTGTTAATTGCATCGGCAAGGTCGCCAAACAACTGTTTGTAGTCTACGATGTAACCGAAATCCTTGCTCTCATCATCAAGGCGGTTAACGCGGCAAATGGCTTGGAATAAGCCGTGGTCACGCATTGCCTTATCAATGTAAAGGTAAGTACATGGCGGAGCATCGAAACCCGTAAGAAGCTTGTCTACAACAATCAAAAGCTTCATATTGGCAGGTTCTTCGATAAATTTACGCTTTGCTTCCTTTTCAAAGTCCTCGACACTCTGACCACCAAGCATTTTTTGATAAATTTCATATTTTTCAAAGGTTTCGGTTTCCTCGTCATCGCTTACTGTATCGGTACGCAGGTCTCCTGCCTGCGGTTCATACGAAGTGATAATCGCACATTTTTTAAAACCTATCTGCTGAAAAATCTCATAATATTTGCACGCAGCATACACAGACCCAGCAACAAGCATAGCGTTGCCGTTTCCGTCCATCAAGCGAGACTTTGTTTCAAAGTCAAACTGAATATCAAGGGCGATCTTTTCCAAACGGGAACGAGAGGAAAACACTTTCTGCATCGTCGCCCACATGGATTTCAGTCTTGCTTGGGCGCGAGGAGTCAGACCCTTAGTCTTAATCTCAAACCAAGTGTCAATTTTATCCTGAGATTTAATCTCCTGCGGAATATCGCGGTATTCGTAGCGTAAATCAAGAACTACACCGTCACGAACAGCTTCGTCAAACTTGTAGGTATGAATGTATCCGCCGAAGGTTTCAAGGCTCGTCTTTTTGTCCTTTTTGAGCAAAGGCGTGCCTGTGAAACCGATGAAAATGCCATCGGGGATGATTGTCTTCATGGCAACGTGGAGTTTGCCCGATTGCGTACGGTGGCATTCATCTACAAACACCACGAAATCGCCCTTTGCAGAATAATCTTTGGGCAACGCTTTCTGGATCTCTTCGATGTATTTATCGTAATCCTTGTCGGTTACTTCGCCGCCTTTTTTTCCAAACTTATGAATCAAAGAACAGATCAAACGGTGGTCATAGGAATTTATGATATTAACAAGGTTTTCACCGCTTTTTGTGCGAACAATGTATTCGTCAACGCCCTTGTATGCCTTCTCAATCTGATCGTCAAGCTCTTCACGGTCGGTAACGATAAGTACGCGCGCGTTGGGATTGTTGGCAAGTATCCACTTCGAAAGCCATATCATTGAAAGCGTTTTACCGCTTCCTTGGGTGTGCCAAATGATACCGCCGCGCTTTTCCTCGGTCAAACGATGCTGTGCGCGTTTGATGGCATAGTACTGATTGTAACGGCAGACCTTTTTGATACCCTTATCAAAGATAATAAAGTTATGGATGAGGTCAAGAAAACGCTTCTTATAGAACATTGCAAAAATCTGCTTGTCTAACGGATTATCAATATCCTTGCTCTTTTCCTCAATCAGAACATCGGTTTCGTTGCGCTCGTAAGCAAACTCAGCAAAGCCATCATCCTGCCACTCATAGTAGTGCTTTTCGGGAGTAAGAAGTGTGCCGTAGCGCAGTCCTTCACTATCGTTACCGGCCATGCAGAACTGCATAGTTGTAAAGAACTTTTCGATAAAATGAGCTTTTTGATTAGTGAGGTTCTGACGGATACCCTCTGCAACAGATACACTACTGCGCTTCAACTCAATAACAGCAAGTGCAATACCGTTAACATAAATCACGAGGTCGGGGCGCTTGGTATTCTCGCCTACAAAGGTTACTTCTTCTGCAATCGCAAAGTCGTTCTGTGCAACATCGGAAAAATTGAGAAAAAACACGGTTTTAGGTGCTTCTCCTGCTTCTTCGACCACCTTTGCGCCATATTTGAGCAAACGGTAGACCTCTTTGTTTGCGTCATACAGACCGTGCTGAAGGTTGCCGGCTGTACGTACAAGCTCATCAATAGCCCGACGAGCAAGTTTGTCCGAATAGCCGCCCTTACCCGTCAAATAGGTATACAGACGCTCCTGCATGATATTGCTGTTTTCGCTGTCGTGCAGGTCACCGAGATATGTATAATGGAGCTTGTCCACAAAGAACTTAATAACACGATTTTGGGTTGCTTTTTCTATTTGGTCAATGTGGGGCATTTTAATCCTCCTTATTTACTACATATTTCACAAAATTGCAATCCAAAGTCCGTGAGTTCTACCAACCCTTTGTTTATTGCAATGTTAGTATTAGGTATTCCAGATTCTTGGGCTTTAATTAGTTGATATATCGTATCAGTCTCGAACGCATTATATACTGTATCAGGTTTCACCACTTGATCATATCTCACGTTAACTATTCCAAGTCTCTTAAGGTTTTGCAAACTTGCAGCTAAATAATTAACATCTTGATAAATTGGGTATAATGCTACGGAATAATCCCTTACTATTTCAGTAAAAGTTTTGCTTTGTTCAAAATTTATCCTACTCGTAATTATTGGAATTGGATTTTGATTATGTTTTATTCTTTCTATCGCTTTTGCATCTAAAGGAGACAATTGCTTGATTATCTCAACAAAAGAAGGATGCACATTTCCCTTGGTATCTATATTCATAGATGAAGCAAGTAGATTTGCATACAATTCTCGCAATTCTTCGCTATCCAGACTATAACTCAATTGCTGTATTGCTGGCACTGCAACGTATGGTTCTGGCTCAACAATTTTTTCTTCGGGAATATGTTTTAGCTTTTCTGCTAAGAGCACTTCTGTTTCTTTGATCGCATATTCACCATTGAGTATCCACTTTTCCCATTTGCCGAGCCAAACTTTTACAGTTCTCGGGATAAAACTAACTATTTGGCCTGTAGCATGCGCAGTTGGATGAGCGATATCATCGTAAGTTTTTCCTGCTGTTTGAGCTATCAATTCTTTTGCAATATCCTGATTAATGTCGTTGCTCATGCTTTTCTCCTTGTTTCTTGTTTTTCTTGTTGCTTACCTTCAGCTCGTTTCTGATGGAAACGATAAGGCGTGTTGTATCCTTGTTTTCGCTATTCTTCAACGCAATAAACTCATTGTATGTATCGTCAGAAGCATTAACGGCAAATATACTTTCGTATTTTTTTAATACTGCACTTCTTTCCTCATCCGATACGCCGTTGAAATCATTCAAAAAAGCCTCGTAAACTTCAACCATTTTCTCCTTGGACTTAATAAACGCTTGACCTTTTCGTTCGCTACTCTTTGAAATCGCATTAACGATAATAGCGCCCAAACCCGAAATAATTGCAACAACGATTGTCGGTTCAACTGTAGAAGTATATTCTCCAAAAGCTTTAACCATTGCCGTAAATAGAGCCCAAACAAGTATACCCAACCAACCTAAAAAGAATATTCCCAGTATGCCTTTAATGATATCTTTAAACTTCATTTTGTTCTCCTTTACACAAGTCTAATTTTTCCGGTCAGCAGTTGCTGCATCATGCCTTGCTTGATCTGACGGGTTTTAGCGAGTTTTTGTTCTAAGGCTTCGATTTCGTTGTCCATATCGGAGAGAATGGAAGCTATAGCGGTCTGTTCCTCTTTGGCAGGCAATTTAATAATAGTTTCAGCAAAATTATTTTTTGATAGGTTGTATCTTGTTGCTCCTTGTGCCAAAACGCTCATAATTTTTCTTCCAAGCGCACTATTCAAATAATACGACAAGAATAGCGGGTTATGGGTATCGTCAAACAATCTAAAACCAAAGCAGAAACTATTAAGATAAGTGTTTTCAAGTTCTTCATCCAAAACTGCACACATACCCACTTCTTCGGGAGTTTCAGAAGATGTATTGAAAAAAAGATCTCCCTTTCTTACGGAATTTTGTGATTCGTTTTCTCGGACATCCACAGAAGCAAGTATCGATGTGTCAATTTTCACATTCGATAAAACATTAAGAAATGTAATGTAATATGCTGCTCCGCAATCAAAGTCTTTTTTACTCTTGCCCGACAGTCCACTATAAAACTCTCCCATTTTACCGATAATGTAATCTTCCCAACTTCCAGTAAATCCAGTCAACCGCTTTTTACCCGTCAAGAGTTCCTGCATTGCGCCTTGCTTGACAGCTTTTTTCTTTGCAATCAGCTTTTCAAGCGAGGAAATCATACTATCCACATCCGAAAGTGCTTCGGCAATGCGCTTTTGCTCCTCAAGAGGAGGAACGGGTATCGAAATCGCAGAGAGCTGCTTACCGTTTGTCAAAGCTCTTGTGGTATAGGTACATCCCAGTATAATAGCAGAACGAATTTCAGGCGTTGAAAAACAATATTTGCAATACTGCGGGTTTAGCATATTATTTTTAGGTCTTGCTCTAAGAACAAAACCACTAAATACACATCCTTCAACATCTTCCAACAATACCGAAGACATACCTACTTCTTCAGGTGTTTCCGATGTTCTTGTAAAGAAAACATCATTGTGTCTGGCTTCAAATCTCTTTATTTCATCAGCCTCTAAACTGACTTTCCCGTTGATATCTGTCTTTGTTAGTGCTCTTTTTTTATATACATCAGTATAGTTAACAATTGGCGTTCCGTATCCAAAAAACTCTTTTCCTTTGTTAAGACCGTTTTTGAACTCGAAAATATCACCGATAAGTGCATAATCCCATGCTTTTACCATACAAATCCCATCCTTTCAAGATGAGCTTTTACTTTCGCTTCATAGGACTCTACATCGCTTTCAAGGCTCGGCAAGGTATCCTCATATCTTTCCGCAAGCTCGGATATACGACCTGCAATTTCATGAGAAGTGGTTACGTAGAGCGCTTTGATACCCTCAAAAATGGTATAGTACCACTTACGGTTAACGAGAAGTTCCTTGATTTCATCAATGGTCAGTTCGGCATACTTCGCTTTACAAGCCTCGTCCAACGCGGTGTTCAAATCCTTGACGAGCTTGGTATATTTCTTCACCTTGTCGCAAAGCTCGGTGTATTCGCAAAGAATACGGTATTCCTCACTTTCGGGAGCAGTCTTTTTCAACTCCTTGATCTTAGCATTTACTGCTTTAGCATCCACCGCATCCTTATCGTTCAAGTAATCTGCAAGAACGCCACCCTCTGCGGTATGTTCCTCAACAAGCTCGTCCAATTTGCCCTGTGTTTCGTCACAAATTGCCTGCGCATCGTCAATTTTCGCGCGTTCAGCCGCAAAAAAAGTTGCTTCAATCAACACTTTGGAAATCAGCTTACCTTCCCAGCCTTTATATTTCTTCTTTTCCTTCTTGGTCTTTTTATCCTCGGAAATCTCGTAAATATCCTCGGTTTCTCTACCTGCCTCATATCCATCCTGCACGAGAACAAACACGTCATCAGCCATTACTTCCTGCCAATATGAAAGGAGCACCTGATAAACATCATACTTGTCCACAAGCTCGATATCTGCATATTTTGCAATGAGTATTTCCGAAAGTTCAACAATGTATTTCTTGATTTCAACGAATTCGTCGATGTTGCGCAGACCATTGTCCACATCGTTCATCCAAGCGTCAAACGCCATATCAATCCGCTCGGTATATGCAGAAAATTCCTCATCGGCATATACGGTGGAGCGCACATCATCCTTATCAATGTTAAGCTTGTAATAACCGTCACGCAGAGGGGAGAAAAGCTTTTCTTTGAGTTTCGGGAAGAGCGTCCAATATTTCTCCATAGAATCCACATCAACGGCAGGAATACCACCGTGCAGATGTGCCTCGATATCCTGCAAATCTTCAGGCGTGGAGCTGTCTATATAGCGAGGAATATTGAGATTATAGTCGTTCTTTACCTTGATCTCGTCATTAGGTACAAAACGGGCATACTTCGGGTCTGTCGTAATTTGCTCATTGAACGTTGTGACGATCTTATAAATATCCTGCTCACGCAGACGGTTTTTGTTGCCGTCCTTCACGTAATCGCGGCTTGCATCGATCATAAAGATACCGGCACGTTCGTCGGCATCGGATTTGTCAATAACGATAATACAAGCAGGGATGCCCGTGCCATAGAAAAGGTTTGCGGGCAAGCCTATGATACCTTTAATATAACCTTTGTCAATAATAGATTTACGGATCGTTGCTTCAGCGTTTCCTCTGAACAGTACACCGTGAGGAAGAATAACTGCGGCTTTGCCCGTGGATTTAAGAGATTTGAGAATGTGCAAGAGCCAAGCGAAGTCACCATTCTTTTCGGGTGGCGTATCACCGTATCCCGAAAAACGACCGTAATCTTTCAGACCGTCTGTCCAGTTTTTAAGTGAGAAGGGCGGATTTGCTACCGCAAAATCAAAACGACGGAGTACTGAATCGTCCTTGTCATCCTTATAGTGCGGGTCGGAGAAGGTGTTGCCTGCATAGATCTCGCCCGTTGCCTTATTGTGAAGGACCAGATTCATCTTTGCAAGACCTGCGGTGGTGATCTCCTTTTCCTGACCATAGATAGCCACCTCAATGGGCGCTTCATCTGCTGCGCGAATCAAAAGTGAACCCGAGCCGCACGCAGGGTCATAAACCGACGTGTCGGAATCGTCTACTTTGTCGATACCAATCACCTTGGCAAGAATACGGGAAACCTCGGCAGGAGTATAGAACTGTCCTTTACTCTTGCCGCTTTCGGTGGCAAAGTTGCGCATCAAATACTCGTAAGCATCGCCAAGAATATCGTCGCCTGCTGCCTTGTTGTTTTTGAAATCAAATTCAGGACGTTGGAAAATGGCGATAAGTCCGGTGAGCTTATCGACCATTTCCTGACCTTTGCCAAGCTTGGATTCATCGTTGAAACGAGCGTTTGTGATAACACCAACGAGATTGTTATTTCCTGCCTCGGCAAGTTTGGATATGACTTTATCCATTTCCTCGCCGATATTTTTGTCACCTTTGAGTTTTACAAGATCATCAAAACTGCCTCCCTCGGGGACGGTTATGTCAGCATACTTTACACCCTTAAACTTATCGGTTACGTACTTGATGAACAAAAGTGTAAGAATATAATCTTTGTACTGCGAAGCATCCATGCCTCCGCGTAATTTGTCACAGCTTGCCCACAGAGAGCTATATAATTCATTCTTTTTGATAGCCATTTTTCTTACTCACTTTCCTTACAAAGTACCTCAAGATACTGATCCAACCGCTTACTCAAATACTCCCCAAACAACCGTGCCATCTCATCGCGATCCTCGAACGCCTCATAATACCGCATACGGTCGGTAAACTTAATATCAATCGGCGGATAGCCGGCTTTCATTAGCTCAAGATTCACTATCAGCCGTCCGGTTCTGCCGTTGCCGTCGATGAAGGGATGGATCGATTCAAATTCGACGTGCAGATCAGCGAGCTTCTCCACGATATTCCGCTCGTCCGCTGTGTATTTCTGCATCAGCTCGAACATCTTTGGCTCGATCATATACGGCTGTACAGGCTCATTCTTCGCGCCCATGATGCGCACGGGAACACGGCGGTACACACCGCGATCCATTGGCTTATCGGCAAGCACGAGTGTGTGAATCTGCTTGATGACCGATTCAGACAGCGGCACACGATCTTTCACAAGGTCGCAGATGTAATAAAACGCATCCTTGTGACCGACCGCTTCCATGTGATCCTTCAGCGGCTTCTGCTCAATGGTTAAGCCCTTGAGTACCATATCCGTCTCGCGCAGAGTGAGCGTGTTGCCCTCGATTGCGTTAGAGTTGTAGGTGTACTCGATCATAAAATCTTCGTTGAGCCGGGCGACTTCACCTTCGGTAAGCGGTCTGCGGGTATCCAGCTCAGCTTTTTTTCTTTCAATCTGTACGATCAGTGTTTCCTTACTGCGGATGCGTCCGTCAGCGGGTTTGGAAGAGTTGTCGGGGATGTACCAGATCTTGCCCTCACGCCAGGCACCGTCGATCTGACCATTCACGCACAGTACGCGGACACGGCGCGCGGTGATGCCCCATTTTTCAGCTGCTTCATGTGTTCTCATTGCCATATATCTGCACCTCTTCGTCTGTAAGAGTGAAAATAATTATACTATATCAGTTTAATTATAGCACATTATCGGCACAATGTCAATGATTTGAGGAATAATAGTTGCAATTGTGCGGTACAGTGATGAGAGTGTATATAATCGAATTGTGCAACATAAAAGCGGAACTCAGTATAAGAGCTCCGCTTGATAATATTTCCTATTTACCATTTTTGAAATATTATAGATTTTGGTAAATATTCGCTTTATACTTCTAAAGAAGTATAGTGTCAATGTGCGTACCGGAAAATTTACTATTAATTTGTTTATGCTATTGTCATTTCACCCCTCCACACCAAACCCGCCGCAGTAGTTGAGTACCCGCCGTCCGATCACGAACACCTTGTATGTCGTATTCGGCACAATCACTTCTGTGCGCGGCAGATTCGTGAGCCAATCCCCCAGATTATCAACCTTTTTTGACCGAGGTTCTGAAGTTTACAGTCTATCCGAAAATAACACATAAAAAGACGAATTTTACTGTAAATCTCTCGATTTCTCGTGAAATCTCCACTTTTGTGGCGTATAGCTGCACATGATAACAATAAATTTATTGTTAAATATATTGTAAACCATTGCAAAATTATCAACCTTTTGATACAATGGTATTGAGGTGATTGCAAATGCGCAAGAAAATATCCGGGTTGATTGATCGCTTGGTGCCGATTTCTGAATTCAACAAAGGACAGGCATCGAAGATTTTTGAACGGCTGCAGACGGATCGCAGCTTGGTGATTATTAAGAATAATGTTCCGGTGGGTGTGCTACTGTCTATAGAGGAGTATCGTGAACTTGTTGCAAAGGTGGAAAATGAATGACCGAAACAAAAAACGCACAACAATAATCACACGCGTGCATTATTTGTATTGACAAAAACGCACGCGTGTGATATAATATAAACAAGGTGGTGAAATATATGTCTAATATTGGATTTGCTGAAAACCTAATCATTGAATTTAAAAGTGATAAAAATTGCTTACCTAATAGCGATATAATAGATGCCATTGTTGCCTTTGCAAATACAGAGGGCGGTGATTTATATCTTGGTGTTGAAGATGACGGTACAATAACAGGTCTCCATGAAAATCATATGGATGCAACTCAATTATCCGCTTTTGTTGCAAACAAAACAGTGCCTCCTGTTCCCGTACGCGTTGAAATGTTAGAATTTGACCGTTGGGTCTTAAAAATATCTGTTCCCAAACGAACATCAATCGTTGCTTCATCAAGTGGAAAAATGCAGCGTAGGCGTATTAAAGCAGATGGCACGCCTGAAAATGTGCCGATGTATCCGTATGAGATTGCCACAAGATTGTCGTCATTGAGTCTGCTTGATTATTCCGCTCAAGCAGTACCAGACTGCGATTATAACGACCTTGATCCTGTGGAGCGCGAACGCCTTCGTAGTATTATTCGTTCATACCGTGGCGAATCTTCCTTGCTTGAATTGACTGATGAGGAGCTCGACAAGGCGCTGCAGCTTGTTACGCAGCACGAAGGGAAATTGGTTCCAACATTTTGTGGGTTGTTACTAATTGGTAAAAAAGATGCTTTACAGCGACATATGCCGACCGCGGAATCAGCAATTCAAGTTTTAACAGGTACAGATATAAAAGTTAATGAATCATTTAAATTACCAATATTGGCTGCATTTGAAAAAATAAATGATTGTTTCACTGCACGAAACAGCAGTGAAGAAATGGAGATAGGTCTTTTTAGAGTTACAATCCCTGATTTTGATGGTAGGGCATTCAGAGAAGCATTGGTTAATGCATTCTGCCATAGAGATTATTCAAAATTGGGAAGAGTGCTGGTTCAGATCAATGATACTGGAATGGTAATTAGTAATCCAGGTGGTTTTATCGAAGGTATAAATGCCGATAACTTGTTAGATGCAGAGCCGCATGGGCGTAATCCTTCGCTTGCCGATGCAATGAAAAGAATTGGATTGGCTGAAAGAACCGGACGCGGTATCGATAGAATTTATGAAGGCTCTTTGCTTTATGGACGGTTGTTACCGGATTACGCACAATCTAATACTCAAATGGTAAAATTGTTTATTCCTAAAGGTCCTACTGATAAGGAATTTATTCGTATGGTATCTTCCGAGCAGGAGCGTACGGGTCGAAGTATGCCGGTATATTCTTTGCTTACAATGAATGCCTTGAAAAATGTTTCTAGAATGACTATACAAGAACTTTCGGACGAATTGAAAATTTCGGAAGGGCGCGCACGTACCACGGTCGAAAGCTTGGTAATGTCAGGAATTGTCGAAGCGGGAGGAACCGGTAGAGGAAGATATTATTTGCTTAGCTCTGGGTACTATAAGCGTGCCAAAAATACCGCAGGTTACATTCGACAGAAGGGTATTGACTCGGTAAGATATGAAGAGATGGTTATGCAATATTTAAAAACCAATGGTAATATTTGCAGAGCTGATGTAATAGATTTGTTGCGCGTTACTCCCCCGCAAGCATATCGTATATTGCAAAAGCTTGCAAAAGCAAAAAAAATATACAAGGTCGGTTCCGGAGCCGGTACAAAATACCTATTGAACAAATAACACACGAAAAACACACAAAAAACGCACGCGTGCGTTTTTTCTTTGTTTTCTTTATCATATTTCATGTTTGGTTTTCTAAATCAGTATGAAGTATATGCCACCTTATCACCACCCATTCTCCCCAATGGACCACCTCCACCAGATAAGGCTGACAATTCACGCTTCGTTCATTTTTGCAAGCCGCTTCAGCTCCAGGCGCCCGATTACGACCACGCTGAAGGCCAACCCTTGCACTTCTACCTCTTTTCGAGGCAATTTTTTGAGAAAATCGGCCATGTTATCAACCTTTTTCCGACAACGTTCGCCTCCACCAAAAAGAACGAAGCAGTCGCTTCGTTCTTTTTTATTCAGCCGTCGGCTTGGCATATCATCGCCGCACAAAGTGCGGTGTGTATCGTCAGCACCTTTGGGGCTGTATCTCATCACGCGCCGGCGTGTATCCTTCTGCGGCTTGATGATATGCAACACTTCGTGTTGATTATATACAATGCTACACATTGATGATATACACGGCTTCGCCGTGATTTATACGAGAGTAAAAAGTCATACGCAAAAAACGAAAAGTGCCGCAAATCCGGCACTTTTCATCCTTTACTAACCTAAATATCTCATAGTCCATATTTGGAGCTTGAGGCGTTTTGTGAGATATGCGTCCACGAAGTCGTCGCCGTTTATCCAGCCCTTCATAGAGCGTGACTTCTTGAGAGAGGGAAGTGGGTCAAGCGTGGGTAACTGCTCGCGCGGTGCGACGTGCGCCTTATCTGCGTCGCGGATGATATCCATTGCCGCAAAGAGCCAATCGGCAGGGCCGATCTTGTGCCCGTTAACGGCGATCTCGGTCGGCAAGAAGCCGTCAACGTTCATTTTCTCGGCAGACTTTACGATGTCCTCTTTGGAAAGCGTTATCTCCTCACTCGCCGCATAGGGCTCGTCGAGGAAGCCGTAGACCTTGCCGCAGATATGCTCACTCTTACCGAGAAGAACGTCGCGGCAGGCAAGGAAAACGTCTGACACACAGAGCGACACGGGCGCTTCAATAGTTGCAAAGTCCGCACGGAGCTTTTCGCGAATAGCGGGAATGTCCGAGGCGGTTATTTTGCGCACGGGCTCGCTCTCGATTTTGTCAGCAAGGGCGGAATACGTCGTGATATTGAAGCGTTCGTCAGCCTTCATAAGCTCGATGAAGCGGTTCATACGCGTGTAGAATGTTGCGGTTTCTTCCGCTGTTTTTTTGGGGGGATTTTCCCATTCGCCCCACTCGTGGAGATTCTTTTTATTGTAATTCACAAGATCCCAATAGCTGTGGAATTTTGCACTGTTTGGATGGGTGTATACGATGGCGCGCTTCTGCGTCGCGAGCGTGTCAAGAAGCTCGCGTATCTTTTCATCGCCCTCAAGCGCGGATATTTCCTCAAAGGAAACGTTGTAGTTCGCGTGATAAACGTTACATAAAAATACGCCGCGGCTGTCAGCGGTGTCGCAGTTTGTGCCCGCGTATATCGGGATACCCATATCCGCGTATGCGTACATCGCAACGTAACTCAAAGAGTTGCCGGGAGGGCAGGCGGAGTAGAACCTTTTATTGCCGAAAAAGTCACGCACAAGCTTTGCGCCCTCGCTCTCGCTTTCCCAGAGTATGCGGCGAGCCTCGGAATAGTCCTCGAGGTCGGTGTACTCGTTTATAGTCGGGTGATACGAGTGACCGAAGGAGTGGAAACAAATCTCGTGATTTTTAAGCTCCTCTTTAATGTCCTCGCGTCCCCATACGCCGAGCTGCTTTGCGAGAAGTCCGACGACTTGAAAGCCACCCTTTATACCGTGAGAGCGCAATATCTGCGCCTCCTCTAAAATAGCGTCTGCGGATATATTTGAGGTGAAATCCTCGGTATCAAACGAAAAGATTACATCGGTCATTGTAATGCTCCTTTAGTAAAGTTTGAGTTCATTTTAAGTATGTAATTTGCAAGTATAAATTTCAATTGGTTGATCAACTGTTTTTATGGACAAATCAACTATAGGATTCCCATTTGTAAGCGCTGTCGCGACAGCGACGGTAAGTTCATTATAGCGCAATCGTATGCGCTTATCAATATGGCGTATCAAATAAAAATGTGCCTATTCGTGCCGTGTGCCCTTTAAGCATTGCTTGTATTCCATCGGCGAGCAGCCCATTATCTTTTTGAAGTTCCGATAAAACGTGGTGGAATCGTTGTAGCCCACAAGCCCGTAGATGACGCCGATATTATAGCCTTGCTTTATGTACTTGACGGCGCTTTGTATTCTGCAAGAATTGAGATAGCTATTAAAGCTCGTACCCGTCACCGAGGCAAACAGCTTGCAAAAGCTGCTTTTTGACATCGCACTGCGTCTGCACATTTCCTCAAGCGACAGAGCCTCGGCGTAATTTTCGTTGATATATTCAACCGAATAGAGTATCAGCGAGCGGGTGTCCGACGTTTTCGGAAAGCTCTCCAAATCGGAATAATAATTCCGCGCGAATACGGTCAGGAGCACGAGGGCGTAAGAGCGGAGCATATCCTCGTAGCCAAGACGCTTTTTGGTGAACTCCGCGCACATTTTCTCCATAATGCCTTCAACAAGCAAAAGCTCGTCGTCGCGCGCAGGAACTCGCGCCCTTACCTCGTCCTGCTCGAGATTTTTCAAAAAGTGAAGTGCCGGTGAAATTCCGCCTATTGGGCGCAGGCTGTCTATTGTAAAGGAAAAGGTGTAAAACAGCGCGTCATCGACGTCCTCGATGTGATGCGTTCGACCGGGCGGAATAATAAACATATCGCCGCGCGAGAGCCGTACGAAGTCGCTTTCGGTCACGTGGCACAGCGTGCCCTTTGAGATATAATATATTTGGAAATAATTATGCGTGTGAGGCTTACCTGCCTCTGTGGAATTTTCGATGCACTGCACGTGTATGCCGTCCTTGGCATTTTTATAATAGGAAAGGTCAAAATTTTTCTTTTTCACGACAACACCTCCAACGTCTATATTATAATACACTTTTTGCACTAATTGCAATATAAATTGGATTTTTTGCAATTTTTATTTGGCGCGCTATGATATAATAATAGACATAAAGAAACAATTATCCAAACAAGGAGAAGATATATGAACTACATAGAAAGAAAAGAAGCGGATCTTCGCGGGCGTGTCATTCCACAGAACAAAAAAACTGATTTTGAGAGCTTTTGGCAAAATGAGACAGAGAAGCTTCGCGCTATAGAGCTGAAGTTTGAGCGAGTACGTCTTGATCTTCCCTACAGAGCGTTTGATGCTTACGAGATTACGTATAATACGCACGACGAAACGACCGTCACCGCTTATTTTTACGTACCGAAATATATGGGAGAAAAAAAGCTTCCCTGTGTTGCCGTATTCCACGGCGGTGGCGGACACGGCCCATTTACAGCGCTTGCCACGGACATAGTTTCTACCGGCGTTTGCGTATTCTGTATTGACGTACGCTCGCAGGGCGGCAAGACGTACGACCGCGCACAGTATGAGGTCATCGACGATTACCGCGGCGCCTTGATGACGCACGGTGTACTTGACAAAGAGAATTTCTATATGCGAAACATATACCTTGACGCAGTCCGCGCCATTGACGTTATCGCCTCGCTTGATGAAGTAGACAGCGATAAAATCGTAGCATACGGCGCATCGCAGGGCGGCGCGCTGTCGATAGTTTCAGGTGCTTTGAGCGGCAAGGTTAAGAAGGTTTACGCCGCCGTACCGAGCTACGGCTGTCTTGAAGCGCGCCTTGAAGCCGGCTCGGGCGTTTTCGGCGCGACGAAGAATTTTCTCACGCTATATCCCGAGCATACCGACGCCGTTTTAGATACACTGTCGTATTTTGACGTCAACAATATCGCATCGCTTCTCACGGTGCCGTCCTTCTTCCAGATCGGCCTTTCCGATCCGACCTGCCTGCCAAGCTTCGTTTATTCGGTCTACACCCATACTGCGGGCCCCAAGGAGCTGCTTATTTCTCCGTTTACGCCTCACGTGATCTCGACCGAGTTCAAGCTCAAAGCGTACGAAGAATTTTTAGCGCTTTAAACTACATCGTATGAAATACTTGATCATTCTCTGCACGGCGCTTTTGTCAACGATGAAGGTTGCGTGTCAGAGTGCCTTTGCCAAAAGCGGCGTAAAGAGCGCCGCCGACTCCATTTTTTTTAACGGTCTGATCTTCGGTACGGCGGCAATTTTCTTTTCGCCGAGTATCGCCTCGCTCACGCCTGGCATTCTCGTGTACGCCGTCCTTTACGCCGTCTGCACGGTGACGTTTCAGATCACGTACACGCTTGCATTGTCAGGCGGCAACGTTTCTCTCGCGGTGATGTTTGCCAATTTCGGTACACTCATACCGGTGCTGGTGTCGTGTGCACTCGGTGAGCGGCCGTCTGTGGCACGTATCGTCGGAATATTGCTTACCGTCTGCTCGCTGGTCATCGTCGTTAAGCCCTCGGGCAGCACGTCAAGAAAAGCGTTTGGATTTTCGATAGCGGCGATGCTTTGTAACGGCGCGGGACTTACGGTGCAAAAGCTTTTTGCAAGAGCGAGACTTTCATCGAATAGCGCGTCATTCGTTGCCAGCGCCTACGCGTGTGCCGCGATATTTTGCGGTATCGTTTATCTTGTTATGATCTTGCGCGGTAAGCATAAAACGTTCACACTTGGCAAGCGACCGATAATATGCGCCGCCGCATCCGGCCTATCGCTTGGAGCGTTTTTAACGCTGCACACGTACGCCGCCGGTATCATTGACGGAAGCTTCCTATATCCCGCTCACGCAGGCGGCGCGATCTTACTGTCAACACTCGCGGGTGTCATATTCTTCCGTGATAAGCTCACAAAGCGGCAAATGATCTCGTTTGTGCTCGGCCTTGCTGCAATAGTTTTGATGAATTGGTAGCCGTCTCGGCTCTTTAAAATTATCGCCCGTTTGATAAATACCCTACTGCATTTTACAAAGCGGCAGGGTATTTTATTTTTTTGCCTCGTTTGGGTTGACAACGTGATAAAGGTATGGTAGAATAAACTTGCATTAAAGCAAACCGCCCGAAAGGTAGGGTAAACACAATGAAATTCACACTCCCAAAGTTAGGAAAAGCGCCCGTTAAAATACCGCATTTCCCGACGCTTGAATGTGCGTTCGTATACCGCGCGCTTGAATTTTTTACATATGAAAAAATAGCGAAAATACTCGGTACAACGCCCGAAAATATCAAAGAGCTCGGCGAGGCTATGGGCATACGTAACGATCAGAAAAACAAGGTATGGCTTGAAAAGGGATATATCACTATCATCCGCGCTATGTGGCATCTTTTGCCGTACGAGCAGCTTTTAGAGCTTCTCGAAATAGACGAGGGTGAGTTCGCCTTGCTCCTTCGCGAGGAGGACTTCCTTGACATTAAGCTTGGCGACAAGCCCGTTTGCGAAAGACTCGCGTGGAAGCCTATTACCGACTCTGACAAGGTCGCGCTTGCGAGAATCAAGCTTTCTATGAGCACGCTTTCGCTTGAAGGCAAGGAGCCGTTCGAATTTGATTACATAATGCCCGACGTTGAGCTTTCGGGTAGGGAAAACTTCGGTGCCAGAATTATTTATCTTTTCTCGGGACTTTATCAGAAGTGCCTCGACGTTGACAGCGAGGAGTACTGTCCCGACTCGCTTCTCGAGAGCTACAGCCGTGTCGGTGTTAACGGAATTTATCTTCAGGGCGTGCTCTATCTTCTCACCGAATTTCCCTTTAATAAGGAGCTTTCGGCAGGCTACGAAAAGCGCCTTGCAAACCTCAAAAGGTTTACCGAAAGATGCGCAAAATACGGCATCAAGATATACCTTTACATAAACGAGCCGCGCTCGATGAACGAGGCTTTCTTCGAGAAATATCCCCACTTGGCAGGACATTCGAAAGGGGATGGACGCGTTTGTATGTGCACCTCGACGAAGGAAGTGCGCGACTACATAAGCAACGCTATCGAAACCGTTTGTAATAGTGC
>JAZNBZ010000118.1:0-3383 GCA_045587285.1 Candidatus Flemingiibacterium sp. | reverse complement strand
TGAAGCTTTCCTATAAAAACAGAAAACCCCATATATACAAGATGAATCTCCGATGTCAAACTTCATCGGAGATTCATCTTTTGTTTGAAAGGAGTCTTTATTTTCCCATTACCGGCACGGGAAATTTGTTTTTTGATGTGTACATCCTCAATGATGAAAATCATTGAGATACCATTTCAATCTTCTGTTAAAACTACTAAAGGAGTCTGTGCATCGGCTCGCTTAAATACAACACACAAAACAAACCGATACATAAGTTATCAAGAAGGATCTATACCAACGAACAAAAGATGCATACTTGACAACAAAGCAATTTCAGGCGACGCTTTCTCCCGAATCATTCATCGAGATACTTATCGTCATAGTGGCGCCATCTTTCGTTTCTCTTCTGCTCCTGAACGGAGTGATAAACAAAAAACGCAGCCGTTGCACAAAGGGCAAGGAACGCGACGATACCGCCGACTATCCATCCATATTTTCTGCCGTTTTTTTCTTCCATGGCTATGCCCTCCTTAATGTGTTTCGCAAGTCTTTCACAGGGGAAAACTTTCTATTAATATTATGCACGAAATGAGCGATTTTGTCAACAGTTTTTTTACCTTTTTACGGGCAAATTTTTATTGCTTATTTCCAATATATGTGGTAGAATAAAATATGTATAATGGATTATTGTGCAGCCCTGCGGCAGGCGTGCCGCAAAACCCTTAAAAGAGGTAATTTCACTATGGTAAACAGACCTTTGGTAAGAAGAAAAGCTATGATGCGCCTTATGGGCAGGCTTATGCCCGGAATGCTGCTTGCGCTTATTGCGGAGGTGGTTTTGCTGGCGGTGACCTTCCTTCAGAACGGCGCCTTCGATGCGTTTGCGGTTCCGCTTCCGTCGACCTCCGAACTTATGACGCCTCAGGCGCTTGAAGCCTACGTTCTCAAGCTGCTTTCGGACGAGATGATACTCATAAAGCTGCTCGGCATTATCGTGGGAGCCGCGGCGGTCAATTTTATAATAAGCGCCCCCCTTCGCTTCGGCACACTTCGCTGGTACTGGCAGGCAGCTCAGGACAAGGTCCAGCCCGTAGGCTACGCGATAAACAGCTACGCTTCCTTTAAGGAAATAGGCCGCTCACTGTGGATATACATCTACGTCGGTCTGCATTATATTAAGTGGGCAATACTCACCTTCATTCCCGCCATCGCGGTTATCGCAGGCGGCGCGCTGGTCAATGCCGGCGGCAATGAAACCCTTGCGGTCAGCCTCGTATACCTCGGCGTGCTTATCGGCGTGGGAATGGCGGTGCTTTACATTTATATTACAAACCGCTTTTTCCTTGCCCCCTTCCTTTATGCGGAGGGTGACATTTCTGCAGCAGAGGCGTGCAGACAGAGCAAGGAGATGATGAAGGGTGGCTGCGGCGGACTTTTCGTTTTCCGCTTCTCGCTGGTCATAGTGGAAATTATCGCGACGATGTTCTGCTACGGTGCGGCTACGATAGTAGCGGCTCCCTACATCAATATGTGCGAAGCGAGCTACGCCGCAGAGCTCGTTTTCGGCTCCTCCGAGCCCAAGCAGGAGAAGGTCGAATACACCGTCGAATAGCGGACACGCGTCCGCCTTTATCGACCTGCGGTCCTGATGTTGGGATGCGGTGCAGGGATTTAAGATAAGTGTAATATTTGGGTTTACTAAACAAGCCCACGGGCATAGCCCGCTTTCGTGTGGGCTGCGGCGGACACACGTCCGCTTTTATGAGCCTGCGGCTCTGAACTTTAAGATAGATCGGGGCTTTTAGGCAAAACTTCATCTTGGGCTTGTTTAGTAAACCCAAATATTCGTATTTACCGCAAATCCCCGCACTGCACTCCAACATCAGGAGCGCAGCTCGACGAAAGCGGGCTATGCCCGTGGGTTTATCAAATAAACCCCAATATCCGCACCTACCGCAAATCCCCGAAGCGCAATCGATAATCGGGCGGCACGCCGATAAATGCGGACGCGTGTCCGCCTTATCAAACCAGAGCTTAAATTCACCTGAAACCTATCACCTTAAAGCTGTATCAAAAAATCTTGACATAAAGAGGAAAAGACAATGAGTGAAAAATTTTATCTGACAACGGCAATAGCCTACACCTCACGTAAGCCTCATATAGGAAACACCTACGAGGCTGTATTCACCGACGCTATCGCGCGCTACAACCGCCTTATCGGCAAGGACGTATTTTTCCTTACCGGTACCGACGAGCACGGCATAAAGATACAGGAAGCCGCCGAAGCGGAGGGTATTGCCCCGAAGGAATACGTTGATAAGGTAGCCGGCGAGGTGCGCGCTATCTGGGACCTGATGAACACGAGCTACGATAAGTTCATCCGCACCACAGACGAGCACCACGAAAAGACTGTCGCAAAGATCTTCACCAAGCTTTACGAGCAGGGCGACATCTACAAGAGCGAATATTCGGGCAAATACTGCGTTGCCTGCGAGACCTTCTACACCGAAAGCCAGCTCGTTGACGGCAAGTGCCCCGACTGCGGCGGTCCCGTTACCGAAGCAAAGGAGGAGGCATACTTCTTCAAGATGAGCAAGTATGCGGACAGACTTCTCAAGCATATCGAAGAAAACCCCGAATTCATTATGCCCGAAAGCCGCAGAAAGGAAATGGTAAACAACTTCCTTCTGCCCGGACTTAACGACCTTTGCGTATCAAGAAGCTCCTTCACGTGGGGCGTACCCGTGGAATTCGATCCCGGCCACGTCATCTACGTCTGGATAGACGCGCTTTCCAACTACATCACCGCACTCGGCTACGACACCGACGAAGAAAACTGCGGCGAGCTTTACAAAAAATACTGGCCCGCAAACATCCACATCATCGGCAAGGATATCCTCCGCTTCCACACCATTTACTGGCCCATCATTCTTATGGCGCTCGGTCAGCCGCTTCCGAAGCAGATATTCGGACACGCGTGGTTCCTCAACGGCGTCGATAAGATGTCCAAATCCAAGGGCAACACCATGTACGCTGATGACCTTTGCGAGCTTTTCGGAGTTGACGCCGTGCGTCTGTACCTACTCGGTGAGATGCCCTACAATGCAGACGGCACGATAACCTACGAAGCGATAATCAAAAAATACAACGCCGAGCTTGCAAACAACCTCGGCAACCTTGTCAGCCGCACCGTCGCCATGACCAAAAAGTACTTCGGCGGCGAGGTGCCCACCCCCTCGATAGCCGGCGAGCCTGTTGACGAAGAGCTCTTTGCAGCATGCCGCACTGCCGCGGATACCGTTCGCGAGAAGATGAACGAGCTTCGTGTTGCCGAGGCTGTCGACGCGGTATTCACCCTTCTGAGCAGAGCCAACAAGTACATCGACGAGACCACTCCGTGG
>JAZNBZ010000117.1:0-2563 GCA_045587285.1 Candidatus Flemingiibacterium sp. | reverse complement strand
TCTGCGCCGTTGTCGATGCAGAAATGCGCGAATTCCTGAAGAAACTCGGATACGTCCTCCTTCTTGGTGCCGTCAAGCTGATGCGAGTGAACGGACACGATAACCTCGTCAGCCTGGAATTTGGCGATTTCAAGCGCTCGTCTGACACGCTCCATATCAGCCTTCTTAACGTGGCGAACCCACTTGGTGCGGTCGCTCTTAACGAACAGAAGCTCACCGAAGCGTGCCTCGTCGTCCTTGGGAAGTGCATAATAGCCCTCTTTGGCGGAGATAGTACGAGCTACGTTCACGCCTGTGGCTTCACCGAGACGCTTTACAAACTCAAACTCCTCCTCGGTAACCTCGAACTTTTCGTCAAGGCGAAGTCCGTTGATGCCCGGTCTGCCCTGTACGAAGTCGGTTTGCTGACCTGCGAGCATAGTCGGATTGAAGTTAGTGTTTACCGCGATAAGTGCGACTCTGCCGTTTGCAGTGTCAAGGAAGCGTGCCATAGACGCCTCGGCGAGGTTTCTGCCGCAGCCTGCGTGAACAAAGTTGCTTGCTTCGACAGACTCAAGCGTTTTCATAAATCCCTCGTGGGAAAAGTCGAACGCGTGATTGTTGTTGAAGCTCATCATATTAAAGCCGAGCTTTTCAATATCGCCGAGCACCTTCGGGGTGGTTCTGATATAGGTGCCGCCGCTCAACTGTGCGGCAGGGCACTCACCGACCTCGTTAAGTGTGGTTTCGAGGTTAAAAAATCTCGCGTCACCGCGCTCGATAAACGGGCGAAGCTCCTCGTAACCGTTATAATCCTTGGGAATTCTTCTCTGAATGAGAAGGTCGCCTACTGCTGTGAATTTCATTATGCCTCTACCTCCAACAATGCTTCCGTCAAGGCGATAGCGCGCTCAAGACCGGGCAAAATGCTCGATTTCTCAACGTACTCCTCGCGTGTGTGACAGCCTTTACCGTTGTAAGTGCTTACTGCTACTGCCGGAATACCGAGTGAGAGAGGGATATTGCAGTCGGTAGAACCCTTGCCGTATATTACCTCGGATGTACCGTAAGCCTTATAAACCTCAGTGCACTTTTTAACGAGTGCATCCTGGAGCTTCTTATCGATATTTGAGCAAGGACGGTCGCCGAGAAGCTTTACGATAACTTGGGCGTCGTCTGCCTTTGCATTCTCGAATATTTCCTCAAACTTTTCGCGCATAAGTCCGAGATATTCATACTCGCTCGAGCGGTACTCGCAGAGCATCTTTGCTTCCTGCGCGATAGTGTTAACGCTTGTACCGCCTTCTATGCTTCCTACGTTGTACGTGGTCTTGGTGCCTTCTTTTACGGGCACCTCGATCTCGTAAATCTTCGTAACGATTTTAGAAAGCTCCGCAAGAGCGTTCTTGTTACCGAATGAACCGAACGAGTGACCGCCGGGGGTCTTTACAGTTACTTCATAGCGATGTGAACCGACACAGTCGATTGTCATACGGTTAATCGAGCCGCAGTCAAAGGTTACAAACTGCGAAATTTTGCCTTCATAATCCTTGAATATCTGTCTTGTACCCTTGAGGTTGCCAAGACCCTCCTCGCAGCTGTTGCATACGAACAGTACGCCTTTCTTGGGCTTGATACCGTTCTCGATGAAATATTTTGCGGTGTAGAGAAGCGCCACAAGGCTCTCCGTGTCGTCGCCGACACCGGGGCAATAGATGCGCTCATCGTCCTCACGGTAGGGAAGCGGCTCCATATCCGGGAATACGGTATCGGTGTGTGCCTCAAAAACGGTAAGTTCATTGGAGCCTTCAGCGTTTATCGGGAATACAACATTCAGCGCATCGTCGATGTAAACGCCCTTCGCGCCGTTTGCCTCGAGCCACTTCTTGCAGTACTCGGCACGCAGCTCCTCGTGGTGCGAGGGCGCTGGGATAAGACAAAGCTCTTTGAGAGTGGCATAAAAGTCGCTCATATATTTCTGCGTGAAATCTTTTGCGTTCATTATAAACTCCTATTATAGCACGTATACCGTCACATCCCAAAAAGGGACGTGACGGTACGGTTCGTTATATTATCTCAATTCCAAGAATGGAACAAAGATCAGCAATCTTGCGTGTATTGTCGCCGTAGGAAATGATGTAGTGCTGGCACATTACGTTCTGGCAGAACTTTTCTGTGTCATCCATAATTATTTCAAGGCCGGGAAGCTGAGGAGCAGGCTGTGTCCAACCGCATTCCTCCCACTTTCTCGGAGTAACGCCCTCGCCCTTGACCATATGCATAAAGTACTTACCGTTATCGGTGAAGAGTCTGCACATAGTAAGCTCGCCGGGCTTAACCTTGGATACGTTGAGAATACCCTCGTTAAGCTCGCCGAACGCTGCGGGGAGCACCTGCGTGTCGCCGAGAGTTACCTCTGCGGGAACGTAGTCCGGCACGCCTGCGATAACTCTGTCCTCGAAGTACTCGTAGAACTCGAGGTAAGCGCCGCACTGACCGGTAAGGAACTTAACCATAAGCTGAGTTACGTTACCGAGGCAGTCGTTCTCGGGAATGGTGGAAACGCCCTCCTCGTCGGAAAGGA
>JAZNBZ010000116.1:0-15809 GCA_045587285.1 Candidatus Flemingiibacterium sp. | reverse complement strand
TACTTTGAGCTCGTGTCAGGCGCGTGCGGCAGAAGCTCTGTCGGCGTTGGCAGGATCGGGTGAAGCCAAAGCGGCGCTCTTGTACGGCGTTACCGGAAGCGGCAAGACGCGCGTTATCAAGTCTGTCATCGACGGCGTGATAGCGAGCGGACGCTCGGTTATCGTGCTCGTGCCCGAGATATCGCTGACGGGGCAGACCGTGGACCTTTTCTGCGGCTACTTCGGCGAGCGCGTCGCGGTGATACACTCCTCGCTTTCCGAGGGGGAAAAGCTCGACGCGTGGCGGCGTATACGCGCGCGAGAGGTTGACGTCGTTATCGGTACGCGCTCGGCGGTGTTTGCACCGCTCGACAATCTCGGTATGATAGTCATAGACGAGGAGCAGGAGCATACCTACAAGTCGGATATGACACCGAAATATCACACGCGTGACGTTGCGCGTTACCGTGCGGCGAAAAATAACGCTCTTATGCTGCTTGCCTCGGCGACGCCGTCGCTCGAGTCGTTTTACCGTGCACGAGAGGGCGTATACACGCTCGTGACGCTCGACGAGCGTTACGGCGATGCAACTCTCCCCGAGGTGAAGGTCGCAGACCTTCGCGCGGATATGATAAAGGGGCGCATAACGCCGATCGGCAGTGAGCTTCGCGAGGCGATAGGCGAAAATTTAAAGCGCGGCGAGCAGACGATACTGTTCGTCAGCCGCAGGGGATACAACAATTTCGTTAGCTGTCTTAAATGCGGCGAGGTCGTGACCTGCCCGAACTGCTCGGTGTCGATGACCTATCACCGCGACGGCGATAACGGCATTTTAAAGTGCCACTACTGCGGATATACGCAGACGGTGCCCGAGACTTGCCCGAAGTGCGAGTCCGAGCGTATGACGCGCAAGGGCTTTGGCACGCAGCTCGTTGCGGAGGAGCTTCACGCGCTGTATCCCGAGGCGCGCATACTGCGCCTTGACGCGGATTCTGCGAGCGCAAAGTTCTCGCACGAGGCGATTTTATCAAGCTTCAGAAATGGCGAGGCGGACGTGCTTATCGGCACGCAGATGGTAACGAAGGGACACAATTTCCCAAACGTCACTCTCGTTGGCGTCATAAACGCCGACGCCGCGCTGTATCTCGACGATTTTCGTGCGACGGAGCGTACCTTCGCGCTCTTAACGCAGGTCATCGGCAGGGCAGGACGCGCGGATAAGCCGGGACGCGCGCTGATACAGACCTACAATCCCGACAACGAAACGATAAATTTAGCGTGCAAGCAGGACTACGTTGGCTTCTTTGAGAGCGCGATAAAGCTTCGCCGACAGCTTCAGTTCCCGCCGTTCTGCGAGTTCGTTTTGCTCGGAGTACACGGCGAGGACGAGCCGGAGGTGCTCGATTTGACCTTAAAGCTCGACCGACGGCTTCGTGAATACACGGCGAGAGAATTTTCGGATATTCCGATGTATATATTCGGTCCGTTTGAAGCGCCGATTTACAAGGTCAACAACGTCTACCGAATGAGAATAATTATAAAGTGTCAGGTAACGAAGCGTATGCGCGAGCTTATATCGCGACTGCTTGCCGATTTTCCTAAGGCAAGCGTGAAGGCGGCGATAAGCGTGGACGTGAACCCTGCTTCAATGTAAACCCTTTTGATATAAATCCTTTTTTGGGAGGTTATAAACAATGGCAAAACTGAACATAGTAAAGGACGGAGATCCTATTCTTCGCAAAAAGAGCCGTCCTATCGAAGAAATAGACGAGCGTATCAAAACGCTCGCGGCTGATATGATCGAAACGATGCGCGCCGCAAACGGCTGCGGACTTGCTGCTGTGCAGGTCGGCAAGCTTCGCCGTATGGTCGTCGTTGAGATAGAGGAGGGCAAGCCTTACGTTATGATAAACCCCGTGATAACAAAGCGCGAGGGTAATCAGCAGGACGTTGAGGGCTGTCTGTCCGTGCCTAATCAGTGGGGTATTACCGATCGTCCGATGACCGTTACCGTGAAGTACACGGGACTTGACGGTAAGACTCATACCGCGACCGGCTCGGAGCTTAAAGCAAGAGCGTTCTGTCACGAGCTTGATCACCTCGAGGGCATCCTCTTTACGGACAACGCGGTGCGTATGCTCGATCCCGACGAGGTGGAGGCATAATGAACTCGAAAATTCTTTTTATGGGTACGCCCGATTTCGCGATGATACAGCTTGAGGCACTTGTCGGCGCCGGCGCGAACGTCATCGGCGTGGTTACCCAGCCAGATAAGCCAAAGGGACGCAAGATGGTGCTTACCGCACCGCCCGTCAAGGTGTACGCCGAGAGGCACGGTATACCCGTGTATCAGCCGCAAACCCTTCGCGGCGAGGAGTTCGCCACGACGCTCGGCACGCTCGCGCCCGATATCATAATCGTTGCGGCGTACGGCAAGATTCTTCCCGAAAACGTGATAAACTACCCAAGGCTCGGATGCATCAACGTTCACGGCTCGCTGCTGCCGAAATACCGCGGTGCCGCACCGATACAGCGTGCTATCATCGACGGAGAAAAAGAGACGGGCATCACGATAATGTATATGGACGTCGGACTCGACACGGGCGATATGCTCTCGAAGGTCGCCGTGCCGATTGGAATAGACGACAACTTTGAAACTATGCACGACAAGCTTGCCGAGGCAGGCGCGAAGCTTCTTCTCCAAACGGTAGAGGCGCTTGAAAATGGCAGTGCAACGCGTGAAAAGCAGGACGATACCATATCGACCTACGCGGCGAAGATCGAGAACGCCGACTGCGCGCTCGATTTCGACGCTGACGCGCTGACGGTTTACAACCGTATTCGCGGACTTTCGCCGTTCCCGCTTGCCGTGGTCGCGCAGGGCGAGCGTTCGCTCAAGATAGTGAGCGCCCAGCTTGGCGATACCCAAAAGGAGCACGAAAACTTCGGCGAGGTTCTTTCGTGTGACGCGTCAGGCGGCAAGATCGAGGTCGCGTGCAGACGCGGCTCGGTTATGCTTACGGGCGTGCTTCCCGAGGGCAAATCGCGTATGAGCGCAAAGGACTTCATTAACGGCAGAAAAATTGCCGTGGGAGACAGACTTACGAAATACTCCAAATAAAATTTCAGAGGTAGCGTATGTATTTTTACGGCTTTGATTTGACGTATTTTATTTTAGTGATCCCTGCGATGATATTCGCATTCTGGGCGCAGGCAAACGTGAAATCAACCTTTACGAGATATACGAAGGTAGCCACGAGGCGCGGTATGACGGGCTTTGATGCGGCAAGACGCATACTCGACGCGAACGGGCTCACACACGTTCGCATATCGAAGGTGCAGGGCGACCTTACCGACCACTTTAACCCGAAGGATAACACGGTTTATCTCTCCGACACCGTTCACTCGGTAGCGAGTGCGGCGGCGGTCGGCGTCGCGGCGCACGAGGCGGGACACGCCGTACAGTTCGCCGTCGGCTACACGCCGATGAAGGTGCGCTCGGCTATCATACCGATAACCAATATCGGCTCTAACCTTGCGATGCCCTTGGTGCTTCTCGGTATAGTGCTGTCCTTCCCGACGCTTGCTTATATCGGCGTTATCGCGTTCGGACTTTCGACGCTCTTTCAGCTTGTAACGCTTCCCGTTGAGTTCAACGCGAGCTCGCGCGCAATGGAGGCGCTGAAATCATCGGGTACGCTCGATGCTGATGAGCAAAAAAGCGCGCGCAAGGTGCTCACCGCGGCGGCGCTTACGTACGTTGCGGCGCTTGCCGTTTCGCTTGCAAATCTCATTCGAATATTCCTGCTCGTAAAGCGCGGTGACAGACGAAGATAAATGGAAAAGAAAAAATATACCGCCCGCGAGGCGGCATACCGCTCACTATTCCTCTGCGAGCGCGATAAGAAATATTCAAGCCTTGAGATAGACGCGTCGATAAGACGCTTCGGGCTTGAGGGCGCGGATAAGGGACTTTACACCGCGCTCGTGTACGGCGTGATAGAGCGCCGTATCACGCTTGACCATATAATCGCGAAGCTTTCCGTAAAGCCCGTGGACAGCCTTGATAATGAGGTTTTGGTGCTCCTTCGCCTCGGGCTTTATCAGCTTATATACCTTGACCGTATACCCGACAGCGCGGCGGTCAACGAAACCGTAAATTCAGCGAAGAAAAACGCTCCGCGTGCCGCGTCGTTTATAAACGCGCTTTTGCGAGGCTTCCTTCGCACTATGGATAAAAACGATCTTCCGTATCCCGACAAAAGCGACAAACGCGAGTATCTCTCGGTGCGCTACTCGGTCGGATACGACGTGCTCGACACGCTTATGGCGTCGGTTGACGACGTCGAAGCCGTGCTCGCGGCGTTCGAGCGTCAGCCCGACGTAACGCTTCGCGTGAATACGCTCAAAATATCGCGCGAGGAGTTGCTTGCAAGGCTTAACGAGAGCGGTATCGAAGCCGCACCGACGGCGTACTCGCCGTACGGCGTGCGCCTGACGCAAAAATCGCTTCCCGCAGGGGTAATGGAACTTATTTCCGAGGGCTTCGTCTATATACAGGACGAGGCTTCGCAGATAGCGATATGCGCCGCGTCGCCCGCTTCCGATACCGCCGTTATCGACACCTGCGCGTGTCCCGGCGGAAAGAGCTTTTCGGCGGCGATACTTATGGAAAACCGCGGCGAGGTCAAAAGCTTCGACCTTCACAAAAACAAGCTTTCACTTATAGACAAGGGCGCAGAACGCCTCGGTATCACGATAATCGAAACTGCCGAGCGCGACGGCTCAAGGCGCGACGAAGCGCTTGTCGAGTATGCCGACACGGTAATCTGCGACGTGCCCTGCTCGGGACTCGGAGTTATCGCAAAGAAGCCCGAGATACGCTACAAATCGGCGGCGGAATTTTCCCGCCTTCCCGAGATTCAGTACTCAATTTTAAAAAACGCGTCCGCTTACGTAAAGCACGGCGGCGTACTCCTTTATTCGACGTGTACGCTGAATAAGGCCGAGAACGGTGACGTTGTGGAGCGCTTTCTTGGGGAGTGCGACGGGTTCGAAGCCGAGGATTTCTCGGTGGGCGATATAAAGAGCGAGGGCGGAAAAATTACGCTCACGCCCCACGTACACGGCACGGACGGATTTTTCGTCGCAAAACTCCGACGCAAATAATACACAAAGGAAACAATTTATGCTCACAGTTGACGGCAAGGCAGACCTTTTATCAATGAATATACCCGAGCTTGAAGCGTTTTTGTCTGGGCTCGGCGAGCCGAAATACCGCGCGAAGCAGATATTTAGCTGGATGCACCGCGGAGTCGGCATCGACGGTATGACCGATATTTCAAAGAAGCTTCGCGAGAAGCTTAACGAAACGGCGTTCGTTGACGTACCGAGCGTGGAGGAAAAGCTTGTATCAAAGCTTGACGGAACAGTCAAGTACCTTTTCGGGCTTCGCGACGGAAACGTTATCGAGAGCGTTTTTATGCGCTACAAGCACGGTAATACCATATGCATATCGAGCGAGGTCGGCTGTCCGATGGGCTGTAAGTTCTGCGCATCGACTATCGGCGGTCTCGTTCGACGGCTTCGTCCGTCCGAGCTGCTCGGTCAGATAATTGCCGCAGAGCGCGATATCGGCGAGCGGATATCCAACGTCGTTATGATGGGTATCGGCGAGCCGCTTGACAATTTTGAAAACACGCTTAAATTTTTATCGCTCGTCGGCGATCCCGCAGGGCTAAACATTGGCTTGCGCCACATTTCGCTTTCCACCTGCGGACTCGTTGACAAGATCGACGAGCTTGCAAAGCACGACCTGCAGATAACGCTGTCCATCTCGCTTCACGCGGCGGACGACGAAACGCGCTCGTCCATAATGCCCGTCAACGGCAAATGGAACATCGCCTCACTGCTTGATGCGTGCAGGCGGTACTTCGCGGCGACGGGACGGCGAATATCGTTTGAATACACGCTCATCTCGGGCAAAAACGATTCGCCCGAGTACGCAAGACGGCTCGCGACGACGCTGAAGCACGGGCTTTACCGTAACTCCAAGCCGTTTCCGATACATGTCAACCTAATACCCATAAACGAGGTCGAGGAGAGCGGATTTTCACGCTCGAGCACGGACGCGGTAAAGAAATTTTGCGACACGCTGGGCAGCCTCGGTGTAAACGCCACGGTAAGGCGTAAGCTCGGCGGTGACATAAACGCGTCCTGCGGACAGCTAAGGCGCGCTAAAATGAAAGAAAACGCGGAAAATCAAGGCTAACGCCTCCGCTTAAAATAAAACGCTACATATAACGCGTGATCCTACAGAGAGGAATGAACGGATAAATGAATTTTTTCGGAAAGAGTGATACGGGCAAGATGCGTACTGCCAATCAGGACAGCTACGCGATACGTCCCGTTTCAAAGAACGCTACGCTCTGCGTCGTGTGCGACGGTATGGGCGGCGCGAAAAGCGGCAATATTGCAAGCGAATGTGCGATAGAGGCATTTTGCGAGAGCGTTATCAAGGCCGCCGCAGGCAAAAAGACGAGAGCGGGTAAGCTGAAGCTTTCGAGCGACGACGCTTGTGTTATTCTCGACGATGCGGCGCAGGAGGCTAACCGTGAGGTATACGAAAAGTCGCAAAGCTCGCCCGACTTTGAGGGTATGGGCACGACGCTCGTTGCGGCGCTTTTCGTTGACGATATTGCGTACGTTATTAACATCGGCGACAGCCGTATGTACCTCATCTCGGACAATACTATCACGCAGATAACGCACGACCATTCGTACGTTCAGCATCTTATCGACAGCGGTACGCTTTCGGTTGAGGACGCGAGAAATCACCCGTTCCGCAACCGTATCACGCGCGCGGTCGGCGTTGCGGATACTATCGAGTGCGACATATTCTCCGTAGAGCTTTCAAGCCTTGAGGTGGGATATCTGCTGCTTTGCTCCGACGGACTCTCGGGCGTTCTGCTTCCCGAGGATATTTACGCGCTCGTTTCGTCAGACCTTGATATCGACGTGGTGCTCGATACCGAAACGGAGCTTGCCGACAAGACCGAGCGTCTTATCGCGGCTGCCAACGAGGCGGGCGGACCTGACAACATAACCGCGGTGCTCATTAAATACGTAAAGGAGCAGGCGTGATGGATATTTACGAGAAATACGTCGGTCAGGTGTTTGACAGACGCTACAGAATAAATAAAGTAATCGGTATCGGCGGTATGGCGGTCGTATTCGAGGCGCAGGACCTTCTTATGCGCAGAAACGTTGCCGTCAAGATGTTAAAGGACGAGATAAACAACGACACCCAGTCGGTAAAGCGCTTTATCAACGAGAGTAAGGCGGTAGCTATGCTCTCGCATCCGAACATCGTAAACATTTACGACGTTTCGGTAAAGGAAAACCTCAAATATATCGTTATGGAGCTCGTTGAGGGTATCACGCTCAAGAATTATATCCAGAAAAAAGGCGTGCTCCCGCTCGGCGAGATCGTAAGCATAACCGAGCAGATACTTTTGGCGCTCGACCACGCGCATCAGAAGGGGATAGTTCACCGCGACATCAAGCCGCAGAACATTATGATGCTCAAGAGCGGTGCTATCAAGGTCGCTGACTTCGGTATTGCAAAGCTTCCCAACGCGGAAACGCTTACTATGACCGACAAGGCTATCGGTACCGTTTTCTATATAAGCCCCGAGCAGGCGAGCGGTAAGCCTATCGACCGCCGAAGCGATATTTACGCGCTTGGCGTTACGATGTACGAAATGGCGACGGGCAAGCTTCCGTTCACGGCGGACAGCCCCGTGACCGTTGCGATAATGCAGGTCAAAAACCGTCCGCGTCCGCCGCGTGAGCTTAACGCGTCGATTCCGCTCGGACTTGAGCAGATAATTCTTAACGCTATGGAAAAGAGCGCGGACAACCGCTTCCAGAGCGCGGCGCAGATGCTTCGCCATCTCGCGCAGATCAAAAACAACCCGAGAACCGTATTCAAAATGCCTAAGGCTGACGCGGCGGATCAGTCGCTCGTCGGCTACGAGGAGAATTTGCCGTCAAACGTAAAGAAGCTGAAAGCGCCGAAGCGCGCGAACCGCTCGATGTTTCCCGTTATTGCAGGCGTTGCAAGCGCATTCCTTATCGTTTGCATTATCAGCGCGGCGGTCGTATTCTCGAAGCTGTTTGAAATAACCACGACGGATCCCTCGCGCTCTATAACGGTTCCGAAATTCGTTGATACCATCTACAGCGAGGGACTTGAACAGCAGCTTGAGTCTACCTATTATAACGTAGAGGTCAAGTATATTTACGACGCTGAATACGACCGAAACGTTATTATCTCGCAAGAGCCCGGAGAGGGCGAAAAGCGCAAGGTAAATCCGTCGAAGGGACAAAAATGCGAGCTTATACTCACCGTTTGCTGGGGCGCTGAAACCGTTGATCTTGAGGATTTTGCATACGACGACGCTCGTGACGCGATGATCGAGCTTCGCAATATGGGACTTCTTCCCGTGGAAATCCGTGAGCAGCACGAGTATATCAGCGAGGGATACGTTATCCGCACCGATCCCGAGCCGGGCACGACGATGAAGGTCGGTGACACGGTAACTCTGTACGTCAGCAGCGGGCAGGAGCTCGAATATATCGAAGCACCTAAGTTCGAGGGCTGCACCGAGGCGCAGATAATGAGTATGCTCGAGGAATATAAGCTCAATCTCGGCTCGGTAACCGGTGAGTACAGCGAAACCGTTCCCGAGGGCTGCTGTATAAGCCAAAAGCGTGCGACGGGTGAGGTTATCCCCGTGGGTGCGCAGATACCGGTGGGAACGAAGATAAGCTTCGTTATGAGCCTTGGCCCAAAACCGGCTGATACTACCGCAGATACGGACGTACAGGATCCGTCGGGCGACGGTGAGCCCGCGGTCGAAGATATGGGCGGCGTGGAATGATCGCTTCGGAGTGACGTCTGATGGAACTTAAACTTAACGGAAAAATAATCAAGGGCGTCGGCGGCATATACGCGATACGCGTTGCCGCCTGCGACGCCGATACGCTTTTGGAAAACGGCGTAAAGGTTGAGAATAACACGCTCTTTTGCAAGGCACGCGGCGCCTTCCGCCACGAAAAGCTGACGCTTCTCGTCGGCGACGAGGTAGTGCTTCGCGTTGACACGGAGCTTGCGAGCGTGTCCGCGGCGGATTCGCGCGAGGGACATAAGGGACGTGATGAGGCACAGGGCGGAGTTATGATCGAGGAGGTAATGCCTCGAGGTAGCGAGCTTATCCGTCCGCCGATGTCTAACCTTGATATGATCTTCGCGGTGGTCGCGGCGGCAAAGCCCGATCCCGTGCAGTCAACGCTTGACAAGCTTATTACCGTAGCCGAATACAAAAATATCACGCCGGTTATCATCATAACTAAGGCTGACCTTGCTCCGGATACGGCAAAAAAGTACGCCGAGCTTTACGAGAAGTGCGGCTTTACCGTGTTCGTTGAGGGCTTTGGGATCGACGGCGCGCCGCTTGAAGCGTTTATCCGCGATAACGCCGATAGCACTATCGCGTTTGCAGGCGCATCGGGCGTCGGAAAATCGACGCTTCTCAATAGGCTTTTCCCGTCGCTTGAGCTGCAGGTCGGCGAGGTCAGCGAGAAAACTCAGCGCGGACGCCATACCACGCGTCATATCGAGCTTTATCCGCTTGCGGGGCAGTTCGGCGCGTCGGCGCACGGTTATATCGCGGACACACCCGGCTTTGGTATGCTCGACTTCGTGCAGTTCGATTTTTATACGAAGGCGGACCTGCCGAACGTATTCCGCGAGTTCGAGCCGTATATCGGACAGTGTAGGTACACCAAGTGTACGCACACGAAGGAGGACGGCTGCGCGATACTCGAGGCGGTAAAACGCGGCGAAATTCCCGCCGAGCGGCACAAAAGCTATCTTGAATTTTACGAGGTGCTTAAAAATAAGCACGAATGGGACAAAAAATGAGTCGTGACTGTTATATTTTCACGGGCGGTCAGGTTTTCGCCGACACGCTCACCGCGCTCGGTATTACAATAGCCGAGGACGCGCTCGTTATAGCGGCGGACAGCGGATATCTGACCGCCAAACGCTTTGGCGTGAGATGCGATATGCTTCTCGGCGACCTCGATTCGCTCGATAAAACGAGCCTTGACGAGCGTGAGCTTGAAAGGGTAGAAAAGATTATCGTTTCGCCGATAAAGGACGACACCGACACACAGCTTGCCGTCGATACGGCGATAGAGCGCGGTGCACAGCGTATTTATATAATCGGCGGACTTGGCGGACGGCTTGACCATACGCTCTCGAGCGTTTTTCTGCTTGAGTATATCGCGGAAAAGGGCGTCGAGTGCGTGATGACCGACGGACGAAACCGCGTGCGCCTAATGCGCGCAAGCGGTACGGCGCAGACCTTGACGGTCGGGCGCGGCTATAAATACTTATCGCTCATATCGCTTTCGGACGTATGCCGAGGCGTGTCCATATCGGGCGTTTACTATCCGTTGGATTGCGTTGACGTCACGCGCAAATATTCGTACGCAGTCAGCAACGAGATAACGGCAGAGTATGCGACCGTTACGCTCTCGGACGGCGTGATGCTCGTCGTTGAGAGTAACGATTAACAACCTCGGATTTCCCTGCATAGACTACAGTGAGCGTGAAAACAGCTTAAACTGTCAGAATACGAAGGGAATACGCCAATGAAAGTCGTTGTTATGAAATCCCCGAGGATATTCGTTCCGCTTCTGCGGCGGATATTCGGGATAAGAAAAAAGTGAACATAGTAAAAGCGGTACACGTTTGTGTACCGCTTTTTGCCGCTATTTGCGATCATTCGAAAAGTGCCTCGGGGGAAATGTACGCGCCGTCTCTGATCACGGAAAATCCGAGATTGGCACCGGTAACCGCACCCGTGCTTCCGACTGTACCGATCTCATATCCGAGCGCTACCTCATCACCTACGCTTACGAAGATCTCGCCGAGGTGACGGTAGATCTCGCTGCCGTTTGCGTGCTCGATAACGACGCAGTTGCCGTTTTCGGCATCATATTCTGCCGTGACGACCGTGCCCGACGCGGCGGCGTAGACGCTCGTTCCGGCGTCGGCGGCTACGTTTACGCCGTTATTAAAGACCGTTATGCCCACGGGGTTGGTATACTCGCCGAAATGCCCCGTGATCTCGCCGTGCTCGGCGAGCGGAGAGGAAAGCTCGAAGGACGTCGGAGAAGGGACGGTATCCTCGCTCTCGTTTGATGTAGGCTCGTCCGTTGTGTCAGCTATAACGGCGTTTTCCACAAGCGTTGCGTTATTCGCCGCATCTAAATCGTCCTCCTGCTTTGCCGCGGTGACCTGCACGAAAAAGGCAGACGCCGCCGCGAGAATAAGCGCGGCAGAGATAAAGCCGCAAACCGTTATTTTTTTAGATTTCATAATACATTCTATCCTTTCATTCAGTAAAGGCGCACCGAATGAACAGACGGCTCCCGTTGAGCGAAGCTCCTCCGCTCCGATAAGCGTCAGCGCGTAGTCGGCAGTGCTTCTGCCGTTCCTCACCACCGCCTCGTCACACGCAAGCTCGATGTCACGGCTCGACAAGCACCACATAAGCCACACGAGCGGATTGTACCAATTAAGGCACACCGCCGCCGCGATAAGCCATTTTACAAGCTGGTCGCGCCCCTTTACGTGCTGTCGCTCGTGTGAAATAATGATGTCAAGCTGCGTCAAGTCAAGGGCGAGCATGCTTGACGGGATAAAAATTATCGGGTGAAAAACTCCGCAGGAAAACGGCGTGCTTACGCCGTCGCCCGTCCTGATGTCCGCACCGCTTTTGTTGTCGCGGCGGATAAGCCTGCCGCTCTTGGCGAGTCTGCTCATTTTAAGGTACGCAAGCGTTAAAAATCCACCGCTTATAAGCGTTCCGAGGGGAAGGATGATACGCACCGCGTCTGCTATTCCAAAGGCGGGCTTTGCGGCCTCGTCTGCCTGCACTGCATCCTGCGCATCGAGTATAACGCTCTGAAGTCCGTTTGCCTGATGCTCCGTGGCAGGTGCTTGCCATAGCTCAACCTCGTACGTAAGCGAAAAGGGCAAAAGGAAGCGGAGCGCAGCAATTATCCAAAGCACGCGAAAGCATTGCTTTGGCAGACGCCGCAAAAACATTAGGCGCAAAACGGCGATGAAGGCTATCATCGCGCTTCCCGCTATGATAGCGTACGTCATTTTAGCTCCTCCACCATCTTGCGAAGGCGTGCTATTTCGTCGGCAGTTAGCTTTTTTGAGTCGAGCAGACAAGCGACGAGCTTATCTGCCGCGCCCTCGTAGAGCTTATCAATAAGCTCTGCGGTCTCGCTCTCCTGTGCCTCACGGCGAGATATTGCCGCGTGGCAGAGGAAATTCGGCTCACTGCGAGTGATAGCGCCCTTTGCGATGCATTTTTTTATGACGGTGTAGGTGGTGTTAACGTTCCAGCCGACGCCCTCGCCGAGTATCTCGGCGATACGCTTGGCGGTGGTGTCGCCGTTGTTCCAAAGCACCGTCATTACCTTGAGCTCGGAATCGAAAAGTTTTACTGTCATATGGATTCTCCTTTGTTTTGGGGCGCGGCGAGGGCGTGCACTCCCACGCCGACGCTCCATACTATCGCGGTAGTATAATCATTCTACCACAATAGTATGGATTTGTCAATACTACTCGAGTAGTTTTTTGAAAAAATTTATATTTACGAAGTGAGCCTGCTGCGCTAAAGCGTAGCAGGCTCTGTTTATTTATATCTCGCGAGGCTCGGTCATTTTGTATGGATCGAGTATGGTTTCGAGCGTTTCCTCGGACGTGATGTGCTCGCGAAGGATTATCTCGCGGACGGATACTCCCGTTTTCAGCGCCTCCTTGGCGATAGCGGCGGCACGCTGGTATCCTATGTACGGTGCCATCGCAGTGACTGTGCCGACGCTCTTTTCGAGCATTTCACGGCACTTTTTCTCGTTCGCGGCAATACCTGCGATGCAGTTCTTTGTGAACGTATCAACGGCACCCGTCATAGCGGTGAGCGACTCGAAAAGCTGATAGAACAGCACCGGCTCGAACGCGTTAAGCTCAAGCTGTCCTGCCTCTGCCGCCGCCGTGACGGTTGCATCGTGACCGATTACGAGGAATGCGACCTGATTTACCACCTCAGGGATAACGGGATTTATCTTGCCCGGCATTATAGACGAGCCGTTCTGCATAGGCGGCAGAACTATCTCGCCGATGCCCGTGCACGGTCCGCTTGAAATAAGGCGTAGGTCGTTTGCGATCTTTGACAGATTGACGGCGCAGGTCTTGAGCGCCGACGAGAACGCGACGAATGCGTCGAGATTTTGCGTGGCGTCGATAAGGTTGCTCGCTCCGATAAGCTCGTAGCCTGCTATCTCGGAAAGCGTCGGTACGATAGCGTCAAGATACATCGGATCGACGTTTATCGAGGTTCCTATCGCACTGCCGCCGATGTTTACGGTGTGTATTTCCGTTTCTGCCGCCTTGATGCGTGCAACGTCGCGGCGAATGACGGCGGCGTACGCCGCAAACTCCTGCCCGAGGCGTATCGGCACGGCGTCCTGAAGCTGTGTGCGTCCCATTTTGATAATCCCGTCAAACTCTGCCGATTTTACCTCAAGCGCCGAGATGAGCGCCTCGAGCGCGTCGATAAGCGGTGCACAAAGGTCGATGACGGTCATTTTGCCTGCTGTCGGGATTACGTCGTTTGTTGACTGCGCGTAGTTTACGTGGTCGTTCGGGTGGCAAACGGAGTAGTCGCCCTTCGTACCGCCGAGCAGTTCTATCGCGCGGTTGGCGATGACCTCGTTTGCGTTCATATTCGCGCTCGTTCCCGCGCCGCCCTGCACGGCGTCGCAGATGAAGCTGTCCGCATATTTGCCCGCGATTATCTCGTCGCACGCAGATGCGATGGCGGTTGCGATATCCTCGTCAAACGCACCGCATTTTGCGTTTACGAGTGCCGCCGCCTTTTTGATGCGAGCCATATTCTTTATAAAGCTCGGATGCAGTCCCTTGCCCGTGATATTGAAGTTGCGCGCACCGCGAAGCGACTGCACGCCGTAATACGCCTCTGACGGCACCTCAAGCGCGCCTATGGAGTCGTGTTCTATTCTGTATTTTTCGCTCATTTTATTCCTCCGATTTATAAACTCCTCAAAAACGTTTGCGCCTGCAAACACACATATAATAGCACAATGACGCTTATTTGGCAAGAAGCTTTGATACAAAAGAGGATAAATAAAAAAACTGACGGCGAGATATTATAAAATGTAAAAAACATCTTGATTTTTTTATGAAAATAATGTAAAATCAAATCAGCGCCTAATTTTTAAAATAATAATAGGCGAATACCTTTAAAATGTTAAACGATACGTATTTTCACAAATAAGGAGTGCCGTATGAAAAACGCTGTAGACAAGACCGATCTTGAAATACTCAAAATATTGAAGGAAAACGCACGCACGCCCGTAAAGACGATTGCAGAGAAGGTGTTTCTCTCTGCGCCGACGGTAGCCGCGCGTATTTCTGCAATGGAAAGGTCAGGGGTGATACGCGGCTACCGCGCGGAGATAAGCGATGGCATTTTAGGGCGTCCCGTGCACGCGTTTATAAATCTCGAGGTCGCGCCCGAAAGACGCTCGGAGCTATATCCGTTTCTTGGGGGCTCGGAGTGTGTCGTCGAGTGCTGTCACGTTACGGGAGAATATTCCGTGCTGATACAGAGCATCTTTGAGGACACGGACGCGCTTGACCGGTTTATAAGCCGCCTTCAGGACTTCGGTCGGACTAAAACTCAGATAGTTTTTTCCACCGTTGTAAAGAACCGAGGCTTTTCACTGGGGCTGTGCGAGAATATGGAAGCATAACGCAAACGGATTATGAAAACATCCCTTTTACCTTTTGTGCTGATAAAATAATCTTCGTCGATTTCACCAACACCTTGAAATATTCATAACTATATTGTATAATAGATAATAGATTTAATATAGAATTTTTTGAAAGTTTTTGCGTCTAAATATACACAGTCACGATAAAAAACTGGCATCCTTATGATATTCTGAATATGTAAAAGAGTTCGTAAAACTTGAATTTGACGGAGGAATCATTATGGAAATATCTATTTGCAAACTGACTATTGAATTATTGGATGATTGGTTATCTTATTTTGATAACGATGCCTTTTCGGACAATGATGAATGGTGTGGATGTTATTGTATGTGCTATCATTGGGATAGCGAGTTGGAAAAGAAACGAAGATGGGACTGCGATAAAGATTGTGCTAAGTTCAATAGAGAACAAGCAATCAACTTCATAAAAAGCGGTCGCATGCAGGGATATTTAGCATATGTTCAAGGAAAGGTTGTTGGATGGTGCAATTCGAATAATAAAAAAGCGTACAATAACGTCAATTTTAATTTTGCAGAAGAAGTACCTGACAACGGTGAAAAAATCAAATCCATCGTTTGCTTTTCTGTTACACCTAAATATAGGGGATGTGGCGTTGCCACCGCCTTGCTTGAATATGTATGTAAGGATGCAAAAGTCGATGGATTTGATTTGGTAGAAGCGTATCCATTTGCACACAATGAAAATCATGCTTATCACGGCCCTTTATCTATGTACAAAAAGTATGGATTTGAATTTTGTAGACAGATTGAAGGATGTATGGTTTGCAGAAAAATTCTTTGATTCATAGAAGTAGTAGTTAGCGACAAATTCCAATTTGTCGAACTCATGGTAGATTTCCTACCTAAAGAAACAACAAGTCGGA
>JAZNBZ010000115.1:0-2952 GCA_045587285.1 Candidatus Flemingiibacterium sp. | reverse complement strand
CGTACGATGGAGAAGCAGCGTCCTCCGATACGCATAATCTCGCCCGGTAGAGTTTACCGCTCCGACGCAGTTGATGCTTCTCACTCGCCGCTGTTCCACCAGCTCGAGGGACTTGTCGTTGACAAGGGCATTACTATGGGCGACCTTAAGGGCACGCTTGAGACGTTTGCAAAGACGATGTTCGGCGAGCAGACACAGATTCGCTTCAGACCGCACCACTTCCCGTTCACCGAGCCGTCGGCAGAGGTTGACGTTTCCTGCTTCGTTTGCGGTGGTAAGGGCTGTAAGCTTTGCAAGGGCGAGGGTTGGATAGAGATCCTCGGCGCAGGTATGGTTCACCCGAACGTGCTTCGCGGCTGCAACATTGATCCCGACGAATACAGCGGCTTTGCATTCGGTATGGGCGTTGAGCGCATCACGATGATCAAGTACGGCATCGACGATATGCGCTACCTCTACGAGAACGACGTACGCTTCCTCGATCAGTTCTGATAAGCGGGAAAGGAGAAAAAACAATGAATTTATCACTTAACTGGGCAAAGGATTTCGTCAGCCTTGACGGAATTACTCCCAAAGAATATTGCGACCGTCTGACCGCTACAGGCTCGAAGGTTGAGGGCTTTGAAATCCTCGGTGAGGACATCGAAAACGTCGTTGCGGGCAAGGTCATCTCGCTCGAGCGTCACCCCGACTCCGACCACCTCTGGATCTGCCAGATAGATATAGGCGAAGAAGCACCCGTACAGATCGTAACGGGCGCACAGAACGTATTCGCAGGCGCTATGGTTCCCGTAGCAAAGGCCCCCTCGAAGCTCCCCGGCGGCGTTAACATCAAGGCAGGCAAGCTTCGCGGCGTACCCTCCAACGGTATGCTTTGCTCGATTGCCGAGCTTAACCTGACCACACACGATATGCCCGGTGCTATCGAGGACGGCATCTTCATTATGGACGGCATCGACTGTAAGCCCGGCGACGATATTCACGACGTGCTCGGACTTTCCGACACTGTGGTTGAGTTCGAGATCACCTCGAACCGCCCCGACTGTCTGTCCGTACTCGGACTCGCACGCGAAACTGCGGTTTCGTTCGGACGCGAGTTTAAGCCGACCACACCTGCCGTTACATTCGCAAACGACGGCGACAAGATTGAAAATTATCTTTCCGTTGACGTTCAAAACGCGGAGCTTTGCCCCCGTTACACCGCACGCGTGGTAAAGAACGTAAAGATCGCGCCATCTCCGCTCTGGCTTCGTATGCGTCTTCGCGCATCGGGCGTGCGTCCCATCAACAACATCGTTGATATCACCAACTACGTAATGCTCGAATACGGTCAGCCTATGCACGCGTTCGATTACTCCTGCCTCGACGGCTCGAAGATAATCGTAAGAAACGCGGCGGACGGCGAGGTATTCAAGTCGCTCGACGATATTGACCATAAGCTGAACGCCACCAATCTCGTAATCGCTGACGAGAAGAAGGCGGTTGCACTTGCAGGCGTAATGGGTGGTGCTAACTCCGAGATAAAGGACGACACCACGACGGTTGTTTTCGAGTCCGCAAACTTCCTCGGAAGCTCCGTGCGCGTTACCGCAAAGAGTCAGGGTATGCGTACCGAGTCCTCGGGACGCTTTGAAAAGGGACTTGATCCCGAAAACACTATGCCCGCGCTCGACCGCGCGTGCGAGCTTATCACGCTTCTCGGCGCAGGCGACGTCGTTGACGGCACTATCGACGTATATAAGGGTAAGGAAGATCCTTTCACGATGAAGCTTGACGCAGACCGCATCAACGCATTCCTCGGCCTTGACGTTAGCGCGGACTATATGAAGGACGTGCTCACGAAGCTTGAGTTCAAGTTCGACGGCGACACGATGACCGTGCCCTCTTTCCGCGCGGACTGCCGCTGTATGAACGACATCGCAGAGGAAATTCTCCGCATTTACGGCTACGACACCATTAAATCAACCAAGTTTGTAACTCCCATCACCTCGGGAAGCCGCACTCCTATCCAGAGGTTCGAGCTTCTCTGCGCTGAAACGCTTTGCGCTATGGGACTTTACGAGTGCGAGACCTTCTCGTTCATCAGCCCGAAGTTCTACGATAAGATCGCTATGGCAGAAAACGATCCCAGACGCAAGTCGATCGTTATCTCCAACCCTCTCGGCGAGGACACCAGCGTAATGCGTACCACCGCTATCCCTTCAATGCTCGAGGTGCTCGCGCGCAACAACAACTACCACGCAGGCAAGACCGCGCTTTACGAGATGGCGAAAATATACATTCCCGACGAGGATCCGAAGAACCTTCCCGAGGAGCGCCGCCGCATAACAGTCGGCTTCTTCAAGGACGGTGACTTCTACACCCTCAAGGGTATGGTTGACAAGCTTCTCGACAAGGCGGGCATCGCCGACGTTACCTACAAGGCAAAGCGCGACGACGCGGCGTTCCACCCCGGACGCTGTGCCGAGCTTGTATGCGCTGACGGCACCGTGCTCGGTACTATCGGTGAAATTCACCCGAGCGTATCCGCGGGCTACGAGATAGACGTGCCCGTTTACGTGGCTGACCTCGATTTCGAGAATATGTTTGCAAAGGCAAACCTTGATAAGCAGTTCAAGGCGCTTCCCAAGTTCCCGGCGACTACTCGCGACTTCGCGTTCGTGTGCGACGACGAGCTTGAGGTTGGCGCAATCGAGGCTGTTATGAAGAAGGCGGGCGGTAAGCTTGTTGAGGACATTAAGCTCTTCGACGTATACCGCGGCAAGCAGCTCGGTGAGGGCAAAAAGAGCGTGGCGTTCAGCGTCATTCTCCGTGCGCCTGACCGTACGCTGACCGACGAGGAAGCAGACAAGACCTCGAAGAAGATACTCACGCTTCTTGAAAAGGAGCTTGGCATCACGCTTCGTGCGTAAAATATAAAAGCAAATCCTCCGACACATTTGCGTCGGAGGA
>JAZNBZ010000114.1:0-1569 GCA_045587285.1 Candidatus Flemingiibacterium sp. | reverse complement strand
TTCGATCATATAGTAAGCGTTTGCCTCAAGCGGAAGCGTAAGCTGCGGCGTGATAAGCGACTCAAGCGGCGCAAGCACGGTGGTGCCGATATCCGCGCCGATAACGTAAACGGCGTTTCTGCCCTCAACGCGAGCGTAATATCCCGTGCCCGAAGCAGTCATATTGCCAAGGTACACGGTATGACTCTCGCCCGTACGCGCGGTAAGCGTAAAGCTCGCGGGCGACTGCGACACGTCAAGTCCGTACTCGCTCATATCCTCGCACTCCTCGTGCACGCGCTCGTCTACGAGCGCCAATCCCGCGTTTACGACAAGCGATGCGAAAAGCTCCGTGTCATACGGCGCGTTCGGGTATTCCGAAAGGAAAAACTCGTCGTATTTTTCGTCATAATAGAAGCCGAACTCGCCGTGCTCGTTCTGTATATCTATCTTTTCTATGTCCTCGCGCTCATAGTGCTCGTACATCAAGATGCGGTTTCCCGTCGTGAGCGCCTCGCCGTCAAGTAGCTCGATTTCTTCGTCAGGCTCGTCTGCCACGTGCTCAATTATAGGCTTCACTGCGAAGAAATACAGCGGCAGTGCCAAAGCAATGCAGATTGTCAAAACGATTATGGTCGTACGCTGTTTTTTTTGCGCGTTCTTTTTGCGGCGTTTTTCGAGCGTTTCGGATTTATCCGGCGCCGAAAACAGCGTAGACTCCTCGGCAATCTCATTTTGTTCGTTTTTATCTATCATACGTGCTTTCTCCTGATAAAGACAACTATACCGAAAATAAATACAAGAGCCGGCACAACAAGCGTAAGCGACCAAGTCCACGCGCCAGCCTGCGCACTCGTAATATCAAGTGAGGTGTCCTCGAATATCTTAAACTTAAGGTCGATCGGAACCTGCTCCTTGCCCATCATTATCATCATCGTGTAAAGAATATCGGCATTTGCATAGGTCGGCGTTAAGAACATATCCTCTGCAAAGAAGGGCGAGCCGACTGCAAACACGTACGAGTAATGCTTTACGTTATTTATATAATTGCCCTCACGCGAAACGGTAACGAGCGGATACTGTCCCTTTTCCACGGACTCCTCGCCTACAATCTTCTGGGCGCTCTTCGAGGAGTATATTGCCGCACCGACCTCGCGGTTTTCCTTCTCGGTAAAGAGAAGCTTTATCGGGCTTGCGTAGTACGCGATAGTCTTGGGCGGTGTGCCAACGGACACAATATCCTTAACGAGCATTCCGCCGACGGAGCTCTCGAGTGAATAATCGCCAACGAGCGCGTAGTGCTGACTGTCGATCGAGTTCACGGGGTCGTAGAGCACGGCGTCCTCAAATTCTATACCCCACTCCGCGAGAAAATCCTCAAGCTCGGGAAGGCGCTCGACCGTGGGATCCATAAACACCATAATGTTGCCATAGCCGTCAAGGAAATCGTCGATCTTTTCTATCTCGGATTTTCTTCCCGCAGTAAGCTCGGATATACCCTCGAAATCATACTTCGGGCAGGAAATGATTATAAGGCGTCCGTCCTCCCCGATATCCTCCTTCATAAGGTCTATCGGAAGCACGTCGTAG
>JAZNBZ010000113.1:0-8569 GCA_045587285.1 Candidatus Flemingiibacterium sp. | reverse complement strand
CGTGCTTCAAGGCAAAATAAGGACGGCACAAGGATAAAAGACAATGAGTATACTTCAAAATAAAGCGCGTATAGTCGTAAAGATCGGCTCAAATACGCTTACACACGATACGGGAAAGCTGGATCTTCGCAGAATGGAGCTGCTTGTTCGTATTTTGTCGGACTTTAAAAATGCGGGACACGAGATAGTGCTCGTCAGCTCGGGCGCGGTCGCGGCGGGAATTGCAAGGCTTCGACTTGGCAGACGTCCCGAGAGCACCGAGGAAAAGCAGGCGCTTGCCGCTATCGGTCAGGCGGAGCTTATGCAGGTGTATGAAAACTTCTTCGCCACCTACGGCTACACCGTCGGTCAGATGCTGATGACAAAGGATATAATCGACAACCCCGTGCGTCGCACCAACGCGGAGAATACCTTCCACGAGCTTTTAAAGCTCGGATGCGTGCCGATTGTAAACGAATACGACCCGATCTCCACCGAGGAGTTAAAATTCGGCGGTAACGATACGCTGTCGGCTTACGTTGCACTCGTTTGCGGTGCAGACTTACTTATCAATATGTCGGGCATCGACGGTCTTTACGACTGTGATCCGAAGAAAAATCCCGACGCGAAGCTGATAAGCCGCGTCGAGGTCATTGACGACACGGTCATCTCGTACGCGGGCGGCGCGGGGAGCGAGCGCGGTACGGGCGGGATGATAACCAAAATAAAGGCGGCGCAGATAGTCACCGAGGCCGGAATACCGATGCTTATAGTCAACGGTAAAAATCCCGAGGTGCTGTACCGCATCAGCGACGGAGAGCATATAGGAACGTATTTTGCCGCGAGAAAGTGATAAATAAAGTGAAAATAAATAAAAAGGTTTTCAAAGAATACGCACTTTGTGTGCTTGGATCGCTTTGCGTGGCGCTCGGAGTGTACTTTTTCAAGTTCCCGAATAACTTTTCAACGGGCGGCGTGAGCGGTATTTCCGTCGTGCTCGGTAACTATTTCAAATTATCGTCCGCGAGCTTTATTTCTACCGTTATAAATGCGGTGATGCTCGTGCTCGGCTTTGCCGTGCTCGGGCGCGGATGCGGACTTAAAACCGTGCTCGGCTCAGCCACTTTGTCAGGTGCGCTCATGCTTTTCGAGTGGCTTGTGCCACTTTCGGCACCGCTTACAGACGAGCCGCTTCTTGAGCTTGTGTTTGCAATCGGACTTCCTGCTATCGGCTCGGCGATACTCTTTAACTGCGACGGCTCGACGGGCGGTACGGATATACTCGCTATGATACTCAAAAAGCACACGCGGCTGAATATCGGCACGGCGCTTCTTATAAGCGATATCGGAATAACGCTGCTTGCGTTCCTTTTCGGTGCGAAAACGGGACTTTTTTCGCTTCTTGGACTTCTTGCCAAGACTATGGTCGTCGATACGGTTATCGAGAGCTTCAATACGTGCAAGTGCTTCCAGATAATCACCGACGAGCCTGATGCGATTTCCGAATATATAACCAAAGAACTTCACCGAAGCTGTACGGTTATTGAGGGCGTTGGCGGCTATACGCACGCCAAAAAGTATATGATAAGCGCGGCGATGAAGCGCTATCAGGCGGCAAAGCTTCAGAAATATCTGAAAACAAACCACCCGAAGACGTTTATGATGATAACTAACTCGAGCGAGGTCATAGGCAAAGGCTTCCGCGGATTATAATCCTGTTTGCGCAACAACTTTCGCCGCCGAGCGAAGCAAGGCGGCACAGACGCAAACTCACAAAGTGTGGCAATGCTTCGATTTCCATCAAACAGTTGTTGGGGTGGCGACACGGGTGTCGCCGAGGTCCCCAACTGGCTGGAGCGAGGATCACCGTTTAGCCAAACCCTCTGTTAGCGAATGCGTTGTTTAAAGTTTTTGCGGAGCTTTTTACAAAAAGCGACCGTAACTCCCCTTATACCCTCAAAATAAAACACAGAAAGGAGCCACCGACGATGCCGCTTACGTTTGACACTAACATACAGTATATGCGCGGCGTGGGCGAGGCGCGCGCAAAGGCGCTTGCCAAGCTTGGAATCACGAACGTCGGAGAGCTCCTTTATCATTTTCCGCGCGGATACGAATTTCGCGGCAACGTGAAGGCACTTGCCAAGGCAGAACCCGGCGAGACCGCATCGTTTATACTCACTGCGGCGACGGACGTTCACAACGCAACGCTCCGACGCGGTATGACCATATCGAAGCTTCGCGCGTTCGACGAATCGGGAAGCGCAGAGATAACGTTTTTTAACCAGCCTTATATCAAGGACACGATAGTAAAGGGCGGCGAGTACCGCTTTTTCGGTAAGCTCACTCGCGAGAGGGGCAAAAATATCCTCTCCTCGCCGACTGTTGAGCCGATAGTTGAAGGCAGAGAGCTCCCGCCGCTCGTTGCGGTGTACCCTCTGACGTCGGGCGTTACGCATAAAATGCTCGCAAAGCTCGTGGCGACGGCACTCGACGAGCTCGGCGACTGTATCCCCGAGGTGCTCCCCGACGACGTGCGCGAGGACAACGACCTCTGCGCTATCGGAACGGCACTTCGTTTTATACATAACCCCTCCGATTTCAAATCGCTCGAGATAGCCAAGCGCAGACTCATTTTCGAGGAGCTTTACCGCTTCGCACTCGGCTCGGGCGAAACTCGCGAGAAAAAGCAGACCGCTCCGCAAATGGCGGACGGCGACGTGTCCGCGCTTACGGCGAAGCTTCCTTACACGCTCACGGGCGCGCAAATGCGCGCGATTTCCGAAATTGCCGCGGATCTTGCCTCGGGCGTGCCGATGCGAAGGCTCGTGTCGGGCGACGTTGGAAGCGGTAAGACCGTGGTTGCGGCGGCGGCGGCGTATATCGCCGTCAAAAACGGGTGTCAGTGCGCTATTATGGCGCCGACGGAGATACTCGCAAATCAGCATTTTATGGAGCTTTCCGAGCTTCTCGGAGGGCTTAATATAAAAACCGCACTTCTCACGGGCTCCGTTAAGGGTAAGGCTCGCCGCGAGATACTTGCCTCTCTGTCCGACGGCTCGATTCACGTGCTTATCGGCACGCACGCGCTTATTAGCGACGGAGTTGAATTTAACCGCCTCGGACTCGTTGTGTGCGACGAACAGCACCGCTTTGGCGTCGGTCAGCGCGAGGCGCTTCTATTAAAAGGCGGCGGTGACACCTGTCACCAGCTCACGATGAGCGCAACGCCTATCCCGCGTACGCTCGCGATGTTCTTCTGGGGCGACCTTGATATGTCGGCACTTAACGAGATGCCGCCGGGGCGTCAGCGCGTCGAAACGTTTACAGTTGACGAGGCGTACCGCGAGCGGCTTCACGGATTTATAAGAAAGCAAAAAGCCGAGGGGCATCAGACGTACGTCGTTTGCCCGTCGGTCGAGGAAGTGGAGCTCGGTGAGCTCACGCAGGAGGATATCCGTCTTTTCGACTTCGGCTACGATATCGAGGAAATAATGCGCCCGAAAAGCGCGCCGAAGGCGGCAACGACGTGGGCGCAGAGGCTTCGCGAGGATATGCCTGAGCTTAATATTGGTTGCGTGCACGGCAAAATGAAGCCTAATGAAAAGGACGAGGTGATGCAGAAATTCGCCTCGGGCGAGCTTGACGTGCTCGTTTCGACCACGGTGATCGAGGTCGGCGTCAACGTGCCGAACGCTACGCTTATGATAGTTGAACCCGCCGAGCGCTTCGGACTTTCACAGCTTCATCAGCTTCGCGGACGCGTCGGACGCGGCTCTGCGAAATCGTACTGCGTGCTCGTTTCGGACGCGAAGGCGGGAAGTGCACGCGACCGCCTTAACGTTATGAGAAATACCTACGATGGCTTCAAGATCGCCGAGTTTGACCTTGGAGAGCGCGGTCCGGGTGATTTCTTCGGAAACGGCGATGAGATACGCCAGCACGGCGAGCTTCGCTTCAGAATAGCCAATCTTTGCGAGGATATGGAGCTTTTCGATGCGGCAGTTAATGCCGCGCATCGTCACAAATAGAATGACAAATAAATTTATGAGGTGATATATTTATGAGTAAATTTTCAATGTTTGCGGAACGCGTTTTTGACGAAATAGAGGATATATGGTCTGCTTTTATATCGCTCGGACTTTGGCGGCTGCTTCTTTGCGTTATTATACTGCTTGCCGCGATACTTCTTAAGGGCTTTATCAGCAAATGCTTCTTTAATCTTATTAAGAAAAAGACGAAACACGAGGATGGCTCTGATAGCTTTGTCGGTATTGTTCTTGACACCCTCGACCGCCCCGTACGACTGCTCGTTATTACCGCGGCGCTTTATCTCTCGGCAGCGGTTCTCGGCCTTACGGGAGCCTTCTCGAGTATCTGCACAAAGTGCGTGGAAACACTTATACTTATCGCGGTGTTCTGGGTGCTTTACGGTATTGCGGGGCACACAAAGCGCGCAATCGCCAAAATAAGCAAGAGGACGAATACTCACCTTGATACTATCGCGGCTGAATACATAAGTGTGGCGGCGAAGGTTGTCGTATTCATTCTCGGTGCGCTGTGCGTGCTTCAGGTTTGGGTAAACAATATAACGGGACTTATCGCAGGCCTTTCCATCGGCGGCGTTGCCATAGCGCTCGCGGCGCAGGATACAGCGGCTAACCTTTTTGGCAGCGTTACCGTTATGCTCGACCAGCCGTTCGACATCGGAGATTACATTGAGGTTGACGGAGTTGCGGGAACCGTTGAGAAAATGGGGCTTCGCTCCACACGCATTCGCACGCTTGACGAGTCGCTTGTTATCGTTCCCAATAAAACGATGTCGAGTGCGAATATTACCAATTGGACTAAAATTGAGCGCCGCCGCGTACTCTTTAACATCGGCGTTACCTACGCAACGACCAAAGCACAGCTTGAGGAGCTTATCTCGCGTATTACAGCTATGCTTGAGTCGCGTGATGATATTCGCAAAGAGGGCATTATGGTAGGCTTTGCGGAGTTCGGTGAGAGTGCCCTGCAAGTGTCCGTTCGCTTCTACACGCTTACGGGCGACGTGGGCGAGGCGGCAGTTGCGCGCGGTAACGTTAATTTTGCTATAATGGACATCGTAAACGAGATGGGACTTTCCTTCGCTTACCCGTCGAAGGACGTTTACATCAAGTCTATGCCTAAGCAGTAAGGCTAAACACAAGAGAAAGAGGACGAAAATATGGCACGACCGCTTGCCGATAAGGTGCGCCCAGTAAGCTTTGACACAATGGTAGGGCAAGAGCATCTTGTCGGAAAAAACGGTGTGCTCCGACGTATGGTAGAGTCGGGGCATATCACGAATATGATATTTTTCGGTCCGCCCGGTACGGGCAAGACCACCGCGGCTAATATTATCGCTAACGCCTCGGGAATGACGCTCCGCCGCCTTAACGCGACGACGGCGAGCCTTGCGGACGTCAAGGAGGTCATCGAGGAAACGGGCACGATATACGGCGGAGGCGGAATTTTGCTGTACCTCGATGAGATACAGTACTTCAACAAAAAGCAGCAGCAGTCGCTTCTCGAATACATCGAGGACGGGCGTATTACGCTTATTGCCTCGACTACGGAAAACCCGTATTTTTACGTTTACAACGCGATAATCTCCCGTTCCGCCGTCTTTGAGTTTAAGGCGGTTACGAGCGGTGAGATCGCACGCGCGCTTAAAAATGCGCTTGATGCGCTCAATGCGGACGAAAATGCGGCGGTGACGTTTGGCGACGGTGCGCTTGACGCACTGTCGGGTGCGGGAGCGGGTGACGTTCGCCGTAGCCTCGGGCTTCTCGAAAACGCGTTTTACCTCGCGGCATCGGGCGACGGCGTTATCACGACCGAGCTTATAAACAGCTTCACGCCGAAGGTGCTCGGCTTGTTCGATAGGACGGGCGACGTTCACTACGATCTTCTCTCCTGCCTGCAAAAATCCATACGCGGCTCCGATCCCGATGCGGCGGTGTTTTACCTTGCAAAGCTGCTTGAGGGCGGCGACCTTATTTCGGCTTGCCGCAGACTTCAGGTCATCGCAAACGAGGACGTCGGACTTGCGTATCCTATGGCGGCGGTGTTCACGCGCGCGGCTGTGGAGAGCGCACGGGAGCTTGGACTTCCCGAGGCGCGTATACCGCTCGCGAACGCAGCGGTGATGCTTGCTACCGCGCCGAAATCGAACAGTGCATATGAGGCGCTTGCAAAGGCGAGCGATGCTATTGCACACGGTAAAGGGCAAAACGTTCCCGAGCATCTAAAAAGCCCGCAATTTAAGGGCTACAAATATCCGCACGCTTATCCCGAGCATTGGGTGTCACAGCAATACCTACCCGACGAGCTCAAAAACGAGCGCTTTTACGAGTACGGTGACAACAAGACCGAGCAGGCGGCAAAGGCATATTGGGATAAGATAAAGAAGCAATAAACCTACACGGCAAAATCGGAGGCACAATGAACACTTTTAAGATCCTCGTAATCGGAGATATAGTCGGTCAGGAGGCAGTTAAATACGTAAGCGAAAAACTGTGGGCATACCGCAAGACAAACGGCGTTAATATGGTCGTGTGCAACGCGGAAAACGCCGCAGTCGGAAACGGGCTTGACGCGCAGAGCGCAGACAGGCTTCTTTCGGCAGGCTGTGACGTTCTCACGGGCGGAAACCACAGCTTCAGACGCCGCGAGATACGCGCATATCTTGAAAATTCGGGCACGGTCATTCGCCCGGCAAACTATCCGTACGGCACGCCCGGGAACGGGTATACCATAGTGAATATCGACGGCTACCGCGTGCTCGTTATCAACGTGCTCGGCACTATCTATCTCGAGCCGCTTGCGTGCCCGTTCGGTACGGTCGAGCGCATACTTGAGCGCGAGGAGGGACGGTACGATTTTGCCGTTCTCGACATTCACGCGGAGGCAACGAGCGAAAAGATAGCGATGGGACGCTATTTTGACGGAAAAATAAACGTCATTTTCGGCACGCACACGCACGTTCCGACGGCGGACACCATGATATTGCCGTGCGGAAGCGGCTACGTCACCGATCTCGGTATGACGGGACCGAACGACGGCGTGCTCGGCGTGCGAGCGGATATAATAATCGAGAAGCTTCGCGCAAAGCTTCCCGTGAAATTTGAGATCGCCGACGGCGCGACAGAGGTGCAAGCGGTGCTTTATACGCTTGATACGTCGAGCGGCAAGGTGACGGCAGTTGAGAGGGTTACGTTTTAAATAAAATCGGGGAGGGTGCCACCCTCCCCAAAATATTTTTTCCAAAATCAAAACCGTTCGCGAAATTTTGACACTATATTAGTGCAACCGGTTAGCAAAGAGCACGAAAAGGAGAGCCAATGGACACCAAAACGTACGCCGAGGAGTTTGCACGTGAATACGTCGGACCGATATTCTATTATTGCCTGAAAAAGACGGGCGAGCGCGGCGCGGCAGAGGAGCTTGCCGCCGATATATCACTTGCTGTATTGCACTCACTTTCCCAAAATCCGCCGCCCGAGCATTTTTCTGCGTGGGTGTGGAAGATAGCGAAAAACAGATACGCGAGGTGGTGCAAAGGAGTAATAGAGCACCGCGCACGTGTAGCAGGCGATATAGGCAAGCTTGATATCACCGACGGCGACACGCCCGAGAACACCGTCGTAGAAAAGGAGCAGTATTCGCTGCTTCGCCGCGAGCTTGCATTTACTTCAAGGGAGTACCGCGAGCTTATCGCGGCGCACTACATTGACGGTATTGGAATAAGCGAGCTTGCAAAGCGGCTCGGCAAGCCGACGGGCACGGTGAAAACGAGGCTCTTCAAAGCAAGAAAAACACTTAAAGGGGGAATGGATATGGCACGTGAATTTGGAAAAAGAAGTTGGGCACCCGAGGAAGTGAGCTTTGTTGCAAGCGGCTCGCAGGCAAATTACCCGTGGAGCGTTGTGCAAAGGCGTATCCCCAAGAATATTTTGCTCGAAGCGAACGATAATCCGTCAACGGCGGAGGAGCTTGCAATGGAGCTTGGCATAGCCTTACCGTATATGGAGGAGGAAATAGGTATCCTCACCGAATCGACGCTTCTCAAAAAGCTTGATAGCGGGAAATACATCACCAACTTTTTTATAGCTGACAAGGAATGTCAGGTCGAGGTCTACAATGCACAGAAGAAAAATTCGGCGAAGCGGTTTGCGCTTCTTAAAAGCGCGATTGACGAGTGCTATGATGAACTAAAGGAGCTTATCAAGCCGACGGTTTGTGAAAACAATTTCAAATGGTTTCTCTACCTATATACGATAGGAGAGATTGTGATGAACGGCAAAAATTTTACCCTCGGAAATTTCAGGCGTCCGGGCGGACACAATTGGGGATTTATGGGATACGAGCATCATGAGCTGATAAGCGAAAAATGCTTTGTAAACCATAACAATATGCCTAAAGCGGGTAAAACGGTATCGTTTGGTCAATATGCCGCCGTAGCATACGGCTTCGTGCCGTTTGATTTCGGGGTTTTTTCGCCTGAACGCGTAGCTTTTGTCGGCGATATGCTGTCGAGTGCGCGAAAAATAAGCGAGCTTACGTC
>JAZNBZ010000112.1:0-10948 GCA_045587285.1 Candidatus Flemingiibacterium sp. | reverse complement strand
TTGGGGTGGTAGAGGCCGCAAGTTCAAGTCTTGTCACTCAGACCAAAAATCGGGAGTCGTAAGATTCCCGATTTTTCTTTGTATTTACTGACTTTTTCCGCACTTCGAGGTGCGGATTTTTTGTTCTTCTCCTTACACTGTATTTGTCGATGGTAGACGCCAGTACATAGTTTAGTACATAGGTTTCAAATGTCGCCGTCTGCAAACGGTAGAGGCTTTCGGTTCTACCCTCGGAATGAAATAACTGTTCTCTCATTTCCAAGGTTCATAATTACAGCCATTAAGGAGGAAAAATTTATGGCAAGCATTATTTCCAGATCCAACGGCACCTACCTCATTCGCGTTTCCTGCGGCGTTGATTCAAACGGCAAGCAGATCTCACGCTCGAAGACATTCAAGCCGTCGAAGCCCAATCTGCCCTACTCACGGCTTAACAAGGAGATCGAAGATTTCACCGCCGCATTTGAGCGTGAGATCGAAGCAGAGGGGCCGTTCCGCAATGTACGTCCCGACAAGATTACCTTCTCCGATTTCTGCACGCAGTATCTCGAGATCAAGAAGAATACACTCTCTCCGCAAACCTACAATTTTTATTCCAAGGTCATCGAAGAAGAACTGATGCCTATGTTCGCGCGGATGAAGATGAAGGACTTACGTACTTACCACATTCAGCAATTCATACAGTATCTCTCAACCGAGAAGAAACGCCTTGACGGACGCGAGGGCAGCATAGCCGCCAGCACGGTTAAACGGTATACCACGGTGCTTCGCTCCATCGTCACCACGGCTTATAAGCTCGAATACATCGAGAACGATATCGGACGCTCGAGGCGAATCGAATTTCCCAAGGAAGAAACAAAAGAGGTGGAAGTATTCACGCTCGAAGAAGTCGGTCAGATTCTCACGGCTTTGGAGAGCGAGCCTCTGCATATCCGTGCAGTGATTGAAGTTGCGTTGTTCACCGGCTGTCGCCGTGGTGAGATCGTGGGACTAAAATGGAGCGATATTGACTTTGAGAATCAACGTATATCGGTCAAGCGAAGCATATACAAGCTGAGCGACGGCAAGGCGCGAGAGAAGGAACCGAAGTCGAGGTGCAGTATTCGTACCATCTCGATCCCCGAACGGCTCTGCAAGACGCTCACAGAGTACCGTGTGCAGCAGAATCGGCACATCGCCTACCTCGGCGATGGTTGGAAGAATCTCGACTACATTTTCACTGAGGAAGACGGTCACGTCATGCATCCGCACACGCCGACGAAGCAGTTCGATCATTTTCTGAAGCGGCATGGGATTCGACATCTGAAATTTCATGGATTACGGCATACATCGGCGACGATGCTTCTTGCGAATGGGTGCGATATCAAGACGGTATCAGCGCGGCTTGGTCATGCGGATATTGCGACGACTAACATTTATGTGCATGCGCTGGAGAGCACCGACCGCATGGCCGCGGAGACGTTTGATAAACTTTTGAGACAAGCGAATAAATAGACTTAAAGGCAACGCTGTTGTGCGTTGCCTTTAAAAATCGCCAATATATTGTTGATATTTTTTCAGCTATTCAAAAAACTACGTCGGTTCACATCAGAATCGCTTTCGGGACTCCCCTCCGGATTGCCTTGCTTAAGGTTATGGTATTTGCAGGTGTAGTTAAGATATTCGCACAAATCGTCCCAATGAAGATTCTTATTAACAAAGTCCATCGGGTGAATACAGATAATCAGATGCTCAGTTATTTTCATATCTTTGGCTGCAACAATAAATGTGAAAATTGTTTCTTGTAATATTCTATCTCTGGATTCTTTCAGACCGCCGCGTCCAGTTCCAATGAGAGGGATGCGTATAGTTTCGACATGCCCAAATGTGTTTAACTGATACCATAAGGATACTAACGCCTGAGTAATGTTTTCCAAGGAGACATTTTCGGTCTTTCCGTGCTTGTTTACATCTGCAACTGCTAAAAAGTAATCATGCTGAGTCTTTCTTGTTATTTTGCATGTTGTACCTATTGAATATCGTTTGTTATTTGTAAGTCTATCATCATTTATCAATGTATACTCTCTATTTTGCAACTCTGCAGATAAGTCTTGATTGAGTTTTAATAACTCATTGTGGTAGTACCTTTCTTGATACTGTCCTTGTACGCTTTTTACGCTTATAAATTCCCCCTCCATTTGAGTATCAAATGTTGTGTTTGTGGGAATTATTAATGCCCCTTTTTTTGAAAAAATGTCACATACACAAAGAGTGATTTTAATGTCTGTATTGCCCACGAAGCATGAATATGTCAGACGTTTCCTATTAAGTACTGTGCTAACGAAGAAAATTGCTACCAAGCCGGGGATGGTATATTCACGCATGAAGTCATAGCCATCAGTTCTACCAAAAACATTATCAAGAATTTCAGATATTGTAAAAATTACGCCAATAATCGCAAAGCACGTAGAAAAGATGGCTTTCCATCTGCATAGCACTGCAACCAGCAAGGAATATGCAGTTTTATAAACCCAGTTTTTCATATACTGATTGAGTGTAGTAAAAAGCACCGTTTTGATTATTTCTCCTTTTTTCCGCATCTGCAGCTGGCCAGTTTTCTAAAGCATACTGAATAATTTTGGCGTTAAAGCTGACATGTACCGCCAAATGATCCCTAATTATCGGGGGACATAATTCAGAATCCAAAGAACGTTTCCCGTTCAAATTGACAACAATGCACGGAATCTCTCGTTTTATCGCTTGTTCGATCTCCCATCGAACATACTTGTATAAATAACGTGTATGCTGCCCAACAAGAAGAACAAAAATTTTTGTATTTCGGAATCTTTCTTGTAATCCGGCTTTGATGGATGCTTCACTTTTATCAAGAATATTATTTATATCATGTGCATCATAAAAATTAAACGGTGTGTTGTCGTTTTGTTTCCACGCCTGCATCAAACGATAATAACGCAAATCGCTATCTGCATCCATTGATACATATACTTTATTTCGGTAAGCCATAATTTTTCCTCCTTACGTATTTTGCAATTATAAAGTTTGCCGAAATATTCTCACTGCTATTATTATAGCATATTTTTCCTGATAAATCAACAATTTGCGTCCTTATTCAAATATTGTTTAAGAAATAAGAATTATGTTATGAAATTTTAAAATTATGCGATATAAATAAAACTGTTAATTGAGAACGGATGTTTTATAAGTTTCTGCTAATTGATAAATTCATAAATATATGGTATAATAAAAGTATAATGGCAAATTAGCACATAAGTAATATAATATTGGGTTAATAAATTGCACATTGAATTTTAACAAGTATACAGCCGTGTTTAGTAACGGTAGAGCGGATTGGAGGAATGTCGATGCTCTTTTATAGTTTTTTGGCTGTACTTGATGCAGAAGATAGAAGTTTTGCTGAGCAATTATTTGAAAAATACCATAAGTATATATACGAGATTGTCTACAATATTTTGAATAATCATCAGGATTCAGAAGATACCGTCGATGAAGTTATGATCAATATTATGAAAAATATTGATAGATTTAATAACGCAAGCAGAAATGATATTGTAGCTCAGATTGTTATATATAGTAGACACGCAGCAATCAATCTCTACAACAAGAACAAGCGTCGAAATAAAGTCGAGGGTTACTATACCTATGTGAATGAAGAGAACGAATTCGAGGAAATCGAATATGAGGATACAAGTGAAACTGTGGAAGAGCGTATTATTACGCAGGAAACAGTAGAGATTGTTCGTAAGTATCTCAGGCAGCTCACACCGGAGCACCGTGATGTTATCAAGCTTGTTTTTGTGTTAGGTTATACGAATGTTCAAGTTGCCAGAGTATTACATATAACACCCAATGCGGTTGGTCTGCGTTTGTTTAAAGCAAAGAAAAAATTACTTGAGTTAGCCGGAGGTGAATTAAATGAACGCATCTGATCCGAATCTTGATGCATTGATCAAGGCTGCTGCCCGAGATCTGCTTGATGAAGATCTTGAGCTGTTTCATTCCATAGACACTTCAAAAACAAAGATGTCCGAGAGGGCAATAAAAAGAATACGCAGGAAAATCAGAAACTATGATAGAGAGTCGTGGTGGAGTAGTGTACCATTAGCGTGCCGTCGTGCTGTTGCCGCAGTGCTGGTTATATGCAGTATATCATTTGGCTTTTGTATGAGCGTAACAGCGGTACGCGCTGAGATTGTAAATACTGTGATGAAATGGTATGATGAATTTGTAGCTGTATTTTTTGTCACAGAGAAAACGCCCCCGAGTGTTATTGAAGAGTACCGTGAGCCGATGCTACAGTTGGCTGGTACTGAACGGCAAGTTGTAGCACAAACTGATAAGCAATATCAAATAGTTTATATCAAAGATTCTGATATTTTGTTATCATATCAGCAAATGAAGCTGACCGATTCAGCAATTAACATTGATAATGAAAAATGTAAAATAGAAGAAATAGAAATCAAAGGAAATCAAGGCCAGCTTTTCTTATATGAAGATATGAGAGTGGCGCTTACTTGGCATGATAATGAGTACAAGTATTTGATTGCTACATTTACTTCGGATATAAGTCAAGAGTTGATAATCAGTATGGCTGAATCAATTAAATAAGCAAAAAACTGCAGCAATAAAATGTTGCAGTTTTTTTATTTATTTGGAAATGAAACCGTGTATATGTTTGTTATATTTATCAAAGGGGTTATAGATATGGGGGGGATGCGAAAAAATTGATCGAATGTGAACCATTTGTAAGCATTAACAATAGGCGTCATTCATACTTACCCTTGCTGAATTACGAGCCAAACAGATGAAAGGATTATTTACAATGAAAAAAATCATATCAATCTTACTTACTTGTGTTGTGATACTTTCCGTTATGCCTATGGCGATATATGGAGCTGTTCCAGAACAGATTGTACCTATGTGGGATAATGCCTACACGTTTACAGCTGATTTGGATTTCACAGGTGCCAGAGGAGATGTGTATGTTACCGTTATGGGACAGAGTGGAGTTACCAATATTTCTGCTGAAATAAAGCTTTATTATAAAAATACATCTGGAGCTTGGGTGGAAGAACCTAAAGATTGGGATTACAGCGTTAATCAGATGATTTTGAATGTAAACGAATCATTCACGGGTATTGCCGGAAGAGAATATAAGATCGAAGTAGAGGTCAATGTGAAGAAGAATGGAATAACAGAGACACTGACTGCGACAAGAACCGCGATTTGCCCTGGAAATTAAAATTTTCGAAAATTCGGAAATGGAATCCTATTATTATTTGTTATTTATTATTAAGGGTGAAAATAATTTTGTTGTATTCGTCAAACAAAGGACAAAATGGAGAGTTGTATATATTTGATTCGCTATTAATTTAGTGAAGGATTCACATATATAAAACATGGAAATGAAATGTCTTACTCGCTTGTTATATTATATAACAAGGAATTACATCTTACATGGCTCGTTCTTGCGGAGCGACCAGTAAAAATAATATTGGGGGTGAGTGGGTATGATGTATAATCCGATTAAATGGTCAGATAAACAAAAATTTACAAGGCATACGCTGTCATATCCGCTTAAGTTTCTTTTATTTGCCGTATGTATTACGAATGATACATACGGCCGGGATGCCTAACAGTTCTAAATTAAGGAGTACTCATCAAACCTATCGAATTTCCGAATAAAGCTTGGTTTTTATCTAACGTGCAAAAGTCTATCCTAGTAATAAATAAATTACTGAGTCTGTTGAAAATGATTATGGAGGTATTTATATGAAACACAAGTTATACAGAATTCTATTTCCGATGATTTTATGTTTAGTTCTTACTTCTGTGTTTACCACTTCTGTTTTTGCAGCCCAATATATCTACTATGGCGGTGGGTTGCTTAACCCGGAAGTGGAAGTAGAGAATCGGCTAAGTTACCCAGTTTTCCATAGTTGTATAGCTGCATGGAATGATACTGATACTCCTATTGAAATTACTCAAGTGCCGGGTTCTGGCCATAGTTATGTAATTAGTGGTCAATGGGACGACACTTGGTATGGAATGTACACACCGCAGGATCGTCAATATATTCTATGGGGACGTGCAGGAAAATTCAAGATTGAACTAAATAGAAATACTTTGGTTGGTGAATCAGATACATTTGTTAGCAGCGTTTTGGTTCATGAATTTGGGCATGCTTTTTGTCTTGAAAATAATCCTTCTACTGGTAACTTATCGATAATGAACTACGATAGGGATAGAAACTACTTAACGTGGCCTACTAGTGACGACATTGCTGGCGTAAATAACGCATATGCTGATTAACGGAGGTGCTAATATGAATGCCAAGACAAAGAAATTTGCTACAATTTCGTTAGTAATACTTGTTTCGCTTATTTTTACAGTGTTCATTTGTAATGCTTTTTTGCCCAAACTAATGTTTCATGGTGATTATCCATATTACCCAAGTGTTGAAAGTATTACAAGTGCTGCGGATGTCATAATTGTTGGTGAAGTGGTTACTGCTAAGAATGTAAAAAATCTTATGGTAGACCAAACACCTAATAAAGCTGACAAAGAGACAACTCCTTACACCATATCAACAATCCGAGTAGTTAATGTGATAAAAGGAAATGTGAAAGTTGGTGATATAATAACAATAAAGCAGTTAGGTGATTACAAAAATAAACCGGAGGAAACACTCTATAAGATGGATGGATACCTTGACAAAGATACAGAACACCTTATGTTTTTATGTGAGTATGAATCTTCGCCATTCTCACCTGTTAATCCAGCTCAAGGTATTGTTGAAGTGAAAAATGGCGTTCTAGTTTCAAATAATAGATATTCACTTTGGGGATACACCAATGGTACTGAACGAGCGAAAGATTCTTTGAATACAGTTATTGAATCAATTAAGCAATTCACAAAATAAATAATCAACTCAGGCAAATGTAACAATTTGCCTGAGTTGATTATTTATACAGTTTACCTTATGCAATGAGCAATAAATATTGATTGTCAATTATATTGAAAGGTAGATATGTAAGTCATACTTATAAAGAAGTTTGATAGCAAAGGCAATATTTAGATTATTCGTCAATGTATGATATTCTGAAATCTTGCTAGGATCTGCATAGCATGATTATAAAGCTCTAATTTACGCGTTCCGTCATATTTTTCAGTAGTGACTATGCCGGGAATTATTTCATTTGAAGTTTCGTCGACGATTTCATTTGAGAATATGAACGATTCAAAATTGCTTTGAAAGAAATCAGAACTGTTTACAAACATACTTTAGTGCAATTTGGATTCGTTCCCCAACATTTACCCATTCATTTTCTTGACAGGTCCTTTCATATCTGATATAATAATTACACTTAAAATTATATCTACAAGCCAGACGGCGCTATCTTCATGGTAGCGCCGTTTTTGCTTGCAGAATAGTTTGAGTACGGAGAGAGGCAATGCATTGCCATATCTGTCATTGTTTTAAGCAGATCCTCGTGGTGTCTTGTCATATACTCAATCAACAGCTTCATTTCGATGGAATTGTTCCGACTGTAGTCCTGCGGAACGATATTGCCGTGCCATAACTCTTTTATCACACTATTCATAGGCTATGCCTCCTTTTCTGTCAGCACAACACAATACCACAGAAAAGAGCAAAAGTCCAGACATTTCTCGAAAATAAAAACAATTTTTCCACAGTTGTATTCTTTGATTTGTGCGGCGCAAATATTGAGTATCCACCATAGGTAAACACCCATGGTGGATACTTTTTTTACCCCGCCCGACGTGATCGTGTCACTGTCGGCATAGCCGGATTTCTCGCCAGCACATCAGCCATTTGCTCCATCACGCCACAACGAATGATTTCTTTCTTTGATGTCACAATAGCGGCTGGCTCAAATATCCGTCTGCAATATGGCTCATCGAAACTCTGCATGGCTATATACTCCCGATTACCAATACCGATGCTAGCAATCCTGCCGTCCTTCACAGCACTGCGTATCAACTTTTCTCCGATGCCGATTTCTGGATGGTTTAGCTTCAATTCGGCAACCGCGCTTCTGATTGTACGTATTTGCGGAAGGCCTGCCGTTTCATCAAATCCCAACATCCGATTCAGCGTAGATACAACCGCTTCCGCATCTGCTACCAATCGATTGCCGCAATATGTGTGCCAAAGCTCATTTTCTTCAACAAGTGCCGTAAGAAAGGATTCGCCCACCGCCGACTCGGGATCGGCGGTGCGAATTTCATGTGCAATTTGTGTAAGTGTTTTTAACCTCAACAAGCTACCTCTCTTTCCTTGTTTGTTACAATATCAGCGAGTATATCCGACGCACGGCGTTTTGACTCATCATATGGCGTCAGATACTGCTCGGTAGTGCGGATGCTCTCATGACCGAACACCGCCTTGACCGTTTCAAGATCCGCGCCGCCGCTCACCATAAGCGAGCCGCAGGTGTGGCGAAGTCCATGAAGTTTCAGATGTCGCAAACCGCACCGTTCTTCGTAATCACTGCACAATGTTGTGAGCGAGTACAGGCTGAACATATTACCGACGGCATTTGTGAAGATAAATCCTTGCTCGTTCCATTTCGCTCCTGCCGCCGACCGTTCCAACTCTTGCTCCGCGCGCCATTCCAGTAAAACTTTCTTGTGCATCTCGGAGAAATAAACCTCGCGGATGCTGTTCACCGACTTCGGCGGCTTCAATGCCTGCGGTTCGCCCTTTTTCTTGTATGCACTTTTATTTATGGTTATCGCGCGGTTCTCCCAGTCTATATCCTCCCACTTGAGTGCAACCACCTCACCTCGGCGAAGTCCGAGCAGAAGTGCGGTCATAAGCATTGCCCTTGTTCTCGTCGTTTCGTTAGCTAATCCCTCAACGAATATCGCCGCTTCCTCGCGGCTGTACGCCTTCACCGGCTCTTTTTTTATTTTGGGGAACCTGACCGAGCCGTTGCGAAGAGGATTTTCCTCAATATAACCAATGCGCTGTGCCTCGGTCATCAGCGAGGAAAACACCGTCGCGTATCGCTTGACAGTAGAGGCCGACAGCGGCTTGTCGTTACTTTTATCCGTCCTCGCACCGGGTGAAGCAAGATAATCGACGAGCGCCTGCTGATGTTTAGCGGTAATATCCGTAAGTCTGATGTTTCCGAATGAGGGAATGATGATGTCCTCAATCACCGCATTGTAAAACTTGACCGTGTTCGGCGACAAACGAGTTTCGATGGATTTCATATAATGCTCCTTCGCAAACGCTTCCACCGTCATTCCAAACGGATTTACCGCCGATTTTACGCGCTTGCCCGGTACGAATATTCCGCTGTGTACCGATGCCTCGAACAGCTCTGCAAAGGCTTTCACGCCTCGCTGAATCTCCTTTTCGCTGTAATTTTTCGGAGGCTTGTACGTAGTCGATATCAGCTCCTGCTTGCCGTTCTTCATTCCGTTTGAAACGCGCACACAGTATGTGCCGTTATCACGCCTATAGTATGATGCCATATTTACACCCCCACAAAATATCTATCACATCGAAATATCAAATCCTTCGTCCTCATCTTCGTATTCATCCTTGTCGTCATCGCTTACTCCAAGTGCAAGCCCCGCCGCGATACCGACAACAGCACCGAGTGCGGAGCCTGCATTTCTCGCCTCGCGCTCACGCTTTTCTTCCTCGGATTCATCGTCGTTTTCGATTATGTTCCCAAGGTCGTGAAGCCCACGCACGCCCATAACAGCAAGACCAATATCGTCGGAAGTGCCGTGAGTATGAGTCGGAGCCACCATATCGCCTCGTCCCTGATGATACGGCGGTCGATTACTTCGGAGGCTTTCTCGCTCGCTCTCCCAACCTGTTTCATAGCTTCGGTTGAGATCTCCTTGATCGCCGCTTCTGCTGCCTGTGTTTGCTCCTGTGCCGCCCGCATCATCGTCTTGGTGTACTCGTCCGCCTCCTGCTTCAAGCTCGCTCTCTGCTCCTTCAAGTCGGCTGACAGCACGATCAAACGCTGCATTGCTTCCATCAGGCGTACCAATTCTTTCTGGCTGATCTGCGCGGTAGGAATCGCTTCTGCCGGCTCCTCCGATTGAAGTTTCGGCGGTATATTCTTCGCTTTGAGCTTGTCCATATAGCTCTGCCCGGATTCTGAATTCATGTTCCATGTTCTCCTTTCGGTATTTTTCTTCGTGAAGCTTGATGCCGCGCACACGTTTTTCCTTTCCATCATCGCCACGCAAAATGTAGGTGATGTACTTCCGCTCGGGAGTCCACACCATATCGTAGCCGAGCTTTTTCATCTCGCGACGGAACTCTGACTTGCTTTTGCACTTCTTCATGCAGTGGTCGATAGCAACGCAGAGCTGTATCTTCCAACTGTTGCCGTTCACGGCGGCGCGGTATTCCTTTGGATCGGGACGTGAGGATTTCTTCTTTGGATCATATTTCTCCAGCACCGACAGTCCATGCGCCTTGCAAATCTCATCACTCCGATCACGAAGCTCGCCGAGAAAAAACTTATTGTTATGCAGCTTGATGCCGCTCTCCAAATCATAAGCACAAACGACCAGGTGATTATGAATATGCTCCCGATCAATATGCGTGGCGACTAACACCTCACGACTGCCAAAGCTTTTCGCAAATTCCATCTCGATCTCGTGTGCTTCCTGCGGTGTAATGTTCTCGCCGATCCTGAACGATTGCACGTAATGATAGAATCGCACGCCGTCCGGCTCGTGTCCGAAGACTTTCTGTGTGGCAAGGAATGACTCATTTGCCAGCTCCGGAATGCAGTTGTAGCCCGAAACGTATGCAAGCTGTTCATCATCGTCATAGGTTTTTGATGGCTGAATGCAGTAGTCGATCACGCCTTTCTGTGCGCTTGGCGTTTGCTTTTTCTCGGGGATGCACTCAACGACCGCCATCGTT
>JAZNBZ010000111.1:0-9162 GCA_045587285.1 Candidatus Flemingiibacterium sp. | reverse complement strand
TGGAGCTATTCTGTAAACGGCTTTACCGAGAATATTGTTTTCGTTTACAAAGCCGATCTCCTTTATTCTGCTGTCTGCTGAGTTAAGTCTGTTATCTCCCATAACGAAAACGTGCCCCTCGGGAACGGTTATCGGGAACTGCACGTCGTATTCGCGCATACGGTACCCTTGCAGGTAGTTGACGTACGGCTCGTCGAGCTCAACGCCGTCCACGAAAACGCGCCACATATCAAAGTCGATGTCAACGACCTGTCCCTCCGTTGCGATAACGCGCTTTACGATTCCGCCTTCAACACGGCTGTCGGGTGACTGAAAGACCACGATATCGCCCTGCCTTGGCGTGTAGAAAAGATTGCTTACGACGAGCGTTTCGCCGTCGTGAAGCGTCTGGTTCATCGACGGTCCGTCAACGTAGGCGATGCGTACGAGAAACGTAAATACGAGCAGTATTGCCGATATGGTAACGACGAATATCTCAACCCAATCGTAAAGCTCGCGAACGAGCTTTTTCGCTCTCGGAGTATTATCCTCGGGCGGCTCGGACACCTTATCTACGATGTTTTCATTCGGAGACGTATTCATTTTGTTTATCCCCCAAATTAAGTTTTATTTTTCTATCATATAGGAGAGCAGATCCTGTCCGTGCTCGATGTAAAGTCCCGCCGCAGTGCAGTTTTCTTCGGTGAAGCACTCGACGCCGTCCTTCTTTTCCTTCGAGGAGTATATGATGAACGGAACGGGCTCCATAGAATGCGTGCGAAGCACCAAGGGCGTGGGATGATCGGGGAGCACCATTATCTTATAGTCCTCGCCCGTCGATTCGAGGTACTCGTACACGGGACGGAGAATAAGCTCGTCGATCTTTTCGATAGAGAGCACCTTATTGTCGATCTCGGCTCTGTGACCGCACTCGTCGGGCGCTTCAACGTGAACGTAAACGAGGCCCTTCTCGTTTTCGAACGCCTCGATAGCCGCGTCTGCCTTGCCCGTGAAATTAGTGTGTACGTTGCCCGTCGCGCCTTCAACGTCGATAGACTGAAGGCCCGCACAAAGTCCTATGCCCTTGATAAGGTCAACTGCGGAGATCACCGCACCGCTGATGCCCCATTTTTCATAGAAGCTCGGAAGCATCGGCTTTTTGCCGGGGCTCCACAGCCAGATGGAGTTTGCGGGACGCAGACCGCGTGCACGGCGCGCCTCGTTTATCGGGTGATGATTTAAAATATCGTAGCTCGCGCGCATAAGCTCGTAGAAGGGCTTACCCGCGTCGCCCTTAGGCAGATAGTCGCCGATGCGCTTGCCGAGTATATCGTGCGGACGCATAAAATCGTACTCGCTCGGAGTGTTGTTCCATATCATACAGTGACGGTAGCTGACACCTGTGTAGAAATGGCGGAAATCCGTTCCGAAATGCTCCTCCATCGCACGTATAAGCTCACTTGCCTCCTCGGTCGTTATCTCGTCCGCGGAGTGGTCGAGGATTATTTTGTCGTCGTAATCCTCCTCGTCCTCGCTCACGGTTACCACGTTGCAGCGGTAAGCGGTGTCGTCGGGGCGCATCGTAAGTCCCATAGAAACCGCCTCAAGCGGAGAGCGTCCCTTACTGTATACCTTAGGATCGTAGGAAAGCACCGCGATGTTTGCGGTGTCAGACTCGGGAACCATTCCCTCGGGAACGTTGGAAACGGTACCGCAAAGCGACTTCTTTGCAAGCTCATCCATCATTGGCTTGCTTGCCGCCTCCATAGGAGTTTTGCCGCCAAGCGCCTCAACCTTATAGTCTGCCATACCGTCGCAGAGTAATACAAAATATTTCATACAAAAATATCCTTTAAATCAAGTAGTTGTGAACGGTTACGCAGGAACATAACTATTCATTATATATTATACCATAAAAAAAAGGCGTCTACAAGTGCGAATACGGATAAATTTTTCACAAAAAAACGCGCTCGAGATGTTGATTTTCCCGAGCGCTGTCATAAATATTCGCTTTTTTGACTATTTTCGCTTCTCACGAAGGCGCAGAAAAAACTCCTGCAAAAGCGCTGACGCTTCCCTCTCGCACACGCCGAAAACCATCTCGGGCTTGTGGTTGAGCGGGTAAAAATTAAGGTTCAGCACGCTTCCCATAGCGCCCGCCTTTGCGTCCTTCGCGCCTACCACGACGCGCTTTATGCGCGAGTTGACTATCGCGCCCGCACACATCGTGCACGGCTCGAGAGTTACGTACAGGTCGCATTTGTGAAGCCGCCAGCCGCCGAGCCTTTTGCAAGCCGCGTCGATAGCGAGCAGCTCCGCGTGAGCAAGCGCGTTTTTGTCGCACTCTCGGCGGTTGTACGCCTCCGCGATTATCTCGCCGTCAAGCACGACGAGAGCACCGACGGGTACCTCACCGATCTTCGCCGCCTCGCTTGCAAGCTCGAGCGCACGACGCATAAATTTCTCGTCACTCTGCATCATCGCTCACCTCCGCGCCCGTCTTGGGTGCAACGAGCCACGCGTTCGGAAGGCGTCTGCCATAGGTGGGATTTAGCGAGCTGTTTTTGTTTATGACCTCGCCGTTGTAGGCGAGAACGCTCGACGAGCCGCCGTCACAGCACGCGGCGTTGACTATTCCGTATTTTAAGAAAATCTCCGTAAGGTCGCCCATCGTACAGCCGATGCTCCACGCAGGCTGTCTGCCGTCGATAACGAGGAACGCGATAACGCCGTCCTCGCGCTGACCGATGGCTGTACGCGGCTGTATGCCGTAGCCGCCCGAGCCCTGTATCTGCGCCTCGCCGTCAGCGATAAGCACGGGGCCGAACTGTATTCCCGCGCGGATATTGTATTTTTCCCAATCCTTGACGTTGCCGACGACGAGCTTATCGTCCTCGGTCAGAAGCACCGCGCCGTAAAAATCGACTGCGTGTCCCCAATATTCGCCGTCGGAATAGGAAAGTCCCATTATGTCTCCGCCGTGTCCCGAGTCGTTCGGATCGGAAAATCCGCTCGCGTTGATGCCTGCGATAGCGCCGTAGTGCGACATCATCGCCTTTATGCGAAGCCCCTCAACGTGCTTGTAGGGCGTCGTGCCGAGATACACGCGCGAGGGATCGTCAATAAGCATAATAAGCCCCTTATACGCCGAGCCCTCAATCTCGGAGATGACTATTCCCTGCTCGATATCGTTGACTAAAACCTTGTAGCCCGCATAGTCGGGCTCGCCGACTGTAAGCTTACTCTGCCCGAGAATATCGTCAACGGCAGGCTCGTCAGAGACGTCAGGGGTGTCGGTCAGATGCTCCGAGCCGCCGATAACCTCGGACGTATCCGTCATCCCTGCCATTACCTCGTCAATTATATTTTTCGGAATAAATGCCGTGGCGAGCCATTGATGGTCTGCCGTGGTCATAGCGGTTTCAATATATATCGTGCGCCAATATTTTATAAACGGTATGCCCGAAAACACGAACGTCAAATAAGCCGCCACGATAAGAATGAGCGCTATTAGCGGTATAAGAACGCGTTTTTTGCGAATAATACGCCAAAAAGCACGGCTCTTTTGCGGCGAGCGCTTGCTCTGTGTCACAGTATTCTCCTCCTGCTGTTTTTCAAGTTTACTACATACCATTATAAAATATGCTCCCGAATTGCGTGTTAATAATGTGTAAAATTTTATCACATTTTCGCGCCTTTTTGAAAACGCCGCTCTTTGTACCACGCGGCGCAAATATTGTTACTCATACAAAAGCCGAGCGTGCGCAAATTAGTTTCGCGGCGTTTTTCGCCTGACTTGATTACGTGCAGCTTGGAGAAAATTACAATGATAACAACGAATAAAAAACGCTTGTCGCGTGCCGCTTCATCGGTATTATGCGCCGCTTTGATATTTATCCTCGCGGGCAGTCAAACGGTGCTCCGCGCGGCAGGCGACGATACACGGCTTATCCCCGGCGGCGTACCGTTCGGCGTTAAGCTTTACGCCGAGGGCGTTTCGGTCGTGGGCGTAGCCGACGTAAAATGCGCCGCAGAAAGCGTCAGCCCTGCGCGCGACGCCGGCATCTTAGAAAAGGATATAATTTTAGCGCTTGACGGCAAAAAAGTGAGCGCGGTTACAGAGGTATCCGACATCGTAGCGGCGAGCGAGGGCGCGTCGATAGAGGTTACTGTACGGCGAGGGCAAGAGCAGTTCACGACGTCGCTCACGCCCGTACGCTCAAGCGAGGACGGGAAATATAAGGCAGGGCTTTTGATACGCGACGGCGCGGCGGGCATCGGTACGGTAACGTACGTCGATCCCGACGACGGCAGCTTCGCAGGGCTCGGGCACGGTATATGTGAAACCGGCACGACCGAGCTTGCGCCGCTCAAACGCGGTGCCGTCGTCAACGTCACGGTTAGCGGCATCACGAAGGGGCAGGTAGGTGCGCCCGGTGAGTTAAAGGGATATTTCAGCTCGGGTAAGATAGGGACGCTCTTTGGCAACACCGAATGCGGCGTCTACGGCGTTTTCGCGAAATATCCCGACGGGCTTTCGCTCGAGGCAGTCGAGGTCGCAGGCGTGGGTGAGATATGCGTTGGCGACGCCGAGCTTTGGTGCACCACCGACAGCGGCGGCATCGGCAAATATACGGTTAAAATAAGCGAGATCGACCACTCGGGCAGGCACGTCAAAAATTTCGTCGTGACGGTCACCGATCCGACGCTTCTATCCAAAACGGGCGGTATCGTTCAGGGAATGTCCGGCTCGCCCATTTTGCAAAACGGCAAATTAGTCGGCGCTCTGACGCACGTGCTCGTAAACGATCCCACGCGCGGATACGGTATATTTATCGAAAATATGCTCGAGGCAGAAAGGTAAAATAACGCTCATCGCTTACCGCGATGAGCGTTCTGTATTTGTTTACCGCTGAACTCTGCCCGAGCCGTCACCGCCCATAAGCGAGAGGATGTCGGCGGGCTTCGAGAGGTTGACGTCAAGCTCTATGGTCTGCTTGAGGCAGGATGCCGCCGCGGCATATTCAATAGTCTTTTGTTCGTCAAAGCCGTTCAAAATAGCATAGATAAGACCCGCGCCAAACGAGTCGCCGCCGCCCACGCGGTCAACGATGTGAATACGGTATTCCTTTGAGAAATACGCCTTACCGTCCCTATACAGAAGCGCTGACCAATCGTTATCCGATGCGCTGATGCTCTTGCGAAGCGTAATCGCAACCGTACCGATATTGTATTTTTTCGCAATCTTGTCCGCTACCTCTATGTAGCCCTCGCGGCTTAATTTTCCCGAAATGATGTCCGTATCGGATGCGTGTATGTCGAGAACGTCTGCGGCGTCCTCCTCGTTGGCGATCAGAACGTCAACGTATTCGAGGAGCTTTTCCATAGTAGCCTTCGCCTCGGCTCGCGTCCAAAGATTTTTGCGGTAGTTAAGGTCACAGCTCACCGTTAATCCAAGTCGCTTTGCAGTCTTGCACGCCTCAAGGCATATTTCGGGAAGCTCTCCGCCGAGCGCGGGCGTGATGCCCGTAAAATGAAAATGTCCCGCATCCGCCATTATGGTGTTCCAATCGTAGTCACCGAGCTTCGACTCGCAAAACGCGGAATATTTGCGGTCGTAAACGATCTTCGACGGTCTTTGCGACGCGCCCTTTTCAAGGTAAAATATACCTATTCTCTCGCCGCCAAAAGCAATATGATCTGTACCTACGGAGAACTTTTTGAGCGTAGAGAGAGCACACTCGGAAATTAAATTGTCCGGCAGCTTTGTAACAAACTCTGTTGGAACTCCCATATACGAGAGCGAGGTGCAAACGTTAGCCTCCGCGCCCGTATAGAAAATCTCGAATTTGTTTGCCTGAATAAATTTTAAGTACCCTTCGGGATTGAGGCGCATAATGTAGTCGCCAAAGCCTATTACTTTTTTCATATCAGTCATTCTCCTCACCCTCGAAATAATCAGCAAGATCACCGAGACGCGCGTAGTAAAGCGCATCCTTGCCGCGGATACCGCTTTCGCCGTGCGGCTTATCGGGATAAAGCTCGCTGTTCGACCAGATTATAAAGAGTTCGCCCTTATAGTTAATGATGTCGTAATATACGATACCGTACTTGTCGACGATGGTAAATATCTCCTCATACTTCGATACGTCCTCGCCCTCACCGAGCATAAGTCGGATATTATTTCTGTCGCGTCCCATTAAATTAGGCTTAAGTCCGTACGCGGAGTACGCCATGAGCACGCGTCCGTTGTACTCGAGCATCTGCGGACGGGTTTCCACAAGCGGAACTCTTGTCGGAGTTTCACAGAACGTCTTGCCAAGATCGTGCGACACATAATAATTGCAGTCCTTTGCCGCACGAAGAAGCGCGTACATATCACCCTTAACTATTGCTATCTGACACTCGTACGATGCTATTTTCGGGATAATCCCCTGAAACTCATATGTAAATCCGTCAGTGCATTTCCATATAATCGGCTGCGAGCAGCCCGACGTAATGCAGCCGTAGTATGCGCCCTCATAAAAGCACGGCTTTGCTACGTTTATGATGTTTTCTCTTGGATCAAAATCCAGATTGAAATCAGTCATACCGTTTGCCGTAAGATACTCTGCTACTGCCTCTTTGGTAAGCTTAAGCGCCTCGCCGTCCGGGCCGAACTTACACATAATCGGCTTTATTTTAGACATTGTGTTCGTTTCCGGATCAAAATCCAAATAATAATATTCGCTCGAATTTGCAAGGAAATATATTCTGACCTTACCTTGCCAGAAAATAGAGCTTGCATCGACCGGATTTATATAAGTAACGCCGTCGATAACGTCGCCGCTGTCGATAAGAACGAGGTTTTCTGCCTTGTGCGGCTGCATTATCGGCATCTTCATAAGCATCATCGTGCTGAACTGCTCGCCATAGCTTCTTCTGCCTGCGTGATACGGGGTATACAGCATACCGCGCTCGCCGTCAAAGCAGCTTATAGGTGCGCTCGACGAGGTAAGATTTGCGGTGTCGCTCACGCAAACCCTGTGGTCAATCATAATATGACGCCACTCTTCGTTAGTTCTCTTTGCCATTTTATTTTCGCTCCTGCTCATATATTGAAATGCATTTCATAATGCGATCCCTGACAGCCGCGCTGTCCCCCGCAGCAAGCATATCCTTCGGAGCCATAAAGCTTCCGCCGCACGCAAGCACGTTCTTCTGCGAAATATATTTTTCAAAATTATCCATAGTTATGCCGCCCGTCGGAATAAATACGTTGTCGGCAAGTGCTCCCGCGTAAAGCTTTAAAACGTCCGTGCCGCCCATAGCCTCCGCAGGAAAAAGCTTAACGGTAGTTATTCCAAGCTCGCTTGCCATATACGCCTCGGTCGGAGTAGCAATGCCGGGCAAAAACAGCATTCCGCGCGACTGCGCTTTCTTAATAAGCGCCGCGTCAAGCCACGGCGAAACGCAGAAATCCGCACCGCTTTCGATTGCCGTTTCAAGGCGTTCCTTTGACGTAACCGTACCCGCGCCGACAATAATTTGCGGATATTTTTCCTTGACGAGCGCGATAGCCCTCGGTGCAAAATCGTTTCGCAGGGTTATCTCGATGCACCTAACGGGTGTTACAGTAACAGCGCCCATAAGCGTGTCAAGTTCGCCCTCATTTGCAACGGATATTACGGGGATTATACCGACCGCCTTTAGCGTTTCGCCGAATTTTTCGTAATATAAATCCATAATGTTCCCTCCTTCAACTTAATCATACACGCCAACCTCAAAAATGTAAATAGCAAAAATTGCTTGATTTTTAACTTGAATTGCTGTATAATTATAGCGAGGTGATATTATGCTTCAAATCAACGAATACTTTTACCGTCTAAAGGGCAAGGACTCGTTCGTGCAGAAAAACCATTCTCACAACGAGATCGAATTCATACAGGTCATAAGCGGCGACGGCACCGTTTTAAAAAACGACAAAACGTATCTTCTGCAAAGCCAGCATATTTACGTCATAGACGCGCGAAATGCACACATCGTCTATCCACAGCCGGACGACTGCAACAGCTACATACGCAATAAGATCGTCATAGACGCCGACTCGTTCGAATGCTTTTACAGGGAGCTCGGAATGGAAGCGGTAATAGAAACGCTTTTCGAGTCCTCGCCTATCTCGACCGCACAAATACCCGAGATAGACGGTATATTCAAAAGGGTGTCGGAGCTTTGCAGCACCAAAACACCCGAAAACGTCGGATTTGCTCACGCATACGTTACAGAGCTTATCCACCTTATATATCTGAACGCACAGACGGGCGTGTACGATGAAAAGAAAAACACCGTGCAAAAAATGCTCGACGTTATAAACCAAAAAGAGGGGCTTACCTCGCTATATGAAATAAGCGAAGCCTTGCATATGGACAAGTACTATTTGTGCCGCACTTTCAAAGAGAAAACGGGCACGAATCTGTCTGTTTACCTTTCCGATAAGGTTTTTGAAAAATGCTGTAAGCTGCTCCAAAGCACGTCCTATTCGCTTGAACAGGTATCGGCACTGTGCGGCTTTTCCTCGTCGGCATCGCTCACGCGATTTTTCAAGGGCAAGTGCGGCATAACGCCGTCCGCGTACCGCAAGGAGCGCACAACAAAAGTAAGGCTTTATTTCTGAATCGCGCAGTAAAAAAATGACCGAAAAGTTCCGCTTGCCTTAATTTTTACGGTTGCTCTTGCATCTCTTGACAACGCATACCGCGCGTGATATAATTGTATCAACAAAATAAAAAAGGAGAATCCTTTATATGAACTACGGAATGGAAATGACCCAGATAAACGACGCTCTCACGCAAACAGCGGCGTGCGGAAGCGCGGCTGTCTACGATCAGCCAAACGGACTTGTTTTCGTTTCCTATATGACCGGCGTGAAAAAGCGCTACGGCGAATCGACGGGCAAGGTTTGTCTATCGGTATTTTCGCCCTCTCAGCCGCATAATGCGCGCCATATCGTGCTTGATACAGGCATCGGCGCATCGCGCGGATTTCTCTGCAACGCGATCTATATCGTGGGCGACGCAAGGGTGCGCGTGATCTTCTCGACCACACGCGGCGAGCTTGCAACTTATTACAGAGATTACGATTTTATTTCGGACACAGTTTCCGAAAGAGTTGAAGTCTTTTTACGTACCGAAAACGGCGACGTGC
>JAZNBZ010000110.1:0-10108 GCA_045587285.1 Candidatus Flemingiibacterium sp. | reverse complement strand
TCAGGTAGTTGTCGCTCTTGATGAAACGGATAATAGCAAAAAGCAACCACCTCACTTGGGTGGTTGCTTTTTGTCTTATCAAATCACAAATCTGTGCTCGCCGCGGCAGAGGTACTGCTCTTTGTAGCGCACATTGTTGTCTGTGTCTATTTTCACGTTCAGAATTACCTTGTCGCTCTCGCGATGCCACTCGACGTCGATTCCGTCAGAATTACACTTGACAAAGCTTATGTCGTCGATAAATACAGGATCAAGCACGTATTCAAGACTGCCGACCTTCGCTTCGTCGAGCGCAATTCCGCCAAGTCGCTTGACAAGCCAAGACATAAAATCGGAGAACATATGATGGTTTTTCGACTCCGTATTTTCCCAATATTCACAAAGCGTGGTCGCGCCACACTCGATCCAATATTTGTATCCGGGATAGCCGTCAACGTTGATGATCTTGTAGGCGTAATCGGAAAGACCGCAAATATCGAGCGCGTAATAGAGTCTGCGAAGGCACAGCATACCGCAGGTATGATGGAAATTCTTTTCCTCGACCAGCTCCTTGAGCTGCAATTTCAGCGGCTCAAGCTCGTCGTAAATTCCGTGGTAGATATACATTGCCACGGGCGCCTGATTGTGTACCTTACATCTGCCGTTTTCGTCAATATAGGTGTTGATTGTGAAACCCTTTCCATCAATTAAATAAGTTACTATAGCCGTTCAAGCTATAGCGCAAGAAGTGTTGTTTTGCCACAATTTAATTGTACCTTAAGGTTCGCTGTATGTAAATGTTAATGCTTTGGCTTTTTGTTGTCACTTTTTCATATTGTTGTTAAACGCTATTGACAAGCCGCTACTGTCTTGTTATAATGGATTTACAGTTAAAATGGGCGAAGAGGTGGTACAATGAAGGGAAAAGGTGAGCTTTCAAGGAGCACTCCTGAGGTACAGTATCACGTTAATATAGGTCATATTTATTCGCCGTTAAAGTTCGGTAGTACGGCACTTTATCAAATAGGCAGACTTTACTCGAAAAGCAATACGGTAATCGACACTCACGTGCAGGGTAATTTTTTTGAGCTGACCATTGTTACCGACGGCGCAGGGATAATCACCACCAATAATATCCCAACGCGGGTTGAGAGAGGCGATATTTATCTTTCTTTTCCGTGCGACAGCCATAAGATAGAGTCCGACGCGGCGCGGCCGCTTAAATACGATTTCTGCTCCTTTAGCACAGAGGACGAAACTCTTTCTGCCGAGCTTGAAAAGCTTATAATCGAATTTAACTCTGCCAATTCACGGGTGTTTCGGGATGAAAAAATATCAACACTCGTTAGCAACGCTATCACAGAGCTTAAATACGAAAACTTTTTCTCAAACGAAATCATCGCCTGCATTTTAGAGCAGATAGTGATTTACGTTATACGAAACTTCAAGAAAGAGAATATGAACGCAGGCTTTGAGCATATTACAAACGCCGAGGCACAGTGCTACCGCCTGATGAATCACATAGATACACATATATACTCCATAAAAAATCTCGAGGAGCTTTCCGGGGTTATGGGGTACAGCTACGGTTATCTCTCCACGCTGTTTAAGAGGGTTACGTCTAACACGCTTCTTGATTATTACAAGAGAAAAAAGTTTGAGGTGGCAAGGCTTTTGGTGCTCGAAAAAAAGTTGAAGATCAGGGAAATCGCGGAGATGCTTAATTATTCATCCGTGTATGCGTTCAGCAAGGCGTTCAATAGGTATTTCGGCTGCTCTCCGGAAAATTACGGCAGTGAACATTTTGAATAGCGCAGCACTGCTTTCAGATGAGAAAAGTCTGATAGAAAGGATTTGCCATAAATTATGAAAAAAGCTCTGCAGATAAGTCCGCTTGTGCTACTGATGCTTACTGCGGTTTTATGGAGCACGCAGGGAGTTCTCGGCAAATGGAACGATTGGAATTCACTAACGCTCGTTGGATTCAGAGGGATAGTAGCCGCCGCGGTGATAGGGCTATACAGAAAAGATTTCAGAGTGCCGCGCGGTGCAAAAAACTATATTGCCGCGGCGGCGGTGGCTTTGACCGCACTCCTCTTTATAAGTGCGACGAAAATGACAAGCGCGGCAAACGCCGTGGTCTTGCAGTACACTATGCCCGTATTTGTAATTCTTTACTGCGCGGTGTACAAAAAGCAGATGCCGAAAAAGGCTGACATCGCGTGCGTTATTCTGATGCTTGTCGGTGTTGTGCTTTGCTGTTTTGGCGAGCTTGGCGGCGGCGAAATGCTCGGCAACGCGCTTTCGCTTGTTTCCGCCGTCACGTTAGCGACGGTATATATATTGGGCGGCAGTACTGACTGTGATACTCTCGGATATACGTATCTTGGTAATCTGTTTTGCATTCTTCTGATACCTATGGGGCTTTTTGAGGGAATACCCGTGTTCGACGCCAAAAACATCGTATCTACGGTGCTTATGGGGCTTTCCGTAGGACTTGGATACGTGCTTTTCTCGGTGGCATTTATGAAAAAAGCAGATCCGACGAAGGCGGCGATTATCTCGTATATAGAGCCGGTTATGAATCCGCTGCTCGTGTTCATCTTTTTAGGCGAAACGCCGGGGCTCGTCGGATTTATTGGAATTTTTATAGTGCTTTTTACCGCGCTCGCTTATTCTGTAACAACATCAAGAAAAGATAAAAACTGATTTATTGTGGAGGTAACTATGGAATTTATCTCTAAAGCTGATAAAGAATTTATTGAGGTCAAATATCATCTTCTCGATGGAAGCTTCAAGCCGTACAACAGATTTGCTTGTATGGGCTATCGCTGTGCGCCCGAAACCGGACGCGCTCCCGAGGAGATTAAGTCTATGCTCGAAGGACTTTACGCAGATACGAGAGAATTGCCGCATTCGCTTGTAAAGGCGAAGGGCTTTGAAATTGTGCTTGATAACGCCAGGGCAGAGTATAATCCGCACGACTATTTTCCGTGCGCCGAGATTTATACGGATTCTCTTTGGCATTCCCTGGCGGCAAAGTGGTATGACGAGCTTGTTGCGAGTGACGCCGAGGGCGAGCAGATAAGAAACGATTTCGAAAAATCGGGCACCTCAAGTATCTGGCTTGACACCAGCCATTTTGTGCCGAATTGGCTTTACATAATGGAGTACGGTATTCCGGGTATCATCGAAAACGCGCGCAAATACAGACGAGAGAATGAGGCAAAAGCACCGCTGAATGATGAACAAAAGGCTTTTTTTGACTCTATAGATATTGAATTCGGCGCGATGCTTCGCTTTATTAAACGGCTTAGTGTGTCAGCACGCGCGCTAGAGGGTGAGCGCGCGGTGCTCGTTGCCGATTCGCTTGAGCGTCTTTGCAACGGTGCGCCTCAAAACACGCTTGATGCGCTTGAGCTTATGTACTTAATCTTCCTGTTTTCAGAGGGCATCGAGGGCTTTCAGGCGCGTTCTCTCGGAAACGGACTTGACAGAACGCTTTACCCGTTCTACAAAAACGACATTGAATCGGGGACGTTCACAAGGGATGAAATCAAGGTCTTTCTCGCGTATTTTATGTTCCAGTTTACCTCAATCGGGCACCCGAACGGTCATCCGTTTTACATCGGAGGTACGGAGCCCGACGGCACGAGCCGCGTGAGCGACCTTACCTACGATATACTTGAGGTTTATGAGGCACTTGATATTTTCAATCCGAAGATACAGGTCAAGATAAACACCAATACGCCTCCCGAATTTATCGAGAGGGTACTGTCGATCATCAGAAGCGGAAAGTCAAGCTTTGTGTTCTGCTGTCAGCCCGGAATGGTCAAGTCGCTTATGGGTACTTACGGTGCGACCTATGAGGAAGCACTTGACGCTGATATCAGCGGCTGCAACGAAATGCATATAAGAGGCAACGAGGCATCTTTGATCTCCGCGCTTGTAAACGCCGCAAAGGCGGTAGTTTACACGATTACCAACGGCTTTGACCGCGTGACCGGTAAACGCCTTGGTCTTGAAACGGGCGATTTTACAAGCTTCACGTGCTTCGATGAGTTTTACGAGGCGTTTACAAAACAGCTTCGCCATATTGTTGATACCTCAATTTCTGTATCTCTTGTGCAGGAGGCGCTGCTTGATAAGGTAAATCCCGCCGTAATGATTTCGGGTACAAACGAGAGAAGTATGAAAAAAATGCTTGACGGATACTCCTTTGGCGTCAAGTACACAAATTCGGCGATTATGCTGTGCTCCTTCGCGAGCGCGGTTGACTCTGTTTTGGCAGTCAAGGAGCTTGTTTACGATAAGAAACTCGCTACCGCGGCAGAGCTTCGCGAGGCACTTAACTGCAACTGGGAGGGCTACGAGCCGCTTCGCCGTATGGCAAAGGGCTGCAAACACAAATACGGACGCGGTGACGAGGTTGCCGACCAATATGCTGCCGCTATTTTCAATAGCTTTTGCACCTATACCAGCGGCAGAAAAAACAGCCGCGGCGGCGTTTACAAGGTGGGAGTTGCATCAACCCTCGATTATATGGCCCAGGGCAAGCGCACAGGGGCGACTCCCGACGGCAGAAAAATGGGCGAGGAGCTTTCAAAAAACATCCAGCCCGTCGTCGGAACAGAAACGGGCGGTGTTACGGGATTTATCAATTCCGCGTTGAAGCTTCAGCTCTGGATGTTCTCCGAGGCGCTTGTGCTTGACGTTATGCTTCATCCGTCTGCCGTTTCGGGAGAAGAAGGACTTGAGGCGATGCGCGCGCTGATTGAATCCTATATGGAGCGTGGCGGCATTAGCATACAGTTCAATATTTTCAGCACCGAAATGCTGCGTGACGCGCAAGAAAATCCCGAAAAATATAAGAATCTTCAGGTGCGAGTCACCGGTTGGAATTCGCTTTGGAACGATATGTCACAAGCGGAGAAGGAAGCGTATATAACGAGAGCGGAAAGCCTTGAGTGATAAATATAAGAGGAACAAAAAATGAAAAAGGTATTATTGATAGGTGATTCGATAAGACTCGGCTACGACAAATACGTCAAGGAGAGCATGAAGAATTTCGCCGAGGTCTACTTTACCGACGACAACGATAAGTTTACCGCTAATATTCTGAGGCATTTTCACGTAATAACGGATATGCTCGAGCTTTATGACTGCGACGTCGTGCATTGGAATGCGGGCGCGTGGGACAATATCCGAATTTACGGAGATGAGCCTCTCACACGCCCTGATGTGTATGCAGATAACGTTCTTCGAATCACAAAGCGCATAAAGTATGTTTTCCCAGAGGCGAAGATTATTTTCGCAACATCAACTCCCGTTGTTGAATCGGGATATATAGATGATTTTGAGTACCGCCGCAACGAGGACGTAGAGCTTTACAATAAGCTTGCAGTTGACGTGGTGAAATCGGAGGGAGGCATAGTCAATGACCTTTACGGGCTGCTTCGTGATCAGCCCGAATCCCTTCATTCCGATCAATCGCACTATTATACCCCCGAAGCAACCGAGCTTATCGGTATGCAGGTAAATAGGGTTATATGCGATGCGCTCGGCGTTGAATACGATAAGCTTACGCCACCTGATAAGGACAGCCTTGTGCTTCGACGTGCAAAAAGCGATCACGAAATGTACGAAAAGCGCGGACATATATACGTATACAAGCGCGATCCCAAGGAGCGTCTTGATAACGGTATTTGATTTGTAAATATCGGATTTTTGCCCAAATAAAAGCACTCCCGCATCGTATGAGCGGGAGTGCTTTGCTATTTATTTTCTGCGTAACGGTTCGGGGAAACTCCGGTATGCTTTTTAAAGGTTCGGCTGAAGTAGCTGTCATCGAAAAAGCCGGACATACTTGCCACCTCGTTAACCGAATAGAAGCCCGATGACAAAAGCTCCTTCGCGCGAATAATTCGCAGCTCGTTTATGTACTGAACGGGACTTTTGCCGTAAATATCAGTAAATATCCGTCTGAAATACGCCTCGCTGATGCCTGCGCTTTTTGCAAGCTCGTTTACGTTTATTTTATCCGAGGCGTAGTTTTCGTGAATGAACTTGATCTGTGCGGCGATCAGATTTTTCTTTGCAGATGGCAGATACGATGAGTGATACTCCTTCTGAATATCGCTGATTATGCCGCAGAGTGCCGCCTTACACGTCATTATACAGTCTTCCTTTTTAACTAAAAATGCCCTGGCTGCGTCGCGGAAGCGTTCAAGAGTCTGGTTTGGATTTTTCACCTTTGCAACGAATGGGACTCTGAAATCGTTTGCATCGCAGTCAACAAGTGTGAAATTGATGGCGTAGCAGCCAATCTTACCGGGATCAATAACGTCGGCACGGTACGTTGAGCCCTTGGGAAGAAAAATTATCTCGTTTCTCTCCGGCGCGAGTGCTGTTCCGTTTTGGAAATGATATATAAGCTCCTCGTCTACAATAAAGGCGAGTCCCCACACAGCTCGGTTGCTATAATGCACGGGCTTGGTCTGCGGCTCGACAAGCGCGGCAAAAGTTATATCTTTTATGCAAAAATTGCCTCTCATAAATGATTTCATAATATCCTCCGAAAAACTGTATTCTACACCTGAACCGATAGATGCGCTTACACCTTTATTATACAAAGTTGTATCGAAAAAGTCAAGCGGTATTGCTTTGTTATTGATTTTTATTTTTGCTTGACGTACAATGAATATGCATAGTACTTATGCAAACGACGTTATTTGATGCGGTAAAGGAGATTTTCTTATGTTCAAAACCTTTTACATAGACCGAAGCACTATTGAAAATAAATTCCACAAAGTCGACGAGCCGTTTAACGGATACCGCCGCAGAAATTATCACGGCTATCCGTATAACGAGTCGACGGGCCTCAGCGATGAGGAAATAAAGGCAGGTCTTGTTGAACTCGCCAAAGAAAACAAGGACGCGCCGCATTCGATTGCAAAGGCGAAAGCCGTTGCGTACGTTCTTGACAATACAAGAATCGACGTAAACGCCTCCGACTATTTTGTCGGCTTCTACAGTACGGCAAGGCTTATCGGCCCGACTACCGAGGACGTTTGGTATGAGGAGCTGTTCGGAGAGATCATTCCCGACATCAAGCGCGAAATGGTGCTTTTTGACAAAGCGGGAGTTCTTCAGGCGGATCCTGATACGGGACATTCCGTGCCCGACTGGGACAGTCTTATCTCACTCGGATTTTCGGGCATTAGGGAAAGAGCGAGAAAATACCGTCAGATGCATATCGACGACGGTACTATGACCGAAAAAATGGATGCGCATTTTGAGAGTATCGAAATCGAGTACACGGCGATAATCAACATCATAGACCGCTTCTATAAGCTCGCTCTCACAAGAACACACGAAAAGGCTCCCAAGGTTGCCGCCTGCTTAAAACAGCTTCGTGACGGCGCTCCGACGAACACCTATGAGCTTTTGCAGTTTATATATATTTATTTTATCATTTCCGACGACTTTGATATTTTCCAGGTCCGCACTCTCGGTCACGGAATTGACTCCACCATTCTTCCTTTTTACAAGAAGGACATCGAGGAGGGAAGATACACGAGGGAAGAGCTGCGCGAGCTGTTTGCGTACTTTATGATGCAGTGGGCGGCGATCGGAAATATAATGGGACAGCCGATGTATCTTGGCGGTACGAACGCTGACGGCACAACGAAGGTAAGCGACGTTACCTACGATATAATTGAGGTTTACGACGAGCTTGGAATTACCGACCCGAAAATTCAGCTCAAGGTAAACACGAATACTCCCGAGGATATCGTATATAAAATGCTCGACATCACTCGCCGCAGTCAGGCAAGCTTCGTTTTCTGCTGCGAGCCCGGACTCAAGCGTGCGGCGATGACCTACGGTATGACAGAACAGGAGGCAAGAAACGTCGATATCCGCGGATGTTGGGATATGAGCGCCAAGGGTGATGAGATTGCTACAACTTCGTCCACGCTCAACGGAATCAAAGCGCTGGAGTATGTATTTACAAATGGCGTTGATAAGACTGTTAACGAGCAGATCGGCTTAAAAACAGGAGCGCTCTCACAGATAAAAAGCTTTGAGGAGTTCTATGCGCTGACGCTAAGGCAATTTGGATACCTCATTGAAAAGACGATGTCCTTTGTAAACGAATTTGAAAAATATTATGATTTTATCTGCCCGTCCGCGCTCTACTCCGGTACTATCGAAAGATCACTAAAGCTTGGCGTTGACGCTTATCAGGGCGGCGTAAAATTCAATAATACTACGGTGCTGTTTTGCGGATACGCAAACCTCGTAGACTCGCTTATGGGTGTTAAGGAGCTTGTATATGACGAGAAGCTTATTACCCTTGAAGAGCTTGGCAGGGCTCTTGAAAACAACTGGGAAGGTTACGAGGCGCTCCGTACGCGCATCCTCAAATCAAAGCATAAATTCGGAAACGGCGACCCTATGGCGGACGCATACGCCTCTGCAATCGCAGACTATTTCGCGATAAAGATAAACAACCGTCCAAACTCCCGAGGCGGCGTTTATAAAACGAGTATGCACTCGGCGTATTATTTCGTCTGGTACGGCAAAAAGACGCTTGCCACCCCGGATGGCAGGCGTGCAGGCGAGGAGCTTGGCAAGAACGGAAGTCCGGCTCCGGGCGCTGACAGAAGCGGCGTTACCGCGCTTGTTAAATCGGGTATCAGCGCGCATCCTTATCACTACACCGACTCATATTGCCTTGACGTTATGCTTCATCCGTCAGCAACTGAGGGCGATGACGGTCTTGTTGCAATGAAGGCGGTTATCGACACCTATATGATGAACGGCGGCACGGATATTCAGTTTAACGTACTTGACCATAAAACCTTGCTCGATGCGCAGGCTCACCCCGACAGATACAAGAATCTTTCGATTCGCGTTACGGGTTGGAACGCTCTTTGGAATTCGCTTGACAAAGCGGAGCAGGATGCGTATATACTTCGCGCGGAGAATATTGAGCACTGATGGAGAAAAACTGATGAACAAGCCTAAAATACTAGAATTCAAGCGGTTTGCCGTCCACGACGGCGACGGAATACGCACTACCGTGTTTTTCAAGGGATGCCCACTCAAATGCGTTTGGTGCCACAACCCCGAGGGGATCAACCCGAAAGCGGAGCTTGGATATTTCTCGCATAAGTGCGTCGGATGCGGCGAGTGTGCAAAAGTGTGCGACTGTCACACTGTCACACAGGGTATACATACTTTTGACAGAGAAAAGTGCGTACAGTGCGGTAAATGCGTACAGGTGTGTCCTGCGGAGGCGCTGAAGCTTTATGGTGAGGATATTGAGATTGAAAAGATAGTTGACATCCTATCCGAAGATATCGAATTTTATAAAAATTCGGGCGGAGGTGTTACGCTCTCGGGCGGCGAATGTTTGCTTTTTCCCGAGTTTTGCGCCGAAATTTTGCGTAGATGTAAAGAGCGCGGAATCAATACGGCGGTCGATACCTGCGGATACGTAAAGAGGGAAGCGATAGATGCTGTAATGCCGCACACCGACGTTTTTCTCTACGACATCAAGGCGTATGACGAGGACTGTCATATAAGATGTACGGGTCACTCAAATAAAATCATTCTCGAGAATATAAAATACATAGACTCTCAAGATAAAAAAATCGAGGTCAGAATACCGTATGTCCCCGAATATAACGAGGATCAGATTGAGAAAATCGCGGCGTTTTTATCGGAGCTGAAAAACGTGGTAAAGGTGAAAATTCTGCCGTATCACGACTACGCGCGCTCTAAATATCTCGCGCTCGGTATGTGTGACAGCTTGCCGACGGTTCTTCCCGTAAAGGAGCAGACGGAGAAATATCAAAAAATTTTTTCACTGTAAATAAAATGACGGCGCACCGTATTAATGTGACGGTGTGCCGTTTTTTGTATACCAAAACCACGCGCTTGGCGCGTGGTTCGGTAAGAATTATATAGTTGAGCCGTATAGGCAACAGATTTTTTAAAGAGGAAGCGTATAATAGAGCAATAGGTGAGGAGAAGGCAAGATAAAGGCTCCCTCCGGGAGGGAGCTGGCGCGGCGAAGCCGTGACTGTGGGAGCCTGCGGGCACGAAGTTTAGAGTAATCTGT
>JAZNBZ010000109.1:0-2112 GCA_045587285.1 Candidatus Flemingiibacterium sp. | reverse complement strand
AAAAGGGGGAGGAGGAGCTGTCGGCGACTGAGATAGTTCCTCCTCCCCCTTTTCGTCTCCCCGAGCGCGTGAAACGCGCGAGGTTAATGAGCGGTAGCCGCTCGTTGGCGGGGCGTCAGGAACGCCGTCCCCGACCGAGAGCGCGAAGCCGCACGCAAAGCGCGCGTGTCAATCCAAATTCACGTCGCAAATAACTCCCGTAATCTCGCTTACGTCACAAAGCTTGTGCGCTCTGCGCTCACCAAGCTTCGAGCTGTCACACAGAAAATATTTCTTTTTCGAGCGGCTTAACATAATTCTGCGAAGCGCCGTCTGCTCCTCCGAGCTGTCGCTCACCTCGCCGTCATCGGAAAGCCCCTGCGATGAAAAGAACACCGCGTCCGCATTCACCGAACGAATAAATTCGCCTGCCGCGTATCCTGCAAGCGCATATTCGTCAGCTAAGAAAATGCCGCCCGTCGAATATATCTTAAAGCCGCGGCTTTCAAGTCCGAGACTCGCCGCATCCTCGAAAACACGCAAATTGTTGGTGATAACCGTTACGTTTCGCTTGCCTGCAAGATATTTCACCATTCGGCGTACGGTTGACGACGCGTCGAGTATTATCGTGTCGCCGTCGCTTACAAGTGCAGCGGCACGCATCGCAAGCTCGCTTTTCACCGCACCGTGCTCGCCGTCACGCAGGTTTATCGGAACACTGCCGCCGTGATCGGCAAGCACGACACCGCCGTACACGCGACGGACAAGCCCCTGCGCCAACAGCTTTTCAACGTCGCGGCGAACGGACGCCTCGCTCACGTACAAAAGCGCCGCAAGCTCCTTAACCGACGCGCTTTTTCTATCTCTCAAAAGCTTCATTATCATTTCGTGACGTTCGTATTGAAACATAATTCCCCTCGTTTCTTGCAAATAAATGCAAAAGCTTGAAACTCTCGCGCCTACATTCTGACAACCTTCCAAAACACGCGTCAGTTCTTGACACAGCGCGATTTATACGCTATAATAATACTATATCACCGTTTTCATATTTTTTCAAGTATTTTCACTTTTTTTCAAACACAAATACAAAAGGAGAACCACAATGGCAACAGTAACGATAATCGGCGCGGGAATGATGGGCTCGGCGCTCGCCTTTCCCGCACGCGAAAACGGCAACGAGGTGCGCCTTGTCGGCACGCCGCTCGACCGCGACATAATAAATGCCTGCCGTGAGACCGGCAAGCACCCGAAGCTTCCGCTTCCCTTCCCGAGCGGCGTGAAGTACTATCAAATTGAAGAAATGGACGAGGCGATAAACGGTGCGGATATGATAATCGGCGGCGTGTCGAGCTTCGGCGTTGACTGGTTCGGCGACGTCGTTCTGCCCGCCATTCCCGAGGAAATACCCGTCCTCTCCGTCACAAAGGGGCTTTACGACCTGCCCGACGGCACGCTTCTCTGCTACCCCGAATTATGGCGCGCACGTCTTGCAGAAAAAGGACTTCGTCGTAACTTAAACGCCATCGGCGGACCTTGCACGAGCTACGAGCTCGTCGTACACGACCAGACTGAGGTCACCTTCTGCGGCGACGATATGAAAACGCTCGAATTTTTAAAAAGCGTTATGGCAACCGATTACTATCACGTCAGCCTTTCGACAAACGTCGTCGGCATCGAGAGCGCGGTCGCGCTCAAAAACGGCTACGCGCTTGGAATTGCTCTCACTATCGGACTTAATCAGCGTGAGTTCGGCATCGACAGCGAGCTTCACTACAACTCGCAGGCAGGCGTTTACTACCAGTGCGTGCGCGAGATGAAAAAGCTGCTCGATATCCGCTCCGAGGGCGATCTTGAGGTGCTCGCGGTAGGACTCGGCGACCTTTACGTTACCGTCTACGGCGGAAGGACGAGGCTGATAGGCGTGCTTCTGGGAAGGGGTCTTGACATAGACCGGGCAAAAGAGGAGCTTTCCGGGGTGACGCTGGAGAGCCTGGTTGTGGCAGAGCGCGTTGCCCGGGCCATCCGCGCCGCATCTGCAAGGGGAGTGTTAGACCCGGCGGATTTCCCGCTTTTGATGCACGTGGACGATATTCTCACCAAAAAAGCCCCCGTGGACATCCCCTGGGGGGCTTT
>JAZNBZ010000108.1:0-12744 GCA_045587285.1 Candidatus Flemingiibacterium sp. | reverse complement strand
GCCTGACTGGGTTGTCTTCCTAAGACCGCTTGGCCTCCGACTTCGTAACGAGGGACTTGACACCCGTCACAATCCCGAGTTCACGCTTATGGAGCTTTATCAGGCGTACACCGACTACCACGGTATGATGGACCTTACCGAGAATATGTTCCGCCACGTGGCAAAGGAGGTGCTCGGTACGACCACTATCGTTTACAACGGCGTTGAGATGGTCCTCGGCAAGCCGTTCGAGCGCATCACTATGGTTGACGCGGTTAAGAAGTACTCGGGCGTTGACTTCAAGGAGATTAAAACGCTTGAGGACGCTCGCCGCATTGCAGACGAGAAGGGCGTTCACTACGAGGACCGCCACACCAAGGGCGATATACTCAATCTCTTCTTCGAGGAGTTCGTTGAGCATCACCTTGTTCAGCCTACCTTCGTTATGGACCATCCGATCGAGATCTCGCCGCTTACCAAGAAGAAGCCCGACGATTCCGAATACGTTGAGCGCTTCGAGATGTTTATGAACGGCTGGGAGATGTGCAACGCATACTCCGAGCTTAACGACCCGATCGACCAGCGCGCGCGCTTCGCGGCGCAGGAGGAGCAGTTCGCAAAGGGCGACGAGGAAGCAAATCACACCGACGAGGACTTCCTTAACGCGCTCGAGATCGGTATGCCCCCCACGGGCGGTATCGGCTACGGCATCGACAGACTCTGTATGCTCTTTACCGACTCGGCGGCTATCCGCGACGTGCTCTTGTTCCCCACGATGAAGAGCTTGGACTAAGATGCACGTGAAAACGTGAGAAAAAGCGAAAAATAAAGAGATATAACGAGTTGTGTGGGACGGTTACTAAACAACTACACCACAACTACACCAAAATGCACATAGATGTGCACAGATTACGGAGATGCATGATGTTGGAAAATTCAGCCACGCGGTTACTACACCAAAAGGCTGAATAAAAAAGAAGAGCCATGTACAAAAAATGTGCATGGTTCTTTTGTGTGAAGCCGCAGATATTCAAGTAAGAATGTCTGCGGCGTTTTTATTTTGGGATACTATGCATCAAACTTAAATCGCCTGAAATCGTCGAAGAAATCGAATTATATAGCGTCTCAAATTTGAATATCGAAAATATAGTGGCGAAAATCAAATTTTTCCTTAACGTACGGGGATTTTTGCCCCAATTGCAGCAGATTACGATATATGTTATTATAGTTATCAGATTGCAAAGGAAGTATTAAAGATAAAGTTATAGCAATAAGGGAAGGGGACGAACTTGCTTTATCGTACGCAGAGAATAGTGAACTGTTCCGGTTTAAAATGTGTGTGAAGTCGGCTGGAAGACGAGAAACACTTGTAAAGCGTGAATGAAAAACTGTCGTACAAAACTTACCCATATTCGTCTCACAACTTACCCTGGGATTTTCTTGTGAAATAGTTGTGATCATGATATAATAAAAGCAATGATGCCTACGCTACGCTTCGGCAGAATCAATGAAGCTTTTATTTGATCATAAATTTTCAAAATTCAAAAGCAAGGAAAATTTATGATATAATGATTGTGCCGAAATAACACACAAAGGAGTATAGAGATGAAAGCAAGTAAGAAACCCAAAGTCAGACAAATCACACGCGAAGAGTGGTTGGATATGGTGACATATCCGGAAAAACAAACTCCTACAGAAACGGATTCCCGAAGTACGCCTGACAAGATGCTGGTTGCGATGAAAAAGAATATCAACGGGATTTGCAGCGATATACGAAAGGTGTTACTTTTGCTGGAAGACATCAATACACCGTTGCCAATACGGTTGCCGGGGAATTTCAAATTCCTGTTAAAAGACACTGCACTAACAAGTGAACAGATTACGCGCAGATTGCGGCATCTCTTATATCTGGCAACCGATATTCGGAGACCGGAATATCTAATAGAGGCAGAAAAACAACTTGATATGACCGTGAACGAGCATGACGGTATTGTAGAACTGACCTTTCCCGGACTTGTTCCAAAGGCGAAATCATGGAAAAGCTCGGAGTATCTGACTGATCCCGCTTATTTCATGATTGAGAGATATTTAGGAACACATCAAATACATCGTTTTGATGAATGTACAGTCTGTTTTATCCATGAATATGACAAGTCACTTGGTATCGGGAGAGTGCTCGATTATGACAATACCGAACAAAAGCAGTTGCTTGATGTCGTAGCAACCTTTTTTCTCAAAGACGATGGAGGACTACACTGTGATGCATATCACACAACGGTTCTTGGCGAAAAAGATATTACACGGATTCTGATTATGAGTAAAGAACAGTTTTCCAAGTGGCTTTCTAGTCGTTATGACAGTTAATATACCAGGATGCAGAAACGCCGCATACTCATACAATCGATTTGGCAGTACGGTATAAATCCACCAAAAGTGTTTATTTACAATGATAACGGCGTTTTGCCATCTATGCTTTTTTACCGGAGTGATTAGCGGTAACGGTAAAAATGATTCGCGAAAGGAGAACAACCAGTGAAAAAACAAATACCCATACCCCAAGACGATTCCATGCGATATATGATTCTTTCTTTGATTGCTGTATGTGGTGAATTCCCTGTCGATCAACTGTCCAGACTGACGGGTGGTGAGAGATACAAGGAAAACGTAATCAAGGACTTAAAAGCATACAAGTGGATTCACACTTACTACGCCGATCAGTACCGTGCTTTCCGCCTTTCAAGAAACGGAAAGACGATGCTGCTTGAGAAAAATCCGGATCGATTTGCATTCTGGCTGACCGGGGCAAACGACACCAATCATCTAAAAAGCGAGATCACGCGGCGGCTTCGATTGCATCGTATGGCGGAAGCAACTGTAACCATGATGAATGCGGGCGTTCAAATTTATCGTGACAGCAAACCGGATGTATTCGCGGAAAATCTCCCTTCAACCGATTTACGGATTGATGTGCCTACGTTTTTTAATTCCCGGGAAATCAAAGCAATGGGGACAGTGACCGTTAAAATTCATGGCGCGCGTTCCGTAGGAGTATTGCTGTCGGAAGAAGATATATTTGTCGTTTACAATTTGGGTGACTCTTTGATAAAGTGGGAGCATAAATCCGAAATGCGTACAAAGGCATTACTAACGCATACGCTTTGTTTTGATCGTTTACGGGAACAATACTCACCCGATTGCGTAAAGGCGCTACTATTCGGAAATACAATGGAAATGGCTTATAAGGTTTTGACAACACCTTCCAATACGCCGTATGCGATCCACGAGGACAGTTACGAGCATTTCTATTTTCTCACCAATGACAGTAAAGGAGAAAGATTACTTCAGCTACTCTGCAATCCTTCCTTGTGTAAACAACTAAACGACATCCTTATGACGGATCTAGAAGAACAAGATTCAACCTCCGCAATCGAAAATGATGCAATCACGGAAGACGGTATCCCTGTGCTGTTTGCACATACCTTTGATCTGCCGCGTATCAAGCGCTTCAAGAGAGGACTTGATATCCGTGGTGCTCAGGGAATGATTATCTGCTTTGATTATCAAAAAGAAGTGTTGGAGAGATATTTAGGAAGCTGTGTACGGTTTCAGGTTATCAGTTATGTCAAATGGGAGCATGAATTTTTTAGCAAAATAGAGTAGTACGGTGTTGAATAATAATGTGACAAATATAGATGAGAACATGGTGAAAACTTAAATTCATATTAGGATTCTTTGAAGTTTAGTTGCAGCGGTATTATCTATAATAACAAAAAGACTTTACAAATTAGAACCGTAAGTGTTCGTTTGTAAAGTTTTTTCCTTATAGAGACATATCAACTGTTTTCGATGCTCATTTTCTTGTAGGGGGATCTTCGCACAAAAAGTGTATAATATAGGTGTGGGATGAACCCGAAAAAATATGAGAGGAGGAAATCAATTGAAAAAGAAGAACACCATACGCTGTCCGTATTGCGGTGCCGAAGCGAAACTTCGCCCGGCAACTGTGGTGTACGGCGAAGCGACGCTTAACAAAAATAGTTATATGTATGTGTGTGACCGGTATCCGGTGTGCGATGCTTACGTTGCTGCTCATGGCGAAAGCAAACTCCCGATGGGAACACTGGCAAACTCGGAACTAAGAAATAAGAGAATCCGCGCCCATCACGCTTTCGACCAGTTGTGGAAGAGCGGCCGTATGACAAAGAAAGAAGCATATCATTGGCTGCAGATTCGCTTCGGGTTGCCGAAAGAACAAGCCCATATCGGGATGTTTGGTGAGTATATGTGTGATCGACTGATAAGTGAGTGCGCACAGACAGCAGAAAAAAGAAAATTGCAATGTAAATAAAAACTTTCAAAGATTATAAACCAAAGGAGATAAAGCAGATGAAAAAATTATATACAGCAGTAGGTAGGTTACGGTTCAGCGGAAATATTGCAGGAAAGCGTTGTCCCATTCTTGTTGTTAATGGCAGTGAAACAACGCCCAATATGTCGGAGATGATTTTGTGGAGCACACTTTACTGGCAAATTCTAACGAAGGATGAGTTGGAGGCGCAGTTTGAAGCAAAGAAAAAGGAAGTCAATTATGCAGATTCAATGAGTGCTTCCGCGGTAATGTTCTGGATGATACGTCGTGGGCTTATAGAGGAAGGTATCGGAGATACATACGAAGATGCGCTTTACGATCTCTTGTCCAGATTGTATATCACGCCAATAGAAGTAAATCCGCTTCTTGATGTGGTATCATTCGTTCGTATGGTGTTCAGGGACAAATTTCCCGTAGAATATGCAAAGCAGGTTTTTCGCCGTGACAAAAGGACTGATAGCGAGAGGCAAATTATGAAGCTTCTACATAAGGTTAAGCTGACAACAGCTGAAACGGTTCGTTGCTTTGATCGTGATGTGTTTGATCTTCAGACAGAGGATGAAGTAGTAGAGAAACTGTATCAGGATGATTATACTACCAGTGAGAATATTGCAGATGAAATGAGGATTGCTCCGTGCTGCAGAGCGGTTCTGACTGATATTTCAAATTTGTATTTGAGAAAGCAGATTGTGTTTGATAGAATGTGAGTAAAGGTGGTAAATTGAAAATTTCATATTTAATACTTGAATGAGAGGGAAGAGTATGCTATACTTATATCGGCACAAAGAATAATTGTTAAAATATTATTTTATATATAACACAGAAAGGCAGATAACATGGGATTTGGATTTGCTTTCGGTTTCGGGATGTTCGGCGTAATGTTCACGCTGATGTTCATCCTGGTGTTTGGCATATTTATTGTGACGATCGTTCGTGGCATTGGTCAGTGGAATAAAAACAACAACTCGCCGAGACTCACTGTGCCGGCTACTGTTGTATCCAAGCGGGCGAATGTTTCGCATCATCACCACGATCACCATACTCACCATTCCACCAGCTACTATGTCACCTTTCAGGTCGACAGCGGTGACCGGATGGAGTTACATATGACCGGTCAGGAATACGGTATGCTCGTGGAAGGTGATCAAGGTAATCTGACTTTCCAAGGGACACGGTATCTTGGATTTGAGAGAATATAAGTACAGCGCAGTTCCGATTTTGGAACTGCGCTGTACTTATATTGCCCAAATGTGTAACAAATAGTATTGTTTATCATGCAAAGGTAGGTTTGTGTGATAGTTTCTTCATTATTTGCAGTGCCACACAAAATACCAGATACCCAATTATGACTCCGATTGTGCGATAAACAACAACATCAAATTCAAATACTCCGCGAATAAATACGTACTGCATACATTCAATATTAAAACCAAACAGAACACTTATCAGTATCGTAAGTCCAAAATGCTTTTTGAATGCAAGCGGAAATAATATGCCAAACGGTGTAAACATAATGATATTCATTAAAAGGAGTTCAGTCTCGCGCGGATTATAAGTATTAAAAAGACGCAAAAGATTATCGAAAGGGGTAAAATCAATCATTCGTTCTCGGAAAAAATGACGGCTTTCATTAACGGTCGTGTCTAATAAAATCAAAGCATACACTATAAACACTGCAACAAAAATGTGTTTGACTATAACGCGAGGTTCTTTCTTTTTAACAAGCTTCTCGATAAGTAATATCACCGCAGTGGCAATAGCTGATATTAATAAGAAAAACAATGATTTTTCGATGTATAATTGCATAGGTTATCCTTTCATAAATTTCTTCGATTTTATTTTCATTTGATTGAATACTCACTAAGGTCTATATCGGTAAGTATAACTTGATAGACAGAACTGATACCAAGTTCGAGCGCAGTTACTTCAATCATTTTCGTAGCTTTACCGTTTTTTTCGCCCGTAAGCATCAGCACAATACCGGTTTCCTTATCAACTGTAAGGCGGAATGTGTTTGCATTATGCTTGTCGGATATATAAGGACTGTTATTACCTTCAATCACAATACATTGGCGCCCGAGGAATGTGGTTTCTTCAACGATAGTCCACCGTGAGAAGTTAGCAAGGTAACTGAATGCAAGCTCTTGTGGAAACAACGTATAAGAAGATAAAGGACAGTTCGTTACATTCCTGCGATAGTAATAACACGGAAGCCCATCCTCTCCGATTGTAACTCTATCTGAAAGCGATATTGCTCCGGAATCTTCGCGAGTAAATGCTTCACAATAATCTGCATCGTAATATTTTTGCTTATGGTTCAATCCGGATACAGTTTCACCATCACTAAAGTATTCTTGCGTGAGTTTGCCATTTATATAACTTGCTTGATACGCTTTGCCGCTATCAAGATCAAGCTCACAAACAACTTTCATATTGGAGTTCAGCATATACGGGTAAAACTCAATATGCGCAGAATTGTAATAATCAATAGCGTTTAACATTTTGGAATATATCTGTGTCTTTGGATCAGTAAATTCCAAGCTGTCTGTCAGAATAGTGTAGGAAAAGTTTTCCTTGTCTTCATCCGTAATATCAGTTGGGGCAATGTTGTTTTTTTGCTGTAAATGAATAAACTCCTGCACACCGCCGTCACGGATGTCTATGCGTTTTTCAGCATCACCAGAGCCTGCACAGAGGTAAATATACGCAGGTGCCGACATTATCGAACCGCCACCGACTTTTACGGAAAATACTTCGTCGATGGGAAGATGCCATATATACAGTCCGGAGCCAATGTCGGTGTGGGAATATCCGGCGAAGTCGGACCATGTGAGATTTTCACCCTTGGCTGTAAGTGCGATAACATCGTCGAGTGTGATGGGGTTATTTTCAGCCGGTGTGTTCATAGCATAGACAAAAAGATACAGATTGCCATTTATAATTGTAAGGCTGCCTTTGGATGCAGGTTCATTTTCATATGCCTCCGCATTGGCGTACCGATTTACAGTCAAAAAGCCGTTCTCATTGCTTAAAATGTAGTGATTACCATCACGATCAGAGAATTCATATTTTCTGCGTTCGGCATAATCATATACAACAACACGTCTTGCAATGAAAGGCTTGGTCTTGGTTACCGTAGCACATAAATCTGCTTTTCCATCCCCTGTGACATCGGAAAAATAGCAATTCCAAATTGTTTCTTCGCTAAGAATAGCGTGTTCACCGGCTGCTGTCTTTGCAATGATTTTTTGTGGTGTATAGTGGAACGAAACCCCTGGGAAATCTTTATGTTCAATGAAACGGTCAACGTAGCTATACATTCCGTCCTGATTCTCAATAAAATCAACAAAATCAATTGCCTCAAGCTGTTCTGGGACATTTTTATGAAGCTTAAAAACACCGCTGACTCTTATAGGCATTCCGCCGGTGTAGTCAGCGACCACAAGATAAACCTGTTCATCATCATCAACTATTATCAAATACGGATGGTGTCCGTTTTCGGAAGCTGTATATGTCATAACCCATGAGGATCGGACGGATTTGCGAAGATCCATGATGAGCCCGATATCTACCGCTGTGTTTTCAAACAGAACATCAAAATTTCGGTTGTTCAGCTCTATTTCTTTATAAAGTCCGCCAGACATAAGTTGCTTACCGTCATAAACCCATACATTCATCAGATCGTCAATAACGACCTTGACATCATTACTTTCTTTCAGTGGCGCCGTAAGCTCATAATCTAAATCAAAATAGATTTCCAATGTGTAGCTTCCGTCCGGTGCATCTGCTTTTGATTGAGGATTCGTCAGAAAGCATACTGCTACGATTGCACATACAATGATGGCTGTTATAATAATCCAGAACGCTGGTTTCTTATAATTCAGCACAGACTTGATTCTTTCCTTCACGCCAACCTCTCCAAAAGCCAGAGGACATGCGGAAATCATCTTTCTGTTCACGCTGCAGTTTAGTAATGCTTCAGAATAGTCAGCACGCTGTACTTCGTCATATTCCTTGATTACACGCTCATCGCACGCCATTTCAATATCCCTGCAGAGGAGGATATATGCAAGCCACAAGACAGGATTAAACCAATGAATTGTCAGAAGAAGAAATCCGAACGGCTTCCACCAATGGTCACGCCGGCGGATATGTGCTTCTTCATGTGCGATCACATAAGTGAGATTTTCCTCCGTCATGCCTCGTGGAACATAAATACGCGGGCGGATCAGACCGAGCACAAACGGTGAATCTACAGCAGAGCTTTCCCACACGTTATCCTTGATACGAATTGCAGTTGCCACACTTCGACGCAGACGTGTGGATGAGATCACTGTATGTAAAATCAATACTACTATTCCCGCGAGCCATATACAGCAAAGCATAAATGACACGCTGAATTCTCTATGAATTTCAATTGCCGGCTCTGTGGGATAATAGTATACCGGAATATCCTTGACGGGAGTAGTATCATCTGCAGAAGTGGTGTCAGGAGCACTATAAATAAACTTATCTTCTTCTACCATGGTTTCCTGAACAACCCAATCCGTTTCAGGTATCAGGCTGAACGGGCTTTCTATTGCAAACGGAAAAACAAGTCGAATTGCAACCAGCCCCCAAAGAAGAACACTAATCCATTTCGGAGCTTTCTTCAAAAGCAGGCGTAGGAGCAATACAACAGCAGCCAGAATGCTTGCCGTAATGCTCATATTTACAACATGAAAAAATATTTCCGTCATTTACTTCCTCCATTTCTCGCTCGATCAATCATCGCCTGCAGTTCATCCAGTTCGGCTGCGGATACATCTTGACGCCTTGTAAATGCAGCAATAAACGCAGGAAGTGAACCTTCAAACTTTTTCTCCACCAATTCGTCAATCTCATAGGATTGTGCATCGTCCTTGGAAACCAACGATGTGACAATGCCGTTATCGTTCACAAGTACGCCTCTCTCTCCCAACCGTTTGATAATCGTGTATGTAGTTGTACGTTTCCAGCCAAGCTGATCTGCGCACAGACGTGCAAGCTCACCGGCACTCACCGGCTCATGCTCCCACATAATCAAGCAGAATCTGTATTCACCTTCATGTATCTTTGGAATGCTCATTTTGTTGTCCTCCTTGCGTGTCTACTGCAGTAGACTCTCTGTATATAGTCTACCACAGTAGACACATATTGTCAATAGATTTTGAAAAAGATACATCTTGTTCATAAAAGTACCCGTAAGCTTTTTAGACTTACGGGTATTTTCGTATTATTAAGCAGTATTTGCTGTAATTAAGCAATCATATTTCAAATTAGGCAAATAATCAGCAATCTTTCTCGGTTTCCATTCAATTCATCCTCATCAATATTCCTGAAGAACTACAGAACCGTGTTTTCCGCTTTCATAGATCATATATTGATGTTCAACTCCATTGGCATCCGTTAACAAGAGTCCGTAGGAGGACATATCTCCGTAGAAAGTCACGCCTATAAGCAGAGGCTTTTGGGAAGTAAATTCGTGGAATGTGTAATGTACATCGCCAACCTCCATGCCTGTTTCTCCAAGCGTCATAGAAGTAATGCGGATATTGGTATATTTGTCGCGTGTGCTTATCTGAAAATATCTTGTGTACTCACTTTGCTCGTGGATGTATTCATGGGTTCCGTGCTCCATCACAGAATCCCGATTTACTTCTGTTATTGTAATGGGGAGTGATGACTTGGGCAAATAATCAGCAATCTTTCTCGGTTTCCATTCGACTCCGGTGGGCGATTCATTGGAATAGAGCTCAATTTCGTCGCCGTTCAGCAATACCTTGAAGTAAAAATTGCTTACTTTAGCCACCAAGTAATCCTTACACATCATTTCATAGCGCTCGGGATCGTCTTTAGCGGCTTTGATGTAATCCACAGTGTCGGGATCTCTGTTCCAATACTGGTGTGTCACTGTGTAACGGAATGTTGCCTCGTTACCATTTTCAGTCCAGTCAAAAATCGCAAGATTCAATATTTGATAATACGGATCATACACATCATGGAATTCCTGTGACAGATAATCTACGGTTTTCTTGAAAAGCTCACTCTGACTTGAAGCATCCGCTCCGGTGTCACTGAATTCAACACCTATCCACTCAATACTTTCGGCTACATACCGAAGTTCTTCTTCGGATAGAATGGTTCTGTCTTTTGTTCCGTCTGTAAGCTGCAGTGCGATATACATTTTATATTCCGGATGGTAGGAAACAATGGCACTATTACTACGCTCTTTTCCGTCCTGGAATGCCTTGGAGGAATACAAAACCGATGTAAGGGCGGTACTGTAGGGCGAGTCTTCAGCGGTAACCAAATCAAAATGCTGACGAATGTTCCAGAATGTCATTGCACCCATAGCGATCTGGTTAAAGATTGCTTCGGGAATGTCTGCTTGCTCTGCCGGCAAATCGTAGGTTAAGAATCCGATACCGCCAACGTAGTCACTGCCATTTTTAATGTTAGCGTATTCGGCAAACGGAATCATTTCATAGGATTGATAATCGTACTTTATTGTCCATTCTTTCGGCATGTTGATTCCCAATGTAACATTTACAAGCTGACCATTGGAGTTTATATGCTTAATCTTGATTCTGTTGGCACCAAAGCCTTCTTTGATAGAAGAAGCTTCTGCATTTTGCTTGTTTACATAAGCGCCCATTACATAAGTGCTGACCTCGGTATTACTTGTGCTTACAAGAGTCGGATTCTTTTCCATAATCAAGCGAATGACTTCATCTCTTTGTGAAGTGAGCATTTCATATTCATCACCAAGCTCCTTCGAGGTCGGGTCTGTCTGCAGATCGGTGGGTGATTTGATAGCATACCAATATGCATCATCATGAGCAAAGTAATAAATACCGCCGGGGTTTACTTCATTAGGTACCAAGTCATCTTCTGCGTGACGGATTACTGAAAATATCCAACCACCGCAATAATCGAGAACTGCTGTTTGATAAAACTCAGCGATCGTATTTTCAGTTAACTCATCGGGGGATTTTACGGTGACAGCTTCCTGCCGGAATGCCTCGGGCAAGGAGAGTGCGATCCCGTGCCTCGTGTATGTTATATCAGATTCATTATTCTTTTGAGGATTCGTTAAGAAGCATATCGCTGCCACAACGCAAGCGATCACTGCCAAAATAACAATCCAAAATGCGGGTTTCTTATAATTTAACACAGTCCTTATCCTCTCTTTCACATTATTTTCACCGAACGCAAGCGGGCAGGCTGTAATCATTCGTCTATCTACGCTGCAGTCGAGCAGAGCTTCGGAATAGTCCACTCGCTCACGTTCTTCCATTTCTCGTATCACACGCTCGTCGCAAGCCATCTCGATATCGCGGCAAAGAAGTATGTACGCAAGCCAGATAATCGGATTAAACCAGTGGACGGCGAGCAGTATAAATCCGAGCGGCTTCCACCAGTGATCACGGCGGCGCACGTGCGATTCTTCATGAGCAATTACATAACTCATGCTGACAGCATCCATGCTTTCCGGTAAGTAGATACGAGGTTTAACGATGCCGAATACAAACGGCGAGGTTACAGCATTACTCGTATAAATATTGTCTCGGAACTGCGTGGAATTTTGTATGCGGCGGTACACGCATATACAGCTGACGATCATATATGTCAGCATCACTGCAATTCCCGAAAGCCATATGAGGTTCAGAATCAATTCAATATTGACTCCTTGATTGTCTTGGGTAACAGTATCGATTGGAGCGGGCTGTGCCGTTGCTTCATCTCCGAATTGATTGCCGCCAATCACATACTCCGGTATATCATCCGGGGAATCACCCAATCCCGCATCGGCATACGATGTGGCTTCTCTTACAACAAGGTAGTCCATATCCGGCATCAAGCTAAAGGGACTTTCTATGGCAAACGGGCAGATGAGGCGGATTGCAACCAATGCCCATAACAGAACACTTACCCATTTTGGAGCTTTCTTCAAAATCAGCCGCAAGAGCAAAACCACAAGTACAAGGATGCTCGCAGATATGCTCATTTTAAGAATCGTATAAAACAACCCGTTCATCGGCTTCACTCCTTCCTTGCACGGTCGATCATTGCCTGCAGCTCATCAAGCTCCTTATCGGAAAACTTTTTCTTTCTCGCAAATGCCGCAAAGAATGCGGGAACAGAACCTTCAAACTTTTCCTCCACGAATTCCTCAATTTCCGCCGCCTGTACTTCGTCTTTGGAAACAAGCGAGGTGACGATCATATTCTCGTTCTTCAGCACACCACGGTCGGACAAGCGCTTGATTACCGTATATGTGGTGCTTGGCTTCCAGCCGAGCTGTTCTGCACACAGTTTGGATAGCTCGGGACTTCGTATTGGCTCGTGTTCCCACAGTATCAGGCAGAATTTAT
>JAZNBZ010000107.1:0-23273 GCA_045587285.1 Candidatus Flemingiibacterium sp. | reverse complement strand
ACGACCGAGTTTCTCTATCAGAGCGGTGCGAAGGAGGTTCACATAAGAACGGCGTGCCCGCCGCTTCTGTACGGCTGTAAGTACCTCAATTTCTCGCGTTCCAAGAGCGAGCTTGACCTTATCACGCGACGCACTATCCTTCGCCGTGAGGGCTCGGAGGAAGCAGCGAAGGCAAAGCTTCACCTCTACGCAGATCCCGAAACACCCGAATACAAGGGTATGGTCGAGGACATTTGCAAGGAGCTTAACTTCACGACTCTCGCGTTCCAGCGCATCGACGATATGATCGAGGCTGTCGGACTTGACAAATCAAAGCTCTGCACCTACTGCTGGACGGGTAAGGAATAAAACTCATTTGTGTGAGTGATGTTCTTATCGAAAATAACACCATAACGAAAAATTCCCACAGACCGCGCAAACGGTTTGTGGGATTTTTATTTTTACAACCAGAAGAAGCGGTCTGCGACAAGCCTTCTCAAGTAGGAGAAGGCTTTTGGCTGACTATAACGTGTGCGTGTTCAGTTTCAAATTTATCTGTAAGCTTCAGCTCTGCTTCCGAAATAAATTCAGCTATATCCGCTGGGTTGTCGGGATATATTTTTATTTTCCGTGTTCCAATATCAATAAAATCGCTTTGATTTTTATCAAGTGATATAACGAACAATCCATCATTATTCAACAATGAAGCGACTTTTTTAATAGCCAATAATTTATCTGCTATATGCATAAAGGTTAAAGACGAATATATGACATCAAAATATTCGGCAAAAGCAAAAGAAACAAAATCGTCGCAAATAAGTTCAGCGTTTTTAAACAAGGAAAGATTCTCTTGTGCTCTTAAAACGGTTTTGGGAGAAATATCAATCCCAATAAATTTTCGGCACAATGGCGCAGTTTTTATAGCTATTCTCCCCGTTCCGACGCCTATTTCCAAAACAGATTTGGTTTTATCAAGGTGCATACTTTCTATGAATTTGTCCCCGTCCCACTTCTCCATATATTCCCTCAACGGCTTGGGGTCACGGATGGGGTCATTATTCTCATCTATGAGTTTATCGTAATGGTCTATTACCGCTTTCATATTCATCAAATCACGATCGCTCCGCTGTCGATATCGCCTATCAGCTTCGCTATCGCGTGCTCGTCGTTGCTGACGGTTATCATATCAGCCGCAGCCTTTGCCGAGTCAACGGCATTTGCTACGGCGACGCCGAGCTTCGCCGCACGAAGCATCGACACGTCGTTGTCGTAGTCGCCTATCGCAACGGTCCTCTGCATATCAAGCCCGAGATAGTTGACAAGGCGCGTCATCACGTTTCCCTTGCTGTTGCCCTTCGGGAGCAGCTCGTAAAGCGTTGCCTCGGAGCGTATGAAGTCAAACTCGCCGTAGAGCGGATGCATTTTAAGAAGCTCGGCAAGCGTGATTATGCGCTCGTTGTCCATAGAGAGAAACAGCACCTTTAAGATAGGCTCGTCAATGTCACGGTAATGCTTTTCGATGTTCGGCACGCCCGTTCTTTCTCTGAAATACTCGGTGCCGCTGTTGTTTCTGCAAAAATATATCTCGCTTGCTGTATTTGCCTGAATACCAATATCCGGCATATTTTCTGCAACGAAGTCGATTATGTCGAGCGCCCTTTCGTCAAGCGACGCCATCCATATATACTCGCCCTTTATATGGTCGAATATCGCACCGCCGTTGATGCATCCGATCGGCACGTTCGGGCGTACCGTACGGCAAAACTCGCCCGTCGTCAAAGGAACGCGCCCCGTCACGAACGTAAATGCACCGCCCTCACGCTTAAAATATTCTATCGCGTCGAGATTTTCACGCGAGATACGGTGGTCGCTTGTGACAAGCGTACCGTCAAGGTCGGTGCATATTAAAATCCCGTCAAATTTTCCCATAATATCTCCAAGTCCTCATTTGATCGCTTTTATAGTTTTGGTGTTTCCGAAGCACTTCACAACCTCTACCTCGGAAAATCCCGCCTCATACAGCGCCTCACATTCGTGCTGTGCTGTGAGCGGCGTATCGTAGTGGTACAGATTGCCGTCGTTCTTGCCCTGAAGTCCGCGAAGGCGCGCGAACTCGCGCATAAGTCTGTCTTCCTCGTCGTCGGAGTCGATTATGTAGTCGGTGAGGATAAAGCATCCGCCGTCCTTTAGCGCGGCGTGAAGCTTTTTGTAAAGCGCGACCTTGTCTTCCTTTTTGAAGTGGTGCAGCGACTCGACGGACACCGCCGCGTCGTACGTGCTCTCGCCAAACGGCAGGTCAAAATACGAGCCGAGAACGGGTGTAACGTCGTATCCGCGAAGCTTTTTTGAAAGCGCGTCGAGCATCTTTTCGGAGAGGTCTATTCCCACGACGCTCGCGCCCTTGTTGAGCTTAAAATACTCTGTAAGCTCAAGTCCCGTGCCGCATCCGAGGTCGAGCACGCGCGCGCCGCTTTGCATCGGCAAAAGGCTTGCGGTAAAGGGGTAAAACTCCCTCGCGCCCTCTATGTCGCGAAGCATATGCTCATCGTAGCCGTCGAGTCGGCGCTCGAAGAACTCGTCCATTTTTTCAAGCTCGTCGGGAGCACGCTTGTCCTCTGCCTCGCCAATCTCGCCCTCGTAAAGGCGCACCACGCCCTCGCATACCGCGAAGCCGAGGAAAAAGCTCTCGAACATATCCTCGCATCGCACGGACGCTTCCATCGCGTCAACACGCACGTCGATATATCCGTCCTTTACGGTCACGTCAAGCGTGTGCTTCTCCTTTTCGGCAACGGAAAAAAGTACGCCGAGGTGCTTGTGCCAGCTACATTTTCCGCCCTCGCGGAAGTGCCTCCACACGTTGATGCCGTCCTTGTAGAGCACGACCTCGTAGCAAGCGCCGTAGCGTGTCGCGCCGTCGGGACACAGCTCGGCTTCGGGCACGATTATTATTTCCGCGCATCCGCAGTCCTCGAACTCACAGGTGAGCGAAGCGTGTGCCGGGCCCGTGAAGCGCTCCTTTGTAAGAAGCGCGATGGCGTCAAAGCCCTCTTGGTGCTCCTTATTCGCACCGCCCTCGATACAGTCGGTGTGCTGTGTAAAGCTTGGCGTTTCGCTGTGTCGGTGTGTGTACGCGACGCTGAGCTTATCGCTCCACTCGCCGTTTAAAAAATCTATTTTCATAACCGATTCCTCGCAAGTTGCAAAATTCAGTGTTTCATACAAGCATTATACCACACAAGCGCAATTATTGCAATACAAAAACGCAGCTTAACGCAAAAAAGCCTCGCAAGCAGTCCAACGTCATTAAGTTAAATCTAAAGCGTCGTTATAACGTATACGTCTTAACTTAATGAGATTGTTGCTGACGCGAGGCTATTTCGTCAAGCCATAGTTTCAAGCATTTTTGCCGTGACCTCAAAGCGTGTGGGCGTACCCAAAGCATACGCCTCAAGCTCGCACGCCATATACCGTGCCATACGGACGGTCTCATTTCCGAGGCTTCCCGCAATATGCGGTGTCATAAAGCAGTTGTCAAGCGAGAAAAACGGATTCGTCGGCTCACACGGCTCAGGCTCGGTAACGTCGAGAAGTGCCGTAAGGTCCGCGCGCTCGAATAAGACACGCGCAAGCTCCTCCTCGACCACCTGTGCGCCTCTGCCCGTGTTGATGAACGTCGCGTTTGGCATCATCGACGAGAAAAGCCCGTAGTCAAGCATACCGACGGTCGCGGAATTGCTTGCCAGATGGTTCGACACCACGCGGCAGGTCGCAAAAAGCTCCTCAAGCGTCATCCTCGTAACGCCAAGCTCACGCGCGCGCTCGTCGGAGATAAAGGGATCGTATACGCATACGGTAAGGTCATACGCGCGAAGCATTTTGGCAACCAGCGAGCCTATCATACCGCAGCCGATAATACCGACACGCTCGCCGTAGTTGCCGACACAGTTTTCCTTGAGCGTTTCGGACTCGAAAAATCGCTTATCCTTCATCAGCCTCGTTTGCTTGAAATAGCCCTTGTTTGCAAGTATTATCTGCGCCACGGTGTATTCTGCGACGGGCACTGCGTTTGCCGCCCACGCGCTGTAAACCTTTACGCCGCACTCGATAAACGGACGCGCAAACGACTGCACGGTTCCCGCGGCGTAAAACACGCATTTTAGCGACGGAAATATCTCGCGTATCTCCTCGCACGAAAATTGCGGCATTCCCCACGTTGAAAAAATGAAGCTAACGTCGGCAAACGAGTCTCGCATTTCCAAAACGTCATCCTTGGTGTAGATCCTCGCGTCAAGCGGTGCTACGGCGTCAATACGCACCCTGACCTCATCCGCGTACACGCGCTTTACCGTATCGAACCTTTTGCATACAAAAATACTTCTCACAAATTCACCTCACGATATTCCGAAGTGCATCCGCCTCTCTGGGCAGAGCTTCGATAAGTCCGTCCGGCATAAACTCAAGCAAAAGCGTTTTTTCGCCGCTGAATTCCGCCAAATAATCGCGCCACGTGCCGATTGCATCCTTTAGCGGAAGCCTGTCGTCATTTTTCCAATTGAACACGTGTACGTGCACAGTGTAGGGCGCGACGGCACGCGCGAGCTTTACGTTTTCCTTTGCATCAAGCCACTGAAACGGCTGCCAATACATACGAAAATGCTCCGAGCCGACAGTCTCCATTAAATACAGCGTATCCGAAAGATTTTCCGTAAACGTATTGATATGGGACTCCATACAGAGCACCGCACCGCATTCACGCGCAATTTTTTTCGCCGCCCTGCATTCGGCAATAAGCGCGTCGCGCTCGACGGCGTTCATATCGCCGCCGCTCTTTACCCCACACCAAAGGCGTAGCACGTTCGTGCCGAGCATTTTTGCGGCCTCGATATAGCCTTCAAGCTCACGCAGCGGTGTCTGCCCAAGGCGGAAATACGTTCCGTAGGACGAGCAGACGACGCCGTATTTTTTCTGCATTTGCGCAAGCCCTTCAAGGCGCGCGGCGTCGGTGTACGGCGCGTGTATATCGCTGCCCCACTCGACGTGCGTAAGCCCTGCCGCACTCATCGCCGTGAGTATCTCCTCGGGCGAATTTTGGCGAAAGGACACGGAAGCAAGTCCGAGATTATAGCGCGTCATTTTTATTTGCCTCCCTTCGTCTTGCGAGCAGAGTTTCAAACCACAGCTCGGGATCGGGCATCGGCGAAACGCCGTCAATATACGACTCTCTGCCCTTCGTAAGCGTGCGAGTGGCACGAAGCTTGCCGTCACTCGCATCCGGGTTGCCGTCAACGAGTGCCGAGCCGTGAGTGCCGATACGCTCACCCGAGCATATCATAGCCGAAAGCACCGAGCATTGTGTCAGCACCATATCGTAAAGCTTATAAAGCTCCGCCGTCTCGCGCTCGCCGCCGATAAGCGCCGTTTCAAAGAAGCCGTCTGCAAGTGCGCACGCCTTATCGAAAAGAGCCTTCATTTTTTCCGTGCTTCGGTCAAAGTCGGCGGCGGCGCTCATTTCGCGCTGATACGCGTCGCGTATAGCCGCGAGATTGCTCTGCCCGTATCCTGCTCTCGGTGCGGCGTATTCGGGCACAGACGTCGCCGAGCGCGGATTTTTGGCGATATACTCCGCCGCACGGAGAGCTCCCACCTGCGTGGAGTTGAGCGCGCTTCCGCCCGGGCGGTATACGCCGAATGTTCCTGCCGCCTCGCCGACGGCGAAAAGTCCGCGAACGTCACTTTGCCAATTTGAATCCACCGCAACGCCGCCGTTACAGTGCTGTGCACAGACGGCAATTTCAAGATATTCGCCGTAGAGGTCGATGCCGTGGTCAGCATACAGCTCGATCGCGCCCATATTCATCTTTGCAAGGCGCTCGATCGGCGTACCGAAAAGCGCACCCGAATTTTCAAGATAGCCGTATGCCTCGGCGGGAAGCACGCAGAAGCCTTTTTCAAGCCCCTTTGGATTTTTTGTGAAATCGAGGAAAACCCGCTTGCCGCTTTTGATCTCTCTCGCTACGAGCAGATCGACCTTCGACGAGCCGTCCGTCTTGCGCGTATCAAAGGGCCACTGATAACCCTTGAGGAAAATAAGTCCGAGCGATTTATCGCCAAGCTCATCGAACAAAAACTCGCGCTCGTTTCCGTTTTCGTCAACGGAAATATATCTCGGCAGTACCTGCTGATACGTGCCCGAGAGATTCCAACGAAAGCTCGTGCTCGCAATGCCGTACTGCCACTCTTCCATATTGGAAAGCGACGCGCCTGCTTCGATGGCAAGTCCCGTCGCGCCGTGCTGACTTTCGGGATATACCGTATTCTTGTATATTCCGGCAGGACCGCCCGTTGCGAGAATGACGTTTTGGCAAGCGATAACCGTTATCACGCCCGTCACGGTGTCGGCGCAGGCGATGCCCGTGACGCCGTTTTCGTCGGTCAATATCCTTATAACGCGCGCGTGATCAATTATTTCAATGCCCTTATCCATAACCGAGCGCTCAAGAGCCTCGGTCATATACTTTGACGTGAGCGGACCGCACGAGGTTGCACGTGAGCGCGGATCGTGGTCGGTCTTGTATCCCGCGTATTCGCCGTATTCGTTGGTCGGGAACGGCACTCCGAGCTCAACGAGGCGCATAAATGCGCGCACGGAGTACGCCGCCTCGCAAAGCGCGTGCTCGCCCATAACGCCGCCACCCGAGTAGAGCGTGTCCGCCATTTCGCGAACGCTGTCGCCGTCCGCACCGCACAGCGAGAGCTTATAGTACGTCTGCTTATCGCTTCCCGTATTACGCGACGTGCCCATAAATCTTCCCTCGGTAACGATGGCGATATCGCGTACCCCGAGGCTGAAAAGACGCTCCGCCGCACTGTAGCCCGCGCATCCCGTACCGATTATAACCGTATTATAGCTTCTCATAGCGTTCTTATGTGCATACCTCCGTCAACGATAAACGACTGTCCCGTGGTATATCTGAACGTGCCGTCACAAAGTGCAGCCACTGCCCTTGCAACGTCCTCGGGCTGTCCCCAGCGCCCGAGAGGAACGAGTCCGCCCTCTATAAGATTATCGTATTTTTCCTTGACAGCCGCAGTCATACCGGTAGCGATAATTCCGGGGCATATTTCGTTTACGGTGATGCCCTCACGCGATAGCCTGTCCGCAAAAAGCTTCGTTATCATAGAAACTCCCGCCTTGGAAATGCAATATTCGCCGCGGCTCGTGGAGCTCGTATAAGCCGAGCAGGATGAGATATTCACTATACTTCCGCCCTTACCCGCCTCAAGCATCTTCCTTGCAACGAGCTGTGTTAAAAAGAGAGTTCCCTTCGTATTGATGCCCATAACGAAATCGTAGCTCTCCTCGGTCATTTCGAGTATATCGCGGCGAACCTTGGGCGCGACGCCCGCTACGTTTACGAGCGCCGTAATATCGCCTTTATCGGCGGCAGCCTCAAGAAGCGATTCTCTTGAAGCACCGCTTGAAAGATCGCCCTTTACGTACGTAAAATCGTATCCGTTAAGCTCCGCCACACTACACTCATCCGCAACGTCCATTCCAACCACCGCAAAGCCCTTGCGGCAAAGAGCCAGCGCGCTTTCCTTGCCGATACCGCCAAGCACTCCCGTGACTATTGCTACCTTCATCGTTTATATCCTCCTTACGGTTATTACTATCTCTTTTTCACCGTTCACCATAAGCGTTATTCGGTTCACACCGAGCACGCCCCAATCTTTTTCGAGAATCGGATCGTTAAACGGCATAAACTCGCTCGAAAATCTGCCGACGCTTGCGCGAATAACGTATTTATCGCCGAGTGTTGCCGTGTTGCCGTTTACCTTCACGCCGAGCGTGGACATAAGCACCTCGGTGACGCTCGTTTTATCGCCCGCAAACTCAAATCGGTCGGTGCAGACCGCCGCGCCGTCCTCGATTTTTAGCTCACGCGTGAGAGCTTTAAGCTCCGCCTCGGGAGCGTATGCGCCGGCAAAGGATACGCTTATCCTGCCGTTTTCCGCAGAAAACGCGTCCGCGCGGTACTCCTTGCCGTAAACCTCAAAAACGCCGTTTACTATCGGTATATTGTGGTTATCGCCGCGAGTCCACGGCACGGTAACGTATCTGTTTTCCGAGAACGTATCCCTCGTATACGTGCCGATACCGACGTCGATCAAAACGGGCTCGTCGCCGAAATAAAGTGAAAAGCTTCCGACGTCGTTATGGTTGTGGCTCGTCGCGTTAAAGCCGCCCGTGCCGGTAACGGTTATATCGCCGCCTCGTATCACCGCAAGCTCAAGGCTTGGCAGGCACTCGGTGTCGGTATGAAGCGGATACGTCACGTCAAAATCGTTTATTTCATTTATAAAATTATGCGACAGTATAAGCCTGCGTACAGTCGAATTTCCCAATTCTACGGTTATGTACTGCGGTGCTTCAAGCTTATATAACGCCGCCGCAAAATTCATAAGTGACGGCTGACCGGTCTCCTTTGCAAATCCGAAAAGCAGCGGCATCATATACGAGCGGCTTACGTGCTTTGAATCCGCGACGTTCGCGCATTTGCCCGAAACGGTATGCAGCTTTTGTATATACGCGGCAATACGCCCGAGCTTTTCGTCATCAAAAAGGTCAATAGCACCGCTTGTGTGGAGCTTTAGCTGATAGACGAACTCAAACAGCGACATGCCTGCGCGCTGCCAATACGCAGGTCCCTCGTCGCACCCTCCGTCCTCGGGCTGAAGCAGGAAATAGCGTTCCATTTCCGTGAACGTTTTCGTGAGTGCGCGGCTCATTCGCTCTCCCCCGCCTTCGGTCAGCGCAAAAACCGCAAGCACGTTTGATATTATCCACGGCGTCCAATTGTTAAGACGGCGCGTGGGAAGCCCTCTGTTGCTGTCGATCTCGTCACCGCCCATCCACCAGAAATCGGTGTGCTCGAGATACGGCGTCTTTATTCGGCGGTCAAGCTCGTAGTAAACGCGCTCGACTATCTCCGGACAATACTCGAGAAGGGAACGCCTTAGCATAGTCACCGCCATAACGAGATGCTCCGCAGTTTCGCTCGAGAAAAGGTCTAAAAACTGCTCCGTCGGCTCAGGCTTAGGAAGATTTTTTATATGTGCGGCAGAAAACCAATGCGCGGAAAGTCCCCAATACGTTTCCTCACATATCGCGTACATACCGTCAACTATCTGCGGTATAAATCTTCCCTTGTTTTCACAAAGCTCCGCGAAAACGAAATTTACGAAATGCACGCGGCGCGATTCGTGAATATCCTCCATAACGGTTCGGTTGCCCGATTTTTTGAACGCCATAACGGACGACGCCGTAATGATCGGCCAATCGTAGCTAATCTCAGCCTCGGCGTATCGGATAAATCTCTCGCCGCCGAAATTATCCCAATATTCGCGCTCGTCAATAGTCGGGTAAACGTCGGGCGTTATCTCATATTCAGAAAATGAATGCTCTGATAAAAATGCATTAAACATCGTCTCTCTCCTTTATTTTACCGTCTTGTATAGCTCGCGGTAGTATTCGTTAAACACGGCACATCCCGAAACCTGCTTCGCGCGCATAAGAAGCGTGCACTTTGAGCAGGCAAGACAGCATTTTTTCGGCTCAAAGCAGCCGTTTTTATAATCTATGTAAAATTCGGGATACGCAAGCCACATACGCCCGTAGCCGACAAGGTCGCAAATTCCGTCCTTCAATTGACGCTCGGACACAGCGATGAGGTCGTCGCGGTAGTAGGAAAGTCCCGAGCCGACGACAGTGAGCGACGGGAAGCGCTCCTTGATATGCTTTTCAATATATTCAAAGCGTGCAAGTCCCACGGCAGCATCCTCGGGGGGAATATACCCGCCGTTACGGTAGGGGCGGTTGACGTGAGGATTATAGTACGGGTTGCCGACGGTTACGTTGAGGATATCGACACCCTCATCAACAAGTCTGCCGATCAGCATATCGGGCTCGGTGAAGTCGAGCGTACCGTCCTCGGTCGTTCCGAAGCCGTATGGCTTTTCTACCATATCCGAAACGCTCAGGCGCGTCGTAAGCAAAAAGCCCTCGGGAATTACGCTTTTGACAGCGCGGAGTGCGTCGAGATAGAGTCGGCTTCGGTTTTCAAGGCTTCCGCCGTACCTTCCCTCGCGTGTGTAGGCTGACAGAAGCTCTTGGAATAGGTATCCGTGACAGGATTTCACGTCAACGCCGTCAAAGCCGGCCTTGCGTGCAAGAATCGTGCTTTTTGCGTAAAGCGCCGGCAGCGTGTCGAGGTATTCGTCCGTGACTATACAGTCCTCCGTGACGGGACGCTTCTCCTCGTAGACGGGGTTTCGGTACGCTATTATCGGAGCGATACTCTGTCTGCCCGAATGCGTAAGCTGTAGTATCAGCACGGGCGATATACCGCATTCGCGGCGGGCGATCTCGCGCATCTCTTTGACGAGTGCGGCGAACGCATCGAGATTTTCCTCGGTCAGCATCATCTGACGGGGATTGGTTCTGCCCTCGGGACATACAGCGTTCGCCTCGAACCAAATCAGCCCCGCGCCGCTCTTGGCGGCTTTTACGTATTTTTCTCGTGTCAGAGCGCTCGGGCTTCCGTTTGGCTCGCAGTCACAGCCCTCCATAGGCTGAAGCACGACGCGGTTTTCTATCGTTGTACGTCCGACGTTAAGCGGACTGTCAAGGCGCTTTTTCAAGGATAATTCCTCCGTAAATATATCGTGTTATTTTTATTATAGCAAAAAATAAAAGCAACGTATATATTTTTTCTTGCTGTAAATATTGCTTTTCTTGCAAAATTGTGATAAAATATCCTAAAGCGAGGTGAGCACCAATGAGCCGTATACTAAAAAGCGAGAGCTTTGAAATAGAATATAAGGAAACCGAAATTAAAAGCGATTTGCTTTGGGAGAGCCACTGTCACGCAAAATACGAGATCATTACCGTCCTCGAGGGAGATATCAGCATACTGCTTGAGGGTATCGGATACCGTTTAAAAGCAGGACAAAGCGCCATCGTTCCTCCGCTTTGCTATCACACGATAATCGCAAACAAGGGCGGTCAATACAAGCGTATAACGGTGCTTTTTGAGCTTGATGCCGTTCCCGCACCGCTCCGCGGACACCTCTCGGGCAAGGATATACCGCTAACCGTGTTTGCCTCAAGCGTAAGCGACGAGCTTCAGACTATTTGCCGTAAGAGTGCCGACGGGTATTACACGCCGCTTGCCGAAAGCCTTATAGTTCATATGCTCTACGAATACGCCGATGCCGAGCACGCACCGATAGCACCCGTTGCCGATAAAGAAATCGCTATGATGCTAAAGTATATCGACGAGCATCTATCCGATAAAATATACCTTGACGATCTCGCGACGTATACCGCCTGCTCAAAATCGACCGTTTGCCACGTATTCCGCGAGAAAATGAAAATATCACCTAAGCAGTACATTCTGCGCAAAAAGCTTGCGCTCGCCGATAAGATGATCAGCGAGGGCGTTGCTCCTACCATCGCGGCAATACGCATAGGCTACGATAATTACAGCGACTTTTACAGAGTTTATCGCAAGCTATATAACCGCTCGCCAAAAAGCGGTGCAGAGTAAAATTCGTTGAAAAATTTATTTTCACGCTAATCTCCGGTTTATTCCTTTGGCATAATTATAGCATAAAAAATGACAATCCCTCCATGGCGATTGTCATTTTTTATTTATAAAAGCTGCTTGATAATTTCGGGGAAATCTCTGTAGTCATCTATCGTGAGATACGGAAAATCCGATTTATACACTGCCTCGTCGTTTCCGCCGAGTCCGTAATCGTCGCCTACGTAAACGACCTGCCCGTGCTTTACGCCGTTCTCCTTACAGTATAAATCGAGGGCGTAATACTTGTTATACGGCATAGGCGCCATATCGAAGGAGGACGAGCCGCCAACGAAAACGCTGTACTCCGAAAAAGCGTGCACGACCTCGTCGTAGATGCGTCTTCTTTTTGCTCTGTCGGGATCAAACGCGAGCTTATCCTCGGATTTTGCTTTGGTGCCGAGAAGCGGAAAGGTTATGCACCCCGACGGATGAAACTCAACGCCGTCACCGACGAAGTCGGTATATCCGAATTTTTCGCGCAGGGACGCAACCTTACGCTCGACCGCTTCCCTGTCCACGGGGAACTGCAAATCACGCACTATGTCAATTCCCTTTGTACTCGCGTCGTATACTCCGTACTGCAAGCCGTAATTTCCGATTATATCAATCGGAAAGCCCTCAAGCTGATTGAAAATTCTCATAACCTGTCCTGCGCCGACCATTAGAAGCTTGTACCTTTTTGAGAGCTCGTTCAGCGCTTGTCTGTGCGCCACCTCGAGCGGCTGCTTGTGCTGGGTGAGCGTTCCGTCGAGGTCCATTGCAACTACCTTTATTTTGCTATCATTCATTTGCACTGCCTCCAAGCATATCGTAATTAAGCCAAAGGACAGTGTATCTGTCCTTCAGGTCCTTGGCATACGTAACGGCGGTGTTTATTTTCTCATCGCCGTACATATCGTAAAATTCTCGTACGTCAAGCCCCACAAGTCGGAGCATATCTTCGATTTCCTTGGCACTTGGCATCTCGGATAAGATCTTCCGTATCTCATCCTCCTTTTGCCTGTATATACGAGCTCTGTCCGCCGCGTAATTTCCCACTCTGTCCTGAAGCGAGATACAACCCTCTGCGACGGACTTATATATCTGCTCCATCTTTTTGATATAATCGGTTCTTGAGGGGCGGTATACGGCGTTCGGAAATTCTGATTTCAACAGCCTTTCTCTTATCTCTGCCGTGATAGCGGTTGAATAGGCAACGTCAATGCCGTGAACGAAATACGGCTCGTTATTGACAATACCCACGATTTCAAAGAAATGCGACAAATGATGCTCACTGCCCGACGCCGGACGCGACGAGCCTGCAAAGCTCATCATAACACCCACGGTTATCAGCGCTTCCATAAGCGCCTTAACGCTTTCCGGATTGCGTTTCAAAAGACCGCGTGCCGTATTAAGTGTGTTTTCGATGATTTTATAGGTGGTGTCGTAAATATATCGGCAGAAATATTCTCCGTTTACCGCTTGGCTTAATTTCCAGTCGCACAACGCTGAATATTTTCCGATAATATCGCCAAAGCCCGCTTTGATCATCTCAAGCGGCGCCTGACTCAAAACATCAACGTCTGCGATAATAGCTCTTGGGAGTCCTGCCGCAACGGTCTCCTTCATTCCCCCTAAGATCATCGCCGCTCCGTTTGAGGCGTATCCATCCATAGACGGTGCCGTGGCAACTATCATATACGGTACCCCGCCAAAAAAGGATACGTATTTACACAAGTCCTGAATTACGCCCGAGCCGATGCCAAGAATCAAGTCCGAACCGTCTAAATCCTCTCTTATTCGCTCTATGGCAGCTTCGTTTGGAATGAGAACCGTTTTACCGCTGAAAATTACTTTCTTGACATTCTTACCGCCAAGCGCCTTCTCAACCCTTCCGCCTGCCGCAGAATACGTATTCCCGTCTGCCACTATCAAAATATTTTCGTTGCCTTCGCAAAGCTTTGTCAGCCTTGAAATCGCCTCGCGCTCTATATACACGTGCTCAACGTCACATCGGTGAGTCTTACCGCAGGCGCATTCTACCCCGCGTAAGATATTGTTTATATCCACGAAAATCACTCCTTTTTTAGTTTAGGTGTTTACTTTTTTTAATATATATAGTATAATACTATCATCAAAACAAATCAACAATCAAGCGCAAATCGGTCAAAAAACGGCAATTTAACGCGCATTTTTGAAAAACGGTCAATATCAGTCACTTTATTGGGAGAGAGAGTATGTTAAAAAACGAACGCGAAAGAGAAATTATAAACATTTTAAAATGCGAGGACAGGTTTATAAGTGTAAAGGAGCTTTGCGAGAAGCTGTATGCAAGCGAGTCAAGCATAAGACGCGATCTGACGGCGCTCGAGGGCAGAGGTATCATCAAGCGCACCTATGGCGGCGCGGAATTGTTAACCAATTTTTCGAACGTGATCTCGTTTGATAAAAGATATCACCACAGCATTGACGCAAAGAAGGCAATTGCAAAAAAAGCCGCCAAGCTTATCGGCGACGGAAGCATTATATTTTTGGACCAATCGTCAACCGCCTTTTACCTCGCGAACGAAATCGTTAACCGAAGCGCGCTGACCGTTATTACGAACAACATTGAAATACTGTGCCTATTATCAAATTCGTGCGTTAAGGTCGTAGCATCGGGAGGCTTTTTAAGTAACGAAAACCGAAGCTGCCTTATCGGCGCTGACGCGCAGGAAACGTTTGAAAATATCTACGCCGATATCGTGTTCTTCTCCACAAAATCGCTGTCCGACGACGGAATCATCTCCGACTGTACACGTGAAGAGGTTACTTTGAGACATTCTATGCTTAAAAATTCCGCAAAGAGGATATTTCTGTGCGACAGCGAGAAATTCGGCACGCGCTCTGCCTACAAGCAATGCACACTTTTTGACGTTGATTATCTCATAAGCGAAAACGAAGCGGCAAAAAAATTCGCGGCCCTCGCACCCTCGCTGAAGATTTTATAAGCTACGTGAGAATATAATAAAAAATTTCCGACACCCGTATGGGTGTCGGATAATTTTATTTGCACTTCTTGTCGAACGCGGGATTGATTGCAAAGAAATTCTTAGAGTCAAGGTTATCCTGCACGTTACGAAGCAGCTCGCCGAAGCGCTGATAGTGTACTATCTCGCGCTGACGAAGGAACTTGATAACGTCGTTCACGTCGGGATCGTCGGAAAGGCGAAGAATATTGTCATACGTCGTCTTTGCCTTCATCTCCGCCGCCATATCCTCGTGGAGGTCGGTTATGGGATCGCCCTTGACCTGCATAGTCATCGCGCTCCACGGCGTACCGGACGCCGCCTGCGGATATACGCCTGTCGTATGATCGACGAAATAGGTTCCAAAGCCCTGCTTATCTATCTCGTCGGGCGAGAGGTTACGGGTAAGCTGATAAACAAGCGTGCCCACCATTTCAAGATGCGCGAGCTCTTCGGTGCCTATTGACGAATGAAATTGTTTATGATATAATATAGGTATCACAATGAAAAGAGGATAAGACAATGAAAAACATCATTGATTTGCTTTATAGGTTTACCGAAAAGAAAATGCCGATGGCTCAATTTCGCCAAGCCGCAGAAATTGAGGACGATTTTCTATTAACAACATTCATTGTTTCCGCATATAATTGCTATGTGATTACACATAGTGGGGAGCGGCACAGTTTGATAACTAACATTGATGCGTTAAAGATCAACGAGAATGAGTTTCAAATCTTCTTGCAAGACTTTAGAACGTACATAATGGACACTATCAAAACCAAAGACTTTGAAAATGAAAGGAAAAAGGATTTACTGAAGGATAAAGAAAATGGGCAGAACGATTGAACATGAACCCCAAAAAGTTGTTCTGAAAACGCAAGACAATGAGGTTCACAAAGTATGTGCCTATTGCCGTGTGAGTACAGACGATGACGATCAAAAGAATTCTCTTGAAGCACAAGAGTATTTCTTTGCTAACTATTTCAAGCGGCATAAAAATTGGGTGAATGTCGGGATATTTTCAGATGAGGGCTTAAGCGGTACATCATTGGAGAAGCGTGATTCATTCAATAGAATGGTCGAGCTTGCTCGTCGTGGCGGTGTTGAGATAATACTCACAAAAGAGGTTTCTCGTTTTTCAAGAAACGTTCAACACCTTTTGAATATCGTTGAGGAATTGAGAAGCAAACACATTTATATTTGGTTTCTTTCTGACGATATAAACACACAATCCGACAATTATCGTGAAAGACTTACACAAGTGGCTACCAACGCCGAACAAGAGAGCTTGAGAACCTCTCGCCGAGTTAAATGGGGTCATCAAGAGCGAATGCGAGAAGGCGTTGTGTTCGGGCGTAAGGAAATGTACGGCTATAACATAGTGAGGGATGATTTTGGCATCCAACACTTTGAGATTATCGAGGACGAAGCCGAAATCATACGCAACATCTTTGAGTGGTTTGCCGCAGGTGACGGCACACATACGATTGCACGCCGTTTGGAACAGCAGGGCAAGAAAACCAAGCGTTACAAAAATGGGTGGACAAACACCGTCATTCTGCGTATATTACGCAACGAAAAATATGTCGGTGATTTGTCACAAGGCAAGACGTATACGCCCGACCCTTTAACGCATAAGAAGAAGTATAATCGTGGTGAGTCTTATTCATTCTATCAAGAAGATCACCACCCTGAAGCCGCTATCATAAAACGCGACCTTTGGAATAAGGTTCAAGAGATATTGCAAGAAAAAGCACCCTCGGACGAGATTAAGGCAAAGCACTCCAACCGCTATTGGACAAGTGGCAAGATATTCTGCGGTATTTGTGGTGGTCGATATGTAAGCTATCAAAAGAAGCAGAAGAACACCCCATACAAAGCGTGGGTATGCTTTGAAAATCACAGCCGAGGACAATATAAGCAAGTCATACTTGATACGGGTGAGGTTGCATACGTTGGCTGCAACGCTCTGCGAGTAAATGACAGAATATTAAAAACGGCTCTTTATGACATCATTACACAGATTGTCAAACCGCAAAAGCAAGTGTTGATAAACGAAATGCGAGGCGAGTTTGCCAAACTGAACACACCCAAGGACAACAGCAAAAAGATTGCAGAGATTGAAAAGCGAATTAACGAAATCTATGACGAGATAGACGAGCTTGATTCTAAACTCGCCAAAAAGGTTATATCCGAGGAACGCTACAAACGAGCGGCAGACAGACAAGAAAAAGAGATGTCCGATTTGAGAAAAGCGTTAGATGCTCTGAAGTCGGAATCCTCTGCATCTTTTGATACCGAAAGATACGTAAACGCTTGTGTCGAAGAGTTGGAACGCATTGTAGACCTTGAGGACGATGCAATCAACGAGGGATTGTTTGAGCGTATTACAAAAAAGATTGTGGTTTATCCGCTTAACATATTGGAAATTCACCTTTCGTTTATGACGATGCCTATTCGCTTACAATACAGCACATCAGGCAAGGGTGAGTTTTACAAGGTTGAGTTCAAATTACTTACTCAAAGCGAATTTGCGGAGATTATCGTAACCGCTCCACGCAACGAAATACAAGATAGCTAACCAATAAAGCAGATGGGGATATTCTCTGTCTGCTTTTCTTACTGGTTAAAACAATGCGTGTAACGCACGAACGTGCGCTACACGCATTGTTTCTCTTTTGGTCGAACACGGCTCAGTTATCGTTCATTTCACATTGCACTATCATAAAGCAGACGTTAAAAAGAAAGGAATTTTCAAATTCAATCGCAAACCATAAAATCGATGTATCAAGTGTCAAAGGCTATCAAAATGACAAAAAAGCCTTATTTTACAAGGACTTTTATACATCGTGCGACCAGTTATCATTCCGGTCGCACGATGTATCACGTGTCAGAAGGACACTTGATATATCTCAATAGGTTACTCAATAAAAGGGTAATCCTCTTGCAACTTTGCCTTGTGATATGATTTGTTTAATTACTTTCCATACATAAAACGTCAAATATTTATGATATGGAGAATATTATTATGCCTAAACTTGTAAAGCCGAAGGATATTGACCTTCAAAACGAAAAAGCGTGCAACGACCTCAAGGATCGTATGCGTATGGTATTTATGAGATTGACCGTTACCAATGAAGTCAAAAACCCCGAAATGATTAAAAAGTATGGTGAAACCTTTACTTACACAGAAGAACACATCAAAGAGTTTTTGAAACGTTACGATTGCATTGAGTATTTCTACATTTTACACGCAAACGACAAAAACGAACTTGGAGACATTGAACAGCCGCATTATCACATTTGTATGCGATACACCACGGAGTCATCTTTTAGCTTTAAGGCGGTAAAAAATGCGTTTCCGTTCGGTATGATTCAAGTAGGTCGCCATTGGAACAGTATGATCCAATACTTGATTCATAAGAACGACAAGAAAAAGACACAGCACGAGGCTTCCGAAATTGTTACTAACGTTGACTCTGCAACGCTCAAGTTTTATTTAGAAAGTGAATATAAAGACCCCAAGAAGATTGAAGAGGAAACGTTGGACGAGCTTTTGCAGATGATTTTGAACGGCTTGAGCAAAAAAGAATACTATGTAATGTTGGATAGCGACAGAGAAAAGTATTTGCCTATTCACAAGAAACACGCCAACAAAATCAACGAGTTTTTCAAGATTCAAAAGACGCTATTTGCTGAAAAAGCCAAGAAGCGTGATATTCAAACCGTCTTTATTGAAGGCTCGGCAGGCTCGGGAAAAACGGCATACGCCATTTCTCTTGCTGAATCGCAGGGGCTTACATATTATGTAACAGGCTCTTCCAATGATGTTATGGAAGGCTACGACAATGAAGATGTTTTAATCATTGATGACGGTCGTTCATCGATATTCAAATTCAGCGATTTTTTGAAAATTATCGACCCTCACACATCAACAGGTATCAAATCTCGATACAACAACAAAATCTTTGTTGGCTCAATGATTATCATTACCTCTTATGTGCCGCTTTATGATTGGTATCGAAAATGCACCGATAATGAAGATATGGACAAGGATTATAACGGCTCTTCAGCCCGTCAGCAATTAGACCGCCGTATAAGCACGGTTATTAGTATTGACCAAGCACAAATCAAAGTATATAACCACGATGAATACGGTGAAGACACGCTCATTCAAAGGATTCCTAATGCCGCATATTTGCTCAAATCCAATAAAAAGCCCGCCAAGAGAGTTGACCGTGATGTACTCTTAAAAGCTGCCGATCACCTTGCAAAAAAATTGAATGTAGACGAGGAGTATGAAAAATTCAAAGACGGAGAATATCTCAAAGGCCCTCAACGCGATTGTAACGAGACAGACGAGTGGATTTACAGAAGCGACGGCTATGTAGACATAAATGAAATTATAAAGAAGTGATATTTGTAGTATAGTATAATAACCAATCATTATTGCAAGGCAAAGAATAATGTAAGGTCATTCCTATATTGTATTTTGCGATTATTAGCCATAAATACCTCGCTTACTTCCTTTCTTTTGACAATATAGGAGAAGCCCCCACCGTCAAGGTGGGGGCTTTGTCTATATGTACGTAATTAAGAATAAATGATTTCGGCGTTTACGCGCCGAAATCGTTTGTTCTTTTTGTTTTATGTTTTTTATGAGCTTTATAGTTGCATTATTTCAAGCGAGATTCTATCGTACTTGTATCTAAATATTCTAAGTCATCAAATTTCGAATTGATAATGTCTTCATAACTAAATGATTCTATTTCTTCTAACTTAAATAGTACAGAGTCCATAAACATAGCATAATATGTTGTGCGTGTATATCCACCCATCCTGTTCATTGCAGAAAGGTCAATATAATAATAGTCACAACCATTATAAGTAATATGCAACACTTCGTGTATTTGTAAGCTATTAGGATTATTCAAAGAATTTTTTATTTTTTGGCATACCTTAACAGCACCTTCATATGCAAAACTATTATTATTACTATTGCTATTATTGTTATTTGTTGATTCCGAATTTGAATCTGAATTATCTTTAGATGGTTGATTCTCGGTTTGTGTGTTGTTATCGTCAACATTATTTTCTTTGTTATCCGAGTCCTCTTTGTACGGCTCCATAATTTGAATTGCCATAATATTTCTGTCTTTGTAATAATTCAGATTAAGCCGATTTCCATTTATATCATCAGCATAATAATAATCATCACCTTTTTGATAATCAATATCAAATCCTTTTTCCGAACACGATTTTACATAATCGTTATAATCATCTTCTTTGAAATTTCCAATATATATGTATACACTATCTGAATTATCCCATTCTATCTCACCCATATTTGATTTTGGAATGGGTAATAGAGAAGCCAACCCTTTTGTCGGGAATTCTATCTCCGACAAAGGTTTAGGATCTCCTATTATTTTCCCACAACGATAGCATGTCTGTGGTTCAACCACAGTTGCCTCGGAATAACTGTGAAAACAAATAACATGAGTTAACATTAAAATTGCAAGCATAACTATTATTGCACCTATTATAGCAACAATAAAAAACAATTTTTTTCTTTGGGACTTAGAAGATGTTTTACTCTTGTTTTCTGCTTTTTTCTCTTGTGATAAAGTTTCAACTGTGGAAATCGGGCAACCACAATGTGGACAAGCTGACGCTTTGTCCGAAATTTCTTTATTGCACTCTGAACATTTAATTAAAGCCATAGTAACCTCTTTCTGTCTTAATCATAATCCAACATTCCTCTACGGTGTGTTTCGGTTTGCATTCTACTTATTAGTTCATGTAAATTGTCGAACCAATTATCCACATCTGAGGTGTTTTCAAAATAAAACTCGCATGTATTATTATCATAGCAATTCACCATTTTTTCAATGGCATATGTCGCTCTATACAAAGCTAAATTTACATAGTAAACATCTACACCTGTTTGGGTATCCATGTACCTATCAATAACAACTGAATATCTGTCAACGTAATTTTGAACATCTGCCATACACATGACATCTTCCCATTTGGGCTGCTTGCGGTCTCTTTCCCATTGCCTTTTAAGTTCCTTTGTGCAATTGTTGTTCAAAAAGATTTCCGCATTATGATGCTTTTTTAATTCTAATAACTTGTTTCTTAAATATTCTTTCATAGCACTTTCAAAACACTCCCTCATATTAAAAAGGTGCGTAGCCGAAACTACGCACCGAAAAACGCAGTTTCGCTTCTGTTGCTACACAGTTCACATCGGTTCAAGATATGACAAGCAAAGCTTACGTTTTTACCAAACGTAAACTTGAACCGTAATATTAAACTGTGTAGCACGTATATTATATCATACTTTTTGAAAAAATGAAAGAGGGTTTGACAAAATAAAGAAAAATTAACAACAATTTTAATTGATAAAACGCAGGGCTTTAGTTTTAAGACTCTGCGTTTTTTACTACAGTAATAATATAAGCGGAAATCCGCAGATTTTTTGAAAGGAATGGAATAATGTATGGAGTGAAAAAGCAAGGATTTACAAGAAATTTTGATACTTTCCAAAATGTATAATGAAAAGTATCAAAATCGAAAATGAGATTTATGCTTGAATGGTATTTATTCAAGCAAATTTAATCTTATTTTTGAGGGAAGAAACGGCGCAGCCGTCTCTTCCCGATAACAAGCTCCAAATTTTGCAATTGCAAAATTGGAGCAAGGCAGGATTTTTTTAGAAAAATCCAACAAATTTTTTGATGGGTTGTGCCTACTTTCCCTTAAAAGTTTAGGTTTTAGTCTTACCGAAAACACATTACAAATGGGGGTGAAAAAACGTGGGCAGAAACAGCAAAAACATAAAAATCCAACTTAATAAGAAGTTGGACAGCCTTTTGCGAATTGGTCAAAAAAAGCAAAAGGAATCTGTTGGTACGCCCAATTACAATCCAAATAGAAGCGAAGGAATCCATAGCATACAGACCGCAGATACATACCGAAAGGTAATTAACCAATTCGGTGAGTATTGTAAAACGCAAGGCATAAGGGAAATATCCCAAATTGACCGCCAAACTGTTGCCTCATATATGGAAGAGCAAAAAGGACTTTCTAAATGGACTACAGCCAAAATAATTTGCGGAATTAACAAGGTACTTTCAACAAACTATACACCTGCAGATTTTGGCATAGGACATAGAAGCCAAAGTGAAATTATACACAACCGAGGTTTTTTGAGAGCAAATAGTACGGCAGATAGAGCGAGCAATCAAGATGCCTTGTGGTTTGCATCCTGCACAGGTGCAAGGCGTGAGACTCTTATGAGCGTAACCGCCAACAATGCAGTAAGAAACGACGAGGGACAAGTTATAGGATTTCACTTCGAACATTGTAAAGGGGGCAAGGATTACTATGCTTTAGTTCTTCCGTATGAACGTGAGAAAATGACCGCCTATGTGGACGAGAAGATAGCAATAGGCGGTGATAACGCAAGGCTTGTAACCTATTGTGACAAGAACAGCAATCCCCATTACGAACGCGGAAGGTACGCAGAATCTCTCTATCTCTGTCTTAAAGAAGCGAAAGACAATAGGTGTGATCTGTATGATGGTCGGAGAAGCTTATTTATCAATCAAGAAAAATACGAAAGGGCAATTTCACACCCAAGGTATTCGGCAGAAACAGTAAGAGGCTATGACACCAAAGTGCTTGCCGAACTCTCGCAGAACCTCGCACATAATAGGATTTCGGTGTGTTTTTCCTATTTAGACAAGACCCCTTGAGTAAATGCACAATTTTTATCCTCTATACCGATATCCGTAAGTGCGCCCTTCGCGCGGTCGTACGGCATACTGTAGCGTTGGCTGAGGTAGCGCAGTGATGCACCAAGCTCGCCGTCCGGTCCGCCGTACTGCGATATGATTATCTGGGCAAGCTTGGGGTTGGGATTTTTAATCTTTATCGGATACTGTAGCTTTTTCTCATAGATCCACATCAGCAGTTACCTCCGTTTGCCTCGGGCTCCCACGGCCACGGACTGTCGATCCAGCTCCATACGTTGTAAGAGCCGCCCGCGTTGTCGCCTCCACCGCAGCCGCATCCGTTCACGTTACCTCCGTTTTCGGCGCGAGCAGTGCGGAAATTACCGTTGTCACAACGGTTGCCGCCGTAATTGCCGCCGCCACCGTTTGCGCGTGTCAAAGGCGTGTCGCAGCCACAGCCGTTACCATTCGTGTTGCCGCGAGTAGGCGAGCAAGGCGTTGCACCGCCGTTCGGCATAACGTGCCCGTCAGGCGTGTGGCACGCGTAGTTACAGTGCCCGCCTGCCATTGCGCAAAGACGGCGGTATTCACGCAGCGCGCACTCATCCTCGGGGTGAGTATCAAGATAGAGCCGCAGGTCCCAAGCAGCAAACGGGAGCGCGTACTCGTTCATATTTTCGTGCTTCATCTCTTACAGCCTCCACTTACGGTCCTGCCCATAAAAGGCTTGTCGAGATCGGGGAAAAGCGTGCCGCGCACGAGAGAAAGCTCGGGCTGATACATCTTGCCAAGCTCCTGCCAGCGCACGTACGCCATTGCGATCGGGAATTTTTCGCTCATTCTATCGTTAGCGAATGAGCAAGTATCCTTCTCTGTCAAAAGACCAACTTCTTTCCTTAATTTTGACGGCGAGC
>JAZNBZ010000106.1:0-9977 GCA_045587285.1 Candidatus Flemingiibacterium sp. | reverse complement strand
AGCCAAATCCAACCAGGTCAGAAACTCTGGCTTGGTCATTTTCTTTTTCACCACACAGGCATAGTGTGCCTTGTAATTTTTGAAAAGCGTGCCGCGATGATCGTTTTTTCCATTTTAACGGAGTTCGAACCTCGTTTACATTACCCACCGACAACATTTCGAGTCGGATCAACTACTGTCACTTCGAACTTTCATCATAAACATAATTTGTTCCAAATTGGCGAAAAGGGTGGTCAAATATTTCAAAAAAACTATAAAGGTAGGAGGATAATAATTTTCGTTCACCCCAAAAAAGACCTCTCAAACTGCCGAAAAAATGTATATAGATGAAGACGAAAATACTTTTAGTTAATATTTTATGAAACAGTCGAAAAATATGCATCAATCCGTTCCGAAAATGACGATTAGTGTAGAAATAAAAATTTTTCTGACAATCCTGAAAAATCATGCTTCAAAAGGCTTTGAAAAGCTATAAATATGAGGACATAAAATTTTATCACAAAATGCTAAGAGAGACCTCTCAAAGTACTCCCCAAAACTATAAAGGTAGCGGGGCAAATATTTTTCAAAAATCACTCTGAAATATGCTCCAAAACATTTGAAAAGTGTATTAAGGTAAGGAGATAAAATATTTTACCAAAAAGCAAAAATCGACCTCTCAAAATAACACAAAAGAGCTGTTAAATGGAAGCGCAAAAAATATTTTGTAAACATTCTATGAAAATCCGCAAAAAAGCTGGTCAAAACGCAATTCAAATGACGATTAGTAAAGAAAGCTGAAAAATATTTAAAAAAATTCCGCTCAAAACGAAAAAAAGTGTGGATTATAGGGTGAGGAGAAAAAATTTGAAATTTTTTGGTTGTTAAACGCGAAAAAAGTGTGGAATATAGGGTGAGGGCAAAATTTTTGAAAAACTTTTGCATTTTGGTTTTGAAAATTGAAAAAACGCAGGCTACTTATATGAGGGGATAAATCATATGGAAATCGCCAGAGATTCAATTCATAAAAAATTCACATAATTATTTCGCAATTTTTTCCGTACAAATCGAAAAAAAGTGTGGAATATAAGGTGAGGGGACTTTTCCTCGTTGACAACTGAATAAAGGGATGCCGAGAACGGTCCCGTCGAACGAGCCGCCGAATCCGGGCGCCATGACTCCGCAGAAATGCGGACGAGCGATACACCGAATAGCGGACGGAGCAGTATTCAGCATTGCTCCGCAGGCCATGACTTCAGACGGAGATTATGGGACTTCTGCGAGAGCAGCCTGCCGGCGGGCAGGATATGGGGCAAGTGGAAACATCGCTTCATATATGATCCTCGCTTCCGCGAAAAAAGTCGCGGAAGGATATGCTGCGAGGTACTCGGCATTTCTGTAGAAAGCATCGCGCGCGAAAATTTTTTCGGAGTATTTTTAAAATTCTGGTTTCCAAATCGAAAAAAGTGTGGATTATAAGGTGAGGGCAAAAATTTTTAAAAAACTTTTGCATTTTGGTTCTGAAAATCGAAAAAACGCAGGCTACCTATATGAGGGGATAAGTTCATAAACCAACAGCCTGCAAATATGCTTCATAAAAAATTCACACAATTATTTTCGAATTTCTTTCCTAAAAATCTGAAAAAAGTGTGGAATATAGGGTGAGGGGATAATTTTTTGTACCCGCTTGAAAAGGCTGGTCAAAACGCATTAAAAATGACGATTATTAGAGGAGCAAAAATATTTTCTGATAATCCCTATAAATATGCTCCAAAACATTCTAAAAAACAACTATAGTGAGGGGGACAAATTCCCTCGCCATTGAAAGGAGGTGATCCCAATGACACAAACACGCGCAAATTTCTTCATGGTCGCAAACGAGATCTTCTCATTCTCGCTGACGACCAAAGCCATCGCGGTGTACTGTTGTCTCTGCCGTCATGCGGATGTGAACACGCATACCTGCTTCCCGAGTCGTAGAACTATCGCGAAGGAATGCTCGCTTGGTGTATCTTCCGTCGACCGTGCTATCGACGAACTCTGTCAGCATGGACTGATTTGCAAGATGCACCGCCGAAGCAAGGACGGCGGCAAGATATCCAACTACTACACACTCGCCGATCTGATCTCCCACCAGCGGACGGTGGATGACACCGGATAGACGTGAGGGTGGCTTCACCATGGAGGACTAACAAGACCCATAGAGCAAGACACAACTACAGATATATAAGCTGAAGAACAACATAGTGATAGGCGCCTCGCTGTGTTTTCTCTTCGGCGGATATATAAAATCAATTTCAAAAACGAAAGGACAACTTTATGAAAAACGTATCTACAAAAGTCAACGCAACCGAAATCAACAACGTAACAAGAAAGGATAACAAAACTATGAAAAACACCACCATCACTCTTACCCAAAACGATCTCCGCCTCTGCTCTGCAATCCTCAATGCACTCAATGACTACCGTGCACAGAGAACGCCTGCCGCTGATGAGGATTTCTCTTCAGTTTACAATACATCAGACAAGCGTGATCATTCAGCAATTATGGAACGCTGCAAGTACATCGAAGACCTGAAATCGCTCCTCCGTGAAGCCATCGAAGAGCAGGACGAATCATTCGACTTCTTCGCATTCCTTGAAGAGCATGGAATCACCGACAGACACCTTCGTAAAATCCTCGACCGCGAGTTTGATGCGTACTGGGACGAAGTAATGTACGCTGAGGAGAATCCGGATTGTAAGAATTGCGACTACGGCAACAACACTCCTGTAAGCCTTACCGAAAATGATCTCCGTGTCTGCTACGAAATTCTCAGAGCAATGAACGATTATTATGCGCTGGGAAGACGCATGAAAGACGACACAGATGATTCTTCAGTTTACGAAACATCCGATAACTCTGCAATCACGGAATGCCGCAAATACATCAAAAAGCAGAAAACTCTCCTGCGCGATGCCATTCACAAGCAGAACGACAATTTTGATTTTGACGAATTCCTCACCAAAAACGATATCACCGATTATCGCCTCGTGAAAATCCTCGAGCGTGAATTCGAATCCTATTGGGACGAGGTTGCATACGCCAACGAAAGCGCCGAAGCATAATTCCGTCCCGTATTGGCAAGTTTCGCCTTTGACAGTCATGCCCTCCATCACGGAGGGCTACTGCCAAGGCAAATGGGCTAAGCCCAAACCCCTATGAGAGAAACGGAGGAATAAAATTGCCCCAACAAAAACAAAACCGCACCGAAAAAGTCACCATCCGCCTCACGCCGGACGAGCTGGTGCGACTGCGAGAGCTCTCCTACGGCAGCTATCGACTGATGGCAGATTACTGCCGTGACTGCATCTTCGGACGAGAGATCACCGTCATTCCCGGCTTTGATGAGGCGGCGGAACAGCTTCGGCGCATCGGGACGAACCTCAATCAGCTCACCCGCCTTGCGAATCTGCGCGAGATATCCGTGGTGGATCTTGACAAAACCAGAGCAGAGATTGCGAAAATTTATGATATTCTCCGTACCGTATCGAAGGGAGGTGCGTGAATGGCAATCGTAAAAATGATCCCGTCGTCGAGTCCATTAAAGAATATTTTCAACTATGTCCGGAACAAAGAGAAGACCGCGTCGCATCTGATAAGCGGCAAGGACTGCATGGCGGAGAGCGCGCAGGCGGAGTTTGAGATCGTGAAATCACGCTTCAACAAATCCGGCGGACGAAATTACTATCACGTCATCCAATCATTTGCACCCGAAGATGACCTCACCCCGGAGGAAGCACACGACATCGGTATGGAGCTTGCAAGCTTTTTTAACAGCTTTCAGGTGCTCGTTGTCACGCACACCGACCGCGGACATCTGCACAATCACTTCGTCGTGAACTCGGTTTCCCATGCGGACGGCAAGAAGTTACACACCTCGCAGGACGATCTGATGCGGCTGAAAACCTACTCCAACAAGCTTTGCGCTCGTCGCGGACTGTCTACTACCGAAGAAAAAAGCAGTTGTTATCGCCGCGGTGAGTGGAAAACAGAGCTCATGCGCGTGGCGCTGCGAGCGATGTTTCTTTCTGAAACGCGGGAGGACTTTATCGAATTTATGGAGAAGCACGGATACGGCGTGAAGTGGAATCCCGATTACAAATATATCACCTTCACCACACCCGATGGCAAAAAAGTGCGTGACAATAAGCTCTTTGACGAGCGACTGCTGAAAGGAAATCTTGAACTATACTTCGCCATGGGCGGCTGTGCATCGGAAATCAATCAAGAGTATTGGAACTACAAAACACCGCCGCACGACGAAAATGCGAAAGAAACAATCACAACCGGACTGATGGATTTCATCGGTGATCTACTCTGCCAGGAGGAAAGCCATGGGTACACGCCGAGAGTTCTTAACGAGATGAGCCAGTGGGAGAAGGAGCGGCTGGAGCGAATCCTCGGGAGGCGCATTTCAAACGAAGCATTTATTTCCTATTGCACACACGAGGATTATGAGCAGTCCGTGGGACTTCGTATGTCCATGTGAGTTGATACTTTATTGTAACTTCTCACCGACTGCGCTGGATGTTTGAGACACGAAATGATATGATTTAAGGAGAACGAATGATCTGTATCACCGTCAGCCGCGAGGATCTTTTGAAGATCTCCAACGGCAAAGAGGGTAAAATTCAAAGAAAAACAATACCGAGTGAAACCGACAACATCAAAGATCTACTGAAAATCTTTGACGGCATTGCAAAATGGCGTTACCTCGGACAGAGAAAGGAGAAAAAATGACCATAATAGAATCAATGAAAGCGCGAGGTGTCATCCCACGCGCCGCGCTCTATGCACGCTTTTCCTCGGACAATCAGCGTGAGGAATCCATCGATGCACAGCTCCGCGCCATGCGTGAGTATTGCCAGCGAAACAAGGTGGTCATCACAAACGAATACTGCGACCACGCCAGGAGCGCGACCACAGATGACCGACCGGAGTTCCAGCGGATGATCCGCGAGTCGAAGAGTTGCGGCTTCGATCTCGTCATCGTACACAAGCTTGACCGCTTCAGCCGCGACCGCTACGACTCCGCCTACTACAAGCGTGAGTTAAAAAAGTGCGGCGTGTCGCTGGTCAGCGTGCTGGAAAACCTCGACGATTCGCCCGAAAGCATCATTCTCGAATCGGTGCTGGAGGGCATGAGCGAATACTACTCCCGAAACCTTGCGCGCGAGGTGATGAAAGGAATGCGCGAGTCGGCACTCCAATGCAGAGCCATCGGCGGTCAGGCGCCCTTCGGATACAAGATCAATCCCGAAACCAAGCACTATGAAATCAACGAAACCGAGGTGGATGCGGTGCGGATGATTTTCGACAGCGTGCTCCACGGCGTGGGCTACAGCGAGATCATCCACAATCTCAACGCCATGGGATTCCGTACCAGAAGCGGCAAGGCGTTCGGCAAGAACAGCCTCACGGAGATTCTGCGCAACGAAAAATATCACGGTGTCTACATCTTCAACCGCGCGGCGGGCAAGGACTATAACGGCAGGCGTAACAACCACAAGAGCAAGCCTATCGGCGACATGATCCGCATCGAGGGCGGTGTGCCTGCCATCATCAGCGATGAGGTGTGGGACGGCGTGCAGGCGATTCTCAAAAAGCGCACACAGCACCGCACCACCAACAACTCCGGCAAGGAGGTCTATCTTCTCACGGGCAAGGTTGTTTGCGGCGAGTGCGGCGCATCCTACACGGGTGTGCGGAGATTTTCTGGGAGAAGCAAGCTGAAATACGTCTGCTACCAATGCTCCAACCGCAAGCGCACGGCATCGACGATCTGCCATAACAAGGAGATCCGCCGTGAGTATCTCGAAACCTTCATCATGCAGGAGATCGCGCGGATCGTCTTCGATGAATCCAACATTCCGAAACTGGTGAAAGAATACTACAAGTACCATGCCGAGTTTGACACCGAAAGTCAGGACAAGCTGAAGATGCTCCAAGGCTCGCTCCAATCGGTGGCGAAGAAGATCGACAACATCGTTTCCGCCGTCGCTAACACCGGCAGCTCGGCTCTCTTAAACTCGCTTGAAACCTTCGAAAAGGAACGCGAGGAAATCCGCGCGAAGATCGAGGAAGTGGAGAAGCACTCAAAGACGCAGGTGGTCACCGAGATGATGGTGGAGCTGGCATACGAATACGCGCGCAGTATGTATCTCTCGGGCGACGTGGAGATGCATCGCCAACTGCTGAATCTGTATCTTGACAAAGTGGTGGTTTACTACGATCACATCGAATTCTATCTCAACACGCTTCCTGCAGATATCCTCCGCGGCGAGATCGACCGCTCCCTCGGCATCGGAGAGGAGGAAACGCTGGTCGAGCACATGATGCGGTGCGATCCGCAGATCATGGATGCGATGCGGAACCTTGCAAATAAAGGCGCAAACAAGAACGGAGCTGTCACCGATTCGGGTGGCAGCTCCGATTTTCATAGAAAAAAGGCTGATAAATCAGCGAAAAATGCCGAATTATCAACCTTTTGTGGTGGAGGCGAGGGGAATCGAACCCCTGTCCGAAAATTCATCAATATAGCTTTCTCCGGGTGCAGCCGTTTTTTTGAAATTCCCCCACCCAAGCGCCAAACGGCAGGCTCAAGGATGTGGTAGCGCTTTAGTGCATGGCAGCGTCAAGTGCGAAAGGGCTGCTCACGTTCACTGCTAAATGATGCCCGAGCGGAAGCCGCAGTACTCATCCGGCGGACAGCTGCACTTAGGCAGCAGCTAATTCAGTATTAGCGTTTAATTTTAAGTTTTGCCAATTTTAAAGAGATCAGGCGTCTCTACCCGCTTACCATACGTCAAAATCCCCGTCGAAACCTTTACGCCCCCATATAGATGCATAAGCTTCTCCGCTTGGGAAGCTGAGCGCGGTTTTGCGAAGCAAAATCGCTGTTTCAAAACAGCGAAGCCTCAACTTCCGTGCGTGAAAAATTCATTTTTCACGCTAATATCCCTCGTACGACTTCGACTTCATTGAACGCTCGATATCGCGTCCAGCCTGTCTTGCCGCCTCGGAGTCGCGCTTGTCGTATAACTTTTTACCCTTGCAAAGTCCGACCTCGAGCTTCACTCTCGAACCCTTGAAATACATCGACAGCGGCACGAGCGTGAGTCCCTGCTGTGTTACAAGACCGAGGAGCTTGTTTATCTCCTTCTTGTGCATAAGCAGCTTGCGCACACGCATCGGGTCCTTGTTGAAAATATTGCCTTGCTCGTACGGACTTATGTGCATACCCGACACGAAAAGCTCACCCTTATCGACGTAGCAGTACGAGTCCTTCAAATTGACCGCACCGCGACGAATAGACTTTACCTCAGTGCCGAAAAGCTCTATTCCTGCCTCGTACGTTTCCATAACGAAATAGTCGTGGCGCGCTTTTTTATTCGGTGCTATAAGCTTTGTTCCGGTCTTATCAGCCACACTATCACGTCCTCTCAAAAAATTACGACCTTGCGTAGATATTATTATACCACAAATGTGTTAACAAATCAAGTCGTACGAAAAAGATTATTTGCCCTCTCCTAGCAAATCATCAAAATTACAATTTAATACCTTTGTCAAAGCCACAATATCAATATCTGTCACGAATCTTTTACCTGCCTCTATGCGCTGCACAGCGTTTTTATCAACGTCAAGTCCAACAAGCTGCAATCTATCTGCAAGCTCCCTTTGGGATATTTTCATTCGCTTTCGAAGCACCGCAACATTGTCGCCGCAAACATTATTACGCCCATCTTTCGTTTTATTTATAAACATATTTTTCTCCTTTTGACATTCAGTGCTTGACAACAAGGATATTATATGCTATAATAGTTACGCTGATGACATTCAGTGAATGTCATCAGCGTAAAATATCACCTTTGAAAGGAAGGACTTAATTATGTATGTATGCAATTACTGTAACACCGAAAACAGTGAAGGAAATGAATTTTGCTCAAATTGCGGACAGAAAATAAACAATGTATCAAAAAATGAAAAATCAGTTAAATGGCAAACTAAACTTTGGGCTGTTTTTTCATATTTAAACATAGGTGGGTTACCTATGTTTTTAATTCCCTTCATAGCTAAACGGAAAAATGACTTTGTGCACTTTCATTCTATTCAAGGGGGATTAATATATGCTATTCTTATAGTTGAGTCCATTCCAGCTACGATTTTGCGTAATATATTTCCTTCGGTTTCATATGTGCCTAAAGTCGTAACTGAAGATGCTTTTAGTTTTAGTTATTCAACTATCGTGGAGCCCATATATTCAACAGAAGGATTGATCATTCACTGGATTTTCTTAATCCTAGAAATCATTATATTAATTACGCAATTAATCGGAATAATCAATGCACTTATGGGTAAGAAAAAAATACTCATCGGTAAAAACATAAAATAGCGAATTATTAGCATTAAGACATCCACTAATATTATCTCTCTCTGGTATTATGCTTCTATCAGTAACATACGCAAAGCAACCGCAGTATGAGCACACTGCGGTTGTTATTTATTCTTCACTGTATAGTTTATCAAATTTCCAACGCATCGGATTTTCGTAGATGTATTTCGCTATCATATCGTAATCCTCTCGGTTTCGGATGATATGATCGTGAAATCCGCGTTGCCATACGGGTTCGGTGGCATATTGACGGCGTATCTCTTTTGATGCATTCATTTTAATGTATCCTATAATCTTCGAGATTAGCGACCGTCCCCGTAGGGGCGATTCACGAATCGCCCGCGCCTCATCGCTATTTGTAATTACAATAATAAGGTGAATATGATTAGGCATAATTACATATCCGTCTATTCCCACTCCAAATCGATTGGGGATATCATTTATAATCTTATCAACGATTTTTCCATATCCCGTTAATTTTGTTTCGGGCGATTCGTGAATCTCCCCTACAATGTTAGATAATGTGTTTTTCCTATTATGCGTACAAATTGTTATAAAATATGCTCCCGGTGTACTATAGTCAAAATTGCGCAACCGCAACTGTTTCCTCTTAATCAATTTATTTTCCATTTTATCACCGCTACCATTACACCCCAAAATCGGCAGAGAATATCCTGTCGCCATTAAATTAAGCAAAGAAATTGACACCCTTCCCGTAGGGGCGATTCACGAATCGCCCGAGGATGGTCGACGACTGCTCCTGCACAACAATCTGCATCTTAATCTAATGACATCGGAATAATTCCTCTGCCGATTTTCTTTATTTATTCTTCCGTTTCTTCCTCTTCTGCAACCACTGCAATGGACAGCTCGCCGAGAGCCTTCATATCGGGAAGTGCGGGCGCGCCGGTCATAAGCTCGGACGCGTTCTGTACCTTCGGGAATGCGATAACGTCGCGAATGTCGTCAAGACCGAGGATAAGCATACACAGTCTATCAAATCCGAACGCCATACCTGCGTGCGGCGGTACGCCGTACTTGAACGCTTCGAGAAGGAAGCCGAACTTTTCGTTTGCTTCTTCTTTGGTAAGACCGAGCAGGTCGAACATCTTCGACTGAATTTCCGCGTCGTGAATACGCACGGAGCCGCCGCCAAGCTCATAACCGTTAAGCACGATATCGTAAGCCTTTGCGCGGATCTTCGAGGGATCGGTGTCCGCGTACTTCGCAAGGTCCTCCTCCATAGGCATGGTGAAGGGGTGGTGCTTTGCGTAGTATCTGCCGTCGTCCTCGTCATACTCGAACTGCGGGAACTCGGTAACCCAGAGGAACTTGTAGTCGTCGGTCTTCAAGATACCAAGACGCTTTGCGATCTCACAGCGGAGCGCGCCGAGAGAGTCGTAAACAACGCTGTTCTTGTCAGCAACGATGAAGACGATATCATTCTCGCCTGCGCCGAGCTTTGCGAGCACTGCCGCATTTTCCTCATCAGTAAGGAACTTCGCGTAGGACGAGGATACCTCACCTGCAACATTCTGCCCCGCAACGAGGAGATCGACCGCC
>JAZNBZ010000105.1:0-10822 GCA_045587285.1 Candidatus Flemingiibacterium sp. | reverse complement strand
GTCCTCCCCGAGCGCGCCAAAGGCGCGTGAGGACAATGCGAGAGGTACGCGTTCGTAAGCGGGGCGTCGAGGACGCCGCCCCCTACGGAGATGGTACGGCGATATCGTGCCGCACCGCCCTTAGCCTTAGAATCGCGCACCGTCGCGCACGCAAAGCCACCCTTTTAAGACGCCGCCTTCTTTTAGGCGGCGTAAGCCACGGAAAACGGGGGTACAAGGGGGTGGAAAACCGGCGGCGCCTGAGCCGGTTGTCCATCCCCTTGCGTCTCCCCGAGCGCGCAAGGCGCGCGAGGATTACACATAAATAGTGCGAAAAAACATATTCGCCTATTTACAATCCCGCGAACTTGTGTTATACTAATAGTATAAACCCAAAGCGAGGTATACACGATGATCGCAAACTACCACACCCATACCGCGCTATGCCGCCACGCGAGCGGCACGGAGCGCGAATACGTCGAAGAGGCTATAAAAAACGGGCTCAAAATTCTCGGCTTTGCCGACCACGCGCCGCAGTTCTTCCCGACGGATTTCTACTCGCATTTCCGTATGTACCCCGACCAGCTCGAGGGGTACGTGCGCACGCTCGGCGACCTTCGCGACGAGTACAAAAACGATATCGAGATACGCGTCGGACTTGAGGTCGAGTATTATCCCGAGTGCTTTGACAAGCTCGTCGAATTTATAAAGCCGTACGGCATCGAGTATTTTCTGCTCGGTCAGCATTATATCGGCAACGAATACGACACGAAGGAAAACTCCACCGCTCGCTATTACGATAACGAAAAGCTTACCGAGTACGTCAACCAAGTCCTCGCGGCTATCGGCACGGGCAAGTTCACGTACATCGCCCACCCCGACGTGTTCCGCTTCGAGGGCGAGGACGAGGCGCACTATATCGCCGAAACCAAGCGGCTTTGCGAGGGCGCGAAGGCACTCGGCATACCGCTTGAAATAAATATTCTCGGTCTTGACGAGGGACGCCACTATCCCTCGGACCGCTTCTTTAAGATAGCGAGGGAGGTCGGCTGTGACTTTATTTTCGGCTGTGACGCACACGCGCCGGTAAAGACCGGACTTCCGGAAAATATCGCAAAGGCGGAGGCGTTCGCCGCACGAGTTGGCATCACGCCGCTTGAAACGGTTACGCTTCGCCGTCCGTAAGGGCGAAAAACGTCGTGCGAAAGTTTCTCAGGATACTTGCAAAACGCGAAAAAATGTGGTAAAATAATACTATAAATACGCAAACAGACGGGAGGGGCAAGTCCCCACCCGTCGATTTGTGCTTTGAAAGGAACGTCAAAATGGCAGATATATTCGACCTTTTTAAGAAAATAGAGAAGTCCTCATCTACCTCTAACGAGCCGATAACGCACCTCGTCGTCGGACTCGGAAATCCCGGCAAGGAGTACCTTTTCACGCGGCATAACGCGGGATTTTTGACGGTAGATTACTTATCGGAAAAGCTCGGAGTGAAGGTTGACCGCGCCAAGTTCAAGGCGCTCGTCGGCGAGGCGAGGATAGGCGGTAAGCGTGTACTTATAATGAAGCCGCAGACGTATATGAACCTGTCGGGCGAGGCGGTACGCGAGGCGGCGGATTTTTATAAGATCGCGCCCGAGAACATTATCGTCATTTGCGACGACATCAATCTCGCGCCCGGCAAGATGCGTATACGCAAAAAGGGAAGTGACGGCGGACAGCGTGGACTTCGCTCGATAATCAAACTTCTTGCTACCGATGGGTTCCCACGTATCCGTATGGGTGTGGGAGCGAAGCCACACCCCGATTATGACCTTGCGGATTGGGTGGTTTCCGAGATTGGCGGTGATGACCGCGAGGCATTATTTGCTACAATGGGTAGTGCCGCCGAGGCACTCGAGATGATGCTTGCCGGTGACACCGACAAGGCGATGTCAAAATTCAACTGAGCCGTCTTATGGAGCCTCGCCCTGTGGGAGAGGTGGCACGCCGAATGGCGTGACGGAGAGGGTGATGCGCTTAATGCCCTCTCAGTCGGCTGTGCCGACAGCTCTTCCAAAGGGAGAGCCTTTAAAGGATGCACACAAGCAGACTCTACCTTTTTGTGAAAGGACAATCTATGACCGATTTTGCAAATTCAGCGGCGAATATCATCGCCGAGTCTATACTACTCGAAAAAGAATACGATCAAATCGTAAAAAGCATCGTCTCGCGCCGTCTTGAGGCGGCGCACCCGATGCAGATAAGCGGTCTGTCTGACGGCGCGCGTGCGGTGTTTTACGCCGCCGTTATCCGCCGTATACGCGAGAAATTCGGACTTCCTGCGCTTCTGCTCGTTTCCGACGAAAAGGACGGACTGCGGCTTTATAACGCGCTGTCCGAGCTCGGGCTTCGCGCGCTCAATTTTCCGCTTCGCGATTTCGTGTTCCACAACATCACCGCCTCGCGTGAGTACGAGCACGAGCGCCTTCGCGCACTCGCCGCATACATCGGCGCACACGACGGCGAAACGGTGTACGACTGCGTTATAGCAACGCCCGACGCGGCGATGCAGTTTACGATGCCCATAGACGTGCTCCGCGAAAATACGATTGTGCTCGACCGAGATACCGTACTCGAGCTTGACGTGCTCGTGTCGCGCCTCGAAGCAAGCGGATTTTCGCGCACCGACCTTGTTGACGGCGTGGGGCAGTACGCGGTGCGCGGCGGAATTATCGACGTCTTTCCGCCGTATTCGGAGTATCCCGTGCGTGTTGAACTTTTCGACACCGAGATAGACCGAATGGGCTACTTCGATATTATGACGCAGCGAAATATCGAGAATTTGGAGAAAATAATCATCACTCCCGCGCGCGAGATAGTTACGACGGCGGACACGCGCGACGCTATCCGCAAGGCGGCTCTTGAACGCCTCAAAAAGGCGACGGACGAGCGAGTTAAGAACGAGCTTGGTGCCGAGGTCGAGGCTATCACGGGCGGTACGGAGCTTAATTTCGTTGACAAATATATCTCCCTCGTTTACGAGAATAAAACCACGCTCGCCGACTACGCGGCCCACGCCGCTGAGGGGTGCGGTCTTAAATATCCGCTTGTTTTCGTGCAGGACGAGCGTGCGTGTGCCGACCGAATGAAGGCGTACGATTTCCATATCGCGAGCGAGGTTGAAGCATTGCTTGAAAAGTGCGAGATTTCCGCGCGCTACGCCGAATATTCGCGCCACGCGGACTTTTTCGAGGCGTTTCTCGACAAGAACGGCGCGCTTCTTTGCGACACCTTTGCCGCTAACGTATCGGGACGCAAGCTCTCGGGTATGTATGCGTTCCGCACTAAGCAGACCGTGTCGTACGCCGACAATATGGAGCTTCTTTTGGAGGACCTGCGCGACTACGCGGCGAGCAAATTCCGTTGCGTCGTGCTATGCGAAAACGAAACCGCGGCGAAAAATACCGCGGCAACACTTAACGAAAACGGACTTCAGGCATTAACGGGCATCGGTAACGGCTCGTACGGTATTTTGACGCTTCCCGAGGGTGTCGTGCTCGTTTTATCGGGCTTCAACCTCGCAGGCTTTGAATTAACGGCTACGCGCTTTGCGCTGCTCTCAACGTACCAGAACCCCAACTCCTACTCGCGCACTATCCTCTCGCACGGCAGACGCGCAAAGCATTCGCGCTCCTCGCAGGAGAAAATACTCTCCTACAACGACCTCGCCGTCGGCGACTTCGTCGTACACGCAAACCACGGCATCGGTATGTATATGGGCATCGAGCAGTTAACCGTCGTGGGCGTAACGAAGGACTATATTAAGATACAGTATGCAGGCAGTGACCTGCTATACCTGCCCACCGACCAGCTCGATATGGTGTCGAAGTACATCGGCGCGAGAACCGAGGGCGGCGGTGTGAAGCTTTCAAAAATGGGCGGTGCTGAATGGGTGCGCGCCAAAACGAAGGCGAAAAACGCCGCAAAGGATATGGCGAAGGAGCTTATCAAGCTTTACGCCGAGCGTCAGAGAAGAGAAGGCTTTGCCTTCGCGCCCGACGAGGACTTTCAGCGCGACTTCGAGGCGGCGTTTGAATATGAGGAGACCGACGGACAGATCCAGTCGATCGAGGAAATAAAGCGCGATATGGAGTCGAGCGTTCCGATGGACAGACTGCTTTGCGGCGACGTTGGATTCGGTAAGACCGAGGTCGCGCTCCGTGCCGCTTTTAAGGCGGTAATGTCGGGCAAGCAGGTGGCGATCCTCGTTCCGACGACCATACTCGCGATGCAGCATTATCAGACGATACTTTCGCGTATGCGCGGATTTCCGATAACCGTCGATATGCTCTCGCGCTTCCGCACGCCAAAGCAACAGCAGGAAACGCTCCGCCGACTCCGCCGAGGCGACGTTGACATCATCGTCGGCACACATAGACTCGTTTCAAAGGATGTGCAGTTCCGCGATCTCGGACTCGTTATAATCGACGAGGAGCAGCGTTTCGGCGTTGCCCACAAGGAAAAATTAAAGCAAATAGCAGGCAACGTGGACGTGCTCACACTCACCGCAACGCCGATACCGCGTACGCTTAATATGGCGATGAGCGGTATACGAGATATGTCGGTGCTCGACGAGGCGCCGGGCGACCGTTTCCCCGTTCAGACGTTCGTTATGGAATACGACGAGCTTATCATCACCGAGGCGATAAAGAAGGAGCTTCGCCGAGGCGGTCAGGTGTTCTTTTTACACAACAGCGTCGATGATATCGACGGCGTGGCGCTTCGCATACAGAAAAGCGTGCCCGACGCGCGAATTGCCGTCGCGCACGGACAGATGGACAAGGAAACGCTTTCCGACATCTGGCGCGGTATGGTGACGGGCGAGATCGACATTTTAGTGTCAACGACGATAATCGAGTCGGGCGTTGACGTGCCGAACGCGAACACGCTTATTATCGACCACGCGGACAGACTTGGCCTTTCCCAGCTTCATCAGATACGCGGACGCGTCGGTCGTTCCTCGCGCCGCGCTTACGCGTACTTTACGTATCAGCCGTATAAGTCGCTTACCGAGATAGCGCAGAAGCGTCTTTCCGCGATGCGCGAGTACACCGAGTTCGGCTCGGGCTTTAAGATAGCGCTCCGCGACCTTGAGATACGCGGCGCGGGAAATCTTCTCGGCGCCGAGCAGCACGGTCAGCTCGACTCCGTCGGCTACGACCTCTACGTGAAGATACTAAGCGAGGCTGTACTCGAGGAAAAGGGTATCGCGCCCGCTCCGAAATACGAATCGAAGATAGACGTGTCGCTTGACGCGTACCTGCCCGAGCGATATATAAAGAGCGAGTCACAGCGAATGGATATTTACAAGAAGATCGCGCATATCGAGTGCGCCGAGGACCTTGACGACCTCGCGGACGAGCTGCTCGACCGCTTCGGAGATATACCGCGCGCGGCGGACACACTTATGTACGTTTCTCTCGCGCGTGCGCTTTGCAGCAAGGCGCGTATACCCAAGATCGAGCATCACGGCGAAACCATCTCCATTCTCCCCGAGAGTCTTGACGCGATGCGGTGGGCGAAGGCGGCGGCTGATGCGAACGTGAGTCTCACCTTCCGTATGTCGGGAAGAGTGAGCGTTGACTACAAGATAAAAGGCACGCGTCCGCTTTATGACGTGTGCGAGGTGCTGAAGCATTACCTTGCGGCAGAGGCGAAGTAGGACACGGAAAAGGCTCTCCCATTGGGAGAGCTGTCAGCGGCAGTTCGAGAAGCGAATCTGCAGATGACTGAGAGGGCAAAATCGGTTCTATCCCTCTCCGTCACGGCTTGCGCCGTGCCACCTAAAGGGCGAGGCTTTAATGAGAGCTATATTCAAAAGCGAAGCAGGGAACTGCTTCGCTCGGCGTATGGGAAAAGTTGCTTTGAAAAATGGCATTTGTCATTTTAGACAAAATGAAGTTTTTGAAAAGCCTCTCCCCGCGGGAGAGGTGGCAGCCGGAGGCTGACGGAGAGGGCTTTTTAAGCCTGTATTAACACTCTCAGTCGCCTACGGCGACAGCTCCCCCACAGGGGGAGCCTTATGAATTTGTGCAACTTTTTATAAATGACTTTAGCAAGATACTTTTTGACACACCAAGCGAAGCAGTTTACTGCTTCGCTTTCTAAATCCGATTATTAAGAAAATTTAAGAAATATTATCGCTAAATATTAAGAATTATGCTGTATCATATATTCAGGAGGTGAAAGGAATGACAATTTTAGTCGTTGATGACGACAGAGAGATAGTTGACAGTATCGCTATATTTCTGTCGGGAGAGGGGTATCGCGTGCTAAAGGCGTATAACGGCATCGAGGCGCTTGACGTGATTTCCGAAAACGAGGTGCACCTTATCGTGCTCGATATTATGATGCCGTGCCTTGACGGTATCAAAACGCTGATGAAGCTTCGCGAGTCGCGAAACGTGCCCGTTATCCTTTTGTCCGCGAAATCCGAGGACGCGGACAAGATCTTAGGACTTACCGCAGGCGCGGACGATTACGTCACAAAGCCGTTTAATCCGTCGGAGCTCGTTGCGAGGGCGAAATCCCAGCTTCGTCGGTATACGATGCTCGGCGGCGTAGGGAAGCAGAGCGGCGAGATAGTCGTGGACGGTCTTGCGGTAAACACCGAGAGCAAAACCGTTAAGGTGGACGGCGAGGACGTGCGCCTCACGCCGCTCGAATATAAGATACTCGAGCTGCTCGTGCGTAACCGAGGCAGAGTCTTTTCCGCCGAGGATATTTACAAAAGCGTGTGGAACGAGGATACTGCCGTAGGTGATAACACTATCGCCGTGCACGTGCGGCACATACGCGAAAAGATCGAGATAAACCCAAAGGAGCCGAGGTATTTAAAGGTCGTTTGGGGCATCGGCTACAAAATTGATTAGGGAGGGACAAGCGTGAAAAGGATAGTTTACTCGACCGTGACGAAGGTCATCGCGGCACTTTTGTTTATTGCGAGCGTTACGTACAGCGCGCTCGTTTTTACGGCGTGCGGGATAGAATACTATAATTATAATTGGATAGGTGAAGATGTTTACCGCTTTGAGCGAAGCTTTGACGATACGACGTTTTTTAACGGGCTTCTCTACGAGCCCGAGAGCGTGGTTTACAACGTCTGTATGAACCCTGCCTACAATCCAAACTCACACGCCGTGGAGGACACCGCCGCCGAGGATTACTACGACGGCTTTGAAAATGATACGGCGGATACCGAGGCGCGCGATAACGAGGGCTACGAGCCCGTGGACACGGAGGCTATTGCAGAGGCGATAGAGAGCGAGCTTGCAAGCCTTTACATCGACGGAAAGATAAAATATTTCGTAAAATACGGCGAGCGAGTATTTACAAACTGCGGCGCGACGGACGAATACGAGCTTATGGACTGCCGCTTTTACAGCTACGCTTCGCTTGACGAGAGCGGAGGCTTTTGGAGAGATACATCGGTGAATTTCAGATACTACCCGCCGCTTTTGGAGGAGCTTGCGTATTTTGGCGAAACGACGCCGATAACGGTATGCGTGAGCGTTGACGAAGGGTACGTTGACGAGATAGAAAACGATTGGCGGTATCAAAAGGCCGTCGTGCGCGAGGCTATTATGAACGCGGCTCTCTTTGTGCTCGCGGCTATCGTTTTATTTGTATACCTTCTCTGCGTCTGCGGCAAGGATAAAAACGGCGAGGCAAAGCGTATATGGGTGGACAATATCTGGACGGAGGTGCACGTCGCCGCTATAGCAAGCGCAGGTGTCGGCGTGGCGGCGCTTTGGATAGCCCTGATAGAGGAGTACGCCTACAACGCGTACGACCTTGACTACTTTATCGTAATCGTCGGCGCGAGTGCGGCGCTTGCGAGCGCAGTCATTCTCACGTCGGTGCTGTCCGTCGTGCGAAACGTCAAGTGTAGGAATTTCCTTGAGTCCACGCTTATTTATCGCATAGTGAGGCTGATTTTTAAGGTTCTCATTATGCTCTTTAAGTGGCTTTATAAGGCTCTCAAATGGCTTTGCAAACGGCTCGGAGCGTGCGTACGCACGCTCGGACTTGCGCTCTCAAAATGGACGGGCGTTATACTCATCGGTGCATTGATAATCTACACGGTGCTCGTCTGCCTCGTTGGAATTTTCGCCGTCGGCTGGGACGCGCCTGCAATGCTCATTTTTGCGGTGCTCATTCTTGCACTCGCCGTTGTAGCGGCGGCGTACCGCTCGCGTGACGTTGATGAGATAAAAAAGGGTGCGGCAGAGATAAGAGGCGGAAACGTGTCGTATAAGATACCCGAGCCGCGAAGCGTTGACTTAAAGGCGCTTGCGTCGAACGTGAACGGTATTGCAAAGGGGCTTGACGAGTCCGTTGCGGCGAAGGTGAAGGCGGAGCGCCTCAAGACCGAGCTTATCACGAACGTGTCGCACGATTTGAAAACGCCGATAACGTCTATCATAAGCTACGCACAGCTTTTGTCGCAGAGCGAGGGACTTTCAGAGGAGGCTTCGGATTACGTGCGCGTAATATCGCACAAGGCAGAGCGGCTTAAAAATCTCACGCAGGACCTTTTTGACGTTTCCAAGGCGCAGAGCGGAAACGAGGAGATCGTGCTCGAAAGGCTTGACGCGTCGCTTCTTATAAATCAGTCGCTCGCGGAGCACGAAAGTGAGATAGAGAAGTCGGGGCTTGCGTTCGTCGTAGACGCACCGCGCGAGATTTACTTCACGGCTGACGGCAGAAAAATGTCGCGCGTGCTTGACAATCTCATAAACAACGCGCTCAAATACGCGATGAAGGGCACGCGAGTGTTCGTCGCAGCGCGTGAGGTCGGCGGCGAGGTCGTGATCGAGATCAAGAATATCGCGAGCTACCCGATGGAGTTTGGCGCAGAGGAAATCGTCGGTCGGTTCGTGCGCGGTGACGAGGCGAGAAGCACCGAGGGCAACGGTCTTGGGCTTGCGATCGTGAAAAGCTATACCGAGCTTTGCGGCGGTGCGTTTGAGGTCGTGGTTGACGGAGATATGTTCAAGGCGATACTGCGCTTTGGCGTATGCCGTTAAAACGGGGTGTGGAAAACCCTGTGGAAAACGTGTGGAAAAGCTGTGGAAAACTCATTTTGCAAAATTTCGCGCGGACACAGTGGCGAACGCATTCGCGAACGCACTCACGAACGTACTCGCGGAACATAATATAAACTAAATAAAACTAAACTGTATATTTTATAAATAAAATATAACCGTGCGGCGTAGTGGAGAGTTTTCCACAGCCGCACGGTTTTTTATTGTACAAACCGTGCATTATACTTTTGCTTCTATAATTACATAGTTGAGCTGAATAAGTGAGAGATATTTTAAAGAAGAAACGCAAAATATGGGCAATATGAATGGAGAAGGCAAAAAAAAGGCTCCCTCCGGGAGGGAGCTGGCACGGCGAAGCCGTGACTGAGGGAGCCTGCGGATACAAAATTAGGAGGATAATCGGTGCTTTTTGCGCCCGCGTTCTCCTTCCGTCTTTGCCTTCGGCAAATCCACCTCCCTCCCGGAGGGAGGCTTGGGTAGGCCCCGGATGTTTTTTTATAATGCGTCAACCGATTTCACGGTGAGTACACCGCCCGAAACGGTGAACTTTATCTCAAATCCCGCAAAGCGAAAGCCGAATACCCGCTCGCCGTCCACGGCGCGTACTGCGGGACGGGGATCGTCGGCAAGGAGTATCTTCGCCGCCTCGCGCTTGCTTTCGGGAAGGCGCGAAAGAAGGGCGTCGGGGAAATCGACCTCGAGCTTTGCGCCTGCAACCGCCTCGGCAAAGCCACCCGATGCGCCGTCTATTCTGTCGGCGAAGGGAAGGTAGGGCTTGATATCGTATATCGGCGTGCCGTCCACCATATCCGCGCCCGTCACGACGAGGACGTCGCCCTCGTTTTCCGTGTGCTCAACGCGCACGAGCCTCACCGCGGAAAGTCCGATTGGGTTCGGGCGAAACGGCGCGCGCGTCGCGAACACGCCGACGCGAGTGTTGCCGCCAAGACGCGGCGGTCGTACGGTCGGCGAAAAGCCGTCGCGCACGGACTCGGAGAACTCCCATATCAGCCACAGATGCGACCAGCCCTCGATACCGCGTATCGCATCGGGGTTGCGGTATTCACGCTCGAAAACGATGCGCGATTCGAGCGTGTCGAGTATGCCGCTCTGGCGCGGTATGCCGAATTTATCGGGGAAATCGGTGTGAATTTTTGCGATGTGTTTCATCGTGTGATGTCCTTTCTTTTATGAGCGCGTACCGCTCGCTTTGTCCTCGCGCGCTCTGCGCGCTCGGGGAAACGCAAGGGGATGGACAACCGGCTCAGACGCCGCCGGTTTTCCACCCCCTTGAACCCCCGTTTTCCATGGCTGCGCCGCCTAAAAGAAGGCGGCGCGTGAAAAGGGTGGCTTTGCGTGCGCGACGGTGCGCGATTCGATGGCTATCAGCGGAATAGCGCTTCGCGCTATGCCGCAAGGTGTGCCACAACGCGGCACACCGCAAGAGCGCAGCGACGCGTCCGCGCCACCCCCGAAATGCGCCAATTTCCATTTCCGTTAGGAAATTGGCGCCGTTAAACGAGCACTCTGTGGTACGAGGCTTACGGAAATACGACGTTCCGAGCTGGGGCGAGGGGATAAGGCTCCCTTTTACATATATTTGAGCCGAGTGGGAGAGGGTTCAAAAGGGAGAGGGAGCCCCGGCGTCTGAGGGACTCCCTCTCCCTTTTCGTCCTCCCCGAGCGCGCAAAGCGCGCGAGGTTAATGAGCGGTAGCCGATCGTAGGCGGACGACCAATGGTCGCCCCTACA
>JAZNBZ010000104.1:0-12782 GCA_045587285.1 Candidatus Flemingiibacterium sp. | reverse complement strand
ACAACAACCTTACCGCCCAGCTCGGTGATCTTCTTAACAGTACCCCATGCAACGTTACCGAAGCCGGATACAACGAAGGTCTTGCCCTCGATGGATTCACCGAGAGTCTTGAGCATTTCAACGGTGTAGTAAACAGCACCGAAACCGGTAGCTTCGGGACGGATCAGAGAACCGCCGCTGGAGCGATCCTTACCGGTGAGAACACCGCCGGAGTACTCGTCGCGAAGTCTTCTGTACTGGCCGAGCATGTAACCGATCTCGCGTGCACCTACGCCGATGTCGCCTGCGGGAACGTCGGTGTCAGCGCCGATGTGCTTGGAAAGCTCGGTCATAAAGCTCTGGCAGAAGCGCATAATCTCTCCGTCGGACTTGCCGGTAGGATCGAAGTCAGCGCCACCCTTTGCACCGCCCATAGGAAGGCTGGTGAGGGAGTTCTTGAAGGTCTGCTCGAAGCCGAGGAACTTCATAATGGAAGCGTTAACGTTGGGAGCAAATCTGATACCGCCCTTGTAAGGACCGATAGCGGAGTTGAACTGTACGCGGTAGCCGCGGTTGACCTGAACCTTGCCGTTGTCGTCTACCCAGCTTACTCTGAACTGGATCTGACGCTCGGGCTCAACCATACGCTCGAATACGCCTGCCTCGATAAGGTCGGGGCGTCTTTCAGCGACGGGCTCGAGAGATTCGAGCACTTCCTCTACCGTCTGATGAAACTCGGTTTCGCCGGGGTTTCTTTTGCAAACGTTCTCGTAAACACTTGCAAGATAGCTGTTTTTGATTGCCATTGGTATGTACCTCTTTTTGCATTTAAATTCCACACATTTTAGCGTGGTAAATTACAGTATTCATTATACTACATATTTCGCGCGTTTGCAAGATATTTCTAAAAAAATTTCAAAAATTTATTTGTAAACAAATTTAAAATATAAATTTTGGGGATTTGCCGAGCCGCGGGGGCGTATATATGTAATATGCTCGACTTAAAAAAGTATATGCCTTGGAGGTATCAGAGATGCGTGTGCTGCGTCGGTTTATTATGAACGGACTTATTATGACGGTGACGTCACTCTCGCTTCGTACGCTCGGCGTGGCGTTCAACGCGTTCGTTTCACGTCGCCTCGGTGCGGACGGAATGGGACTTTTTACGCTTATTATGAGCGTTTACGGGCTTTCGGTAACGCTTGCCGCGGCAGGCGTGAACCTTGCTACGACGAGAATGTGCGCCGAGGCACTCGGGCGCGGTGACGAAGGAGAGGTGCGAGCCTCGCTCTCGCGCTGTCTTACGTACGCGTGCGTATGCGGCGTGGGCGCGTGCCTGCTGCTGTTTTTCGGTGCGGACTACGTCGCAGAGAATTGGCTTGCTGACGGGCGCTGTACGCGCTCGCTACGGCTGCTTGCAGTGAGCTTACCGTTTATAGCCGCCTCGAACGTGCTCCACGGCTATTTCACCGCCGTACGCAAGGTAGCCAAAAGCGCCGCTACGCAAATTTTCGAGCAGCTTTTCAAGGTCGGCGTTACCGTAATAGCTCTGCTTTATATCGTGCCCGACGGGATAGAATACGCCTGTATGGCGCTCGTCGGCGGCGGTGCGCTCGCCGAAACCGCGTCGTTTTTAATGGCGCTCGCGCTGTACCTTTTCGACCGACGTAAAAAGGCGAAGGGAAGCGTGCCGCATAAGGTTGGACGGCGGCTGACTCGCGAGCTTTTCGGCATAACCGTGCCCGTTGCGGCGGCGGCGTACGTGCGCTCGGGGCTTTCAACGCTCGAGCATATGCTTATCCCGCGCGGACTGCGCAAAAATCCCGCAACTGCCGAAACGGCGCTCGCGACGTACGGCGTGCTGTGCGGTATGGTGATGCCCGTGATAATGTTCCCGACGGCGCTTTTATATTCCTTCACGGGTTTACTTATTCCCGAGTTCGCCGAGGCTGACGCAAAGCAGAATTCCGTGCACATACGTTATATGATATCGCGCGCGCTCACCTTTACGCTTATATTTTCAATGGGCTGCTCGGCGATAACGTCAATGTTTGCAAAAGAGCTCGGCTTGCTTATTTACGACAGCGCGGCGGCAGGCGAATTTATCCGCGTGATGGCGCCGCTTATACCCGTGATGTACCTTGACCACGCCGTTGATGCGATACTCAAAGGGCTTGGCGAGCAGATATACTGTATGAAGGTCAATATTCTCGACGCGGCGATGTGCACGCTTTTCGTGTATCTCTTATGCCCGAGAATAGGCATCTGGGGATACATTGTAACGATATATGCGGCGGAAGCGGTGAACGCTTCGCTCAGTATATGGCGGCTTACTCGCGTGAGCGGATTTCGTGCAAGACTGTGGCATTCGCTTTTCGGACCGATGCTCGCAGCCGTTGGTGCGGCGGCGGTATTAAGGCTTCTCGACGTCGGCGCCGCTTCACCGACGTGGGCTTCGACTGTAGGCTCGATGGTGCTCGCAGCGACAGTATATGCGGCACTTCTTCTCTCGATGGGAATATTAACAAAAAACGACGTGAAATGGGCACTCGGGGCGGTGAGGGCACGATAGTGTTGTGATATGTTACCATATTTGTGTGACATATAACAGTTTTTATCAGGTGCGGATATACAACTACGAAAAAACAGGAAAAAATGTCGCTTAAGGACTTGATTTTTTGGAAAAAATATATTACAATATACTTTGGTTAAATTTTTAACTTCAGGAAAACCCTATAAGTGAAAATTATAAAAAAGGAAGATAAATACTATGGCAAAATTCAGAAAAATCGGTGTACTCACCTCGGGCGGCGACGCTCCCGGTATGAACGCGGCTGTACGCGCAGTCGTACGCTCGGCTCTCGCGCGCGGCGTTGAGGTCGTAGGTATCTGCAAGGGCTACCGCGGACTTATAGACGGCGAGATTCGCGAGCTTACCTCACTTGACGTTGCTAACATATCCGGACTCGGCGGTACTATCCTTTATTCGGACAGATGCGATGAGTTCGCAACCGAGGCGGGTATGGCAAAGGCTATAGAAACCTGTAAGAAGCTCGGTATCGACGGTATCATCTGCTGCGGCGGCGACGGCACTTTCCGCGGTGCTACCGACCTTTCTATGCGCGGTATACCCACCATCGGTATCCCCTGCACTATAGACAACGACATCACCTCTACCGACTATTCTATCGGCTTTGACACCGCTATGAACACTGTTCTTCACGCGGCTGACTGCCTTCGTGACACCTGCGAGTCGCACGCACGCGGCGAGGTTATCGAGGTTATGGGGCGTGATGCAGGTTACATCGCTATCGAGTGCGGTATCGCCTGCGGCGCTAACGCAGTTGCGGTTAAGGAGCTTCCCTTTGACGAGGACGCTTGCATAAAGAAGCTTATCGAGCTTCGTGCAAAGGGCCAGAGAAGCTTCCTCATTATGCACTCCGAGGGTATGCCGAAGGGCTTTGGCGAGAACCTCACCAAGCGTATGAACGAGGAGGCAAACATCGACTCCCGTTTCATCCGCCTTGCACATATGGTACGTGGCGGCGCTCCGACGCTTCGCGACAGACTTACCGCTATGCGTATGGGTGATTTCGCGGTTGACCTCATCCTCGAGGGTAAGTCCGACCTCGTGGTTTGCGAGCGCGACGGCAAGCTTATCGCGACCGACATCGCGTGGGCGCTCGTCGTTGACCGTATGTATAAGAACAAGCTGAAGGACGGCGACCTTGAGAAGTTCACGCCCGAGCAGCTTGAGGCTATGAAGGTTCGCTGTGCAGAGAAGAAGGCAGTTCTCGAGGACCTTATGGATGTCGCTATGACGCTTGGCAAGAACTGATAAAAAATATGCGCCGTACGCAAAACGCGTGCGGCGCTTCTTTATATTGTTAAATCGCATCTTTGCTGTATCTCAAAGGCTTCGAAATAGCTCTGCTCCATAGGTATCCATTCGTTTTGAAAGCGAGAAAGCAACGCCTCGTCTCCGCGTCGCTTTATGCGCGTAAGCTGTTCTTCGGGGGAAATATCCATAAATACGGACAGGTCAAAATATTTCCCAAAGCTCCTGTGAAGCGAGTACACGCCCTCAACAATGATAACGCGCGACTCTCTTACGGTACGCGGCTCTATTGAATACGTGAAGCGCGAGCAATCGAACACACGGTGTGAAAACGGACGGTCTGCTCGCAAATTGGGAAGAACCTCATTTAAAAAGCGCTCGTAGTGAATATTTCCGCCGACCTCGGCAAGACGCTCAGGCGAGCGAAGCTCGGGGGGCAGGAAAAAGTCGTCCATATGTATTACCTCTGCGTCAAACAGCTTCGATATAAGCTCTGCCGCGGTGGTTTTGCCCGATGCACAGTGTCCGTCGATAGCGATGACTACACGCTCTGTCGAAGCTTTTTCAAGCAACGCAATTTTTTGTATGCACGAAAGAAGCCGTACGTAGCGATTGTCAATCACGCGGTATGCAGGGCGGTACGCCTCGCGGTACGCTTCGCTATGGCGCACGGGCGGATATCCTTCCGCGGCGTACTCGTTAAGGTGGGCTTGAAGGTCGGCTTCCGTAAAGGGGAAATATCCCTCGCGGCACAGCTCATAGAGCGTGTCAAGACGTGAGAAAAAAAATTCTTTGACTTGCTTGCTTGCTTCATTAAACCCTACGGCATAAAGCTTTGCCGACTCGCAAAAGATTTTTGCGAGTAATACGAGCTGCTCGTCGGTGAGCGTGCCGTCGATATATACGCGCGACGTGTCGCCGAGCGACTCGCATCGAAGCCCATCGCCGCTGTGCGCACACGACGCATATTCGCGGCGGATATATTCGAGTGCGCTTTGTTCGTCCTTTATCATATGTCCGCCGCCAAACGTCGCCTGATAAATGAGCTTTACCGCATCTGTCGGCTGCATCAGCGGATATTTTTTGGCATGAGCGATAAGAACGTTCTTCACGTTAATCCTCCATCATTATCATCGCCTCGACGTTTATAGCGCCGTCGGAGCGTACGGTACGGAAATAGTACGTGCCGTCACTCTCGCGCATATATACCTTCAGCGATTCTCCGAGCCTTGCCTCGTTTGCGAAGCTGATGCTAAATCCAAGCACGCGCTTATCTGCCATATCGGGAATGAAGTCGCACAGCATATCGGGGTAAACCGTGTTGTTCATATGTTGGTTCGCGTCAAGGTCGCTGTATACGACAGTGCGCTCGCCGACGAGCGAGAGGGTAAGCTCGCGCGGAATGTGCACGCGTCTTGGCGCATCAAGCTCGAGCGGCTCGTCAACCTCAAAGCCGAGCGTGATATCCTCAACTCGGTGTATCTTGCGGTCGGAAATGCCGATAAGCCCCCACACGGACGCCGCCTCGGCGACTATATCCTCACCGAGACGCATCTGATAGCAGCGGTTGAACGTAACGCCGCGGCTCTCGCACGCCCACGAGGATACCGTAATGTCCTCGTAGGCGTGAAGCGGCGCGTATATGCTGACGTTTATGCGGCTTAATATGAACGCCTTATCGTCGGCGACGAGCTCCTTTGCCGTCGGACCGAGATTATGGAGCTGGAGGTTTGCCGTTTCCTGCATATAACGAAGCACGAGGGAAGGGCGCACCTTGCCCGAAGCGTCACAGTCGTGCGAATTTATGCGATAATTTTCTGTCCACTTCATCGACGGACTCCTTTTAGTTTAAAAATATCGGTGCCGTGACGTTTGCCGCGGCACCGATGCTTTGTTTTGGAAATTAAAGAGTATTTGCAGAACCGAGAACGTTGTTGATCTTGTGAGCAACCATCTTCTTAACCTCTGCACGTGCTACGGTGAGGTAGGTTCTGGGATCGAATACGTCGGGCTGCTCGGTGAGCACGCGTCTGATACCTGCGGTCATAGCAAGACGGATATCGGAGTCGATGTTGATCTTGCAGACTGCGAGGGATGCCGCGCGGCGGAGCTGCTCTTCGGGAATACCTACGGCGTCCGGAAGCTTGCCGCCGATGGAGTTGATCTCCTGAACGTACTCCTGAGGAACGGAGGACGCACCGTGGAGAACTATCGGGAAGCCGGGGATGCGCTCTGCGATCTCCTCGAGAATGTCGAAGCGAAGCGGAGGCGGAACGAGGATACCCTGCTCGTTTCTGGTGCACTGAGCGGGAGTGAACTTGTATGCGCCGTGGGAGGTACCGATGGAGATTGCAAGGGAGTCAACGCCCGTACGGGAAACGAACTCCTCAACCTCGTCGGGACGGGTGTAGGAGGACTTTTCTGCAACTACGTCGTCCTCAACGCCTGCGAGAACGCCGAGCTCGCCCTCAACTACGACGCCGCGTGCATGGGCGTACTCAACGACCTTCTTGGTAACGGCGATGTTATCCTCGAAAGAGTGGTGAGAGCCGTCGATCATAACGGAGGTGAAGCCGCCGTCGATGCACGCCTTGCAGATCTCGAAATCTGCGCCGTGGTCAAGGTGAAGTGCGAGGTCTACGCCGGAATCCTTGATAGCCGCGTTAGCGAGAGCCATAAGGTACTCCTGCTTTGCGTACTTTCTCGCGCCTGCGGAAACCTGGAGGATAACGGGAGACTTAGCCTCGCCCGCAGCCTCGGTAATCGCCTGAACGATCTCCATGTTGTTGATGTTGAACGCACCGATAGCGTAGCCGCCCTCGTATGCCTTCTTGAACATTTCTTTAGTTGTTACAAGTGCCATTTTTATACTCTCCTAAAAGATTTTTTAATTCATACGATAATATTATACTCTAAAAGCTCGTGTAAATCAAGGGGTTTTAAAATATTTATGTAAAATTTTAGTGTATAACGGCAAGAGCATCGGTATAAATTTTTATTTTATCTTTCTCTTTATCGAGTTGTCAAAGAGGTGGAGGTCAAACTCGGGCGCGATCTCGAGCTCTATTCTCGATATCGCGTCGATAAGCTCGCGGTACTTTGCCTCGGCGCCCTCGACGTCGCCAAGAGAGCGTGCGAGAAGCGTGTCTGCGTAGTGGTGAACGTACGTCGTGTGATGATAGAGAAGCATCCACGAGTGTGCGTGCGTTTGGTTTTCCATATCCATATGCGCCTTTGCGGTGTCCTCAAAGCGCTCGGCAAGCGCCATGGCGGTGCGGAAGTTATCCTGCATTTCGGGGTTGTCTATCCAATCTCTGCGCTCCACGCTCTTGGTGCTTCCAAGGTCGTCGTCGAGGTCAACGATATCCATTTTGACCTGAAGAATATCGGGGCTCATAAGACGGGAAATCTCGTAGAGATAATCCTTTGCGAGCTTGTAGTCTGCGCCGTACGCGCCCTTGAAGTAATCCTCGCTGAAGGCGTCGAAATCCGTGTCGGTGTCGTACATACCTGCGGCGTAGGAGGACATCGCAAGACCGTTCGGGAAGAACGAGCGCTGCGTCTGGTCGCTGATAATGCCGTCGAAGCCGAACGCGCCGATGTTCTTGCAGTCCTGCATAAACAGCTCAGACAGGCGAACGTAGCCGGGATCGTCGAAGTGGTGGGTATACATATGATATTCGTAAACGAACTTTCTGCCGTCGAAGGCGGGCTTCCAAGCGTCGATGAGCTTTAATACCATAGGGAAGGACGTCGAGAGCTTAAAGTCGTTCTTTACGTATTCGGGAATCTCGCCCTTGTAAGGCGTGTCGTCGTACGGCTTTGCGTAGTCGCGTCCGCCGATCGCGGTGAGAAGGATAAAGCGGTCGGGATTGTTGATCTTTTCGTAAAGAGGCGGCCAGTTGGTGTCAACGTAAAGGATAAACACGATCTTGGTGTCAAGTCCCTTTGCCGTGAGTGCCTCGTCGAGCTCGTTGAGCATCTTAACGTAAAGGTCGGACACGCGGTGTCCCTGACAGGATTCACACTCGCACTGATTATTTATCGAGTCCGCAAGCCACACGTGCAAGAAGTCGATGAACGGCTTTCTTTCGACGTAGGAAACCAGCCAGTCGATAGCCTTTTTGCGAACGTCCTTCTTTGAATAGCAAAGCTGCGTAAAGTTAGGCGAACGGCTGAAAAGTCCGCGCTGTCCCTTTACGAGCGCCGTGTCTGCAATAGCCTCGTCGGAGAGGTGGTACTCAACCGAGCGGTCGATGTAGTGTATGCCGTACGGCTCGAGAAGATAGCCGTGACCGAGCGCGTGATGCTGGAGTCCGCACTTCTTAACGAGCGCGTCGAGCTCCTTGACGTACTCGCCGACCGTTTCGAAGGAAACGTTCTCGTCCTCGAGAACGGTGTTCGAAAGGTGCTTGTACCAGCGGCTGATGTAGTTATAAGGAACGACCTGCTCCATCATAAACATATTCATACCGACCTTGGGCGACCAGACGATAGTGTCGCGCACGTGCTCGAAGCTAACCGCGCCCTCGATACATTCGCCGCGGAACGGGTACGATGCCGCGTGGCGGTATTTGCAGGAGAAGGTGCTCATATCACGGGTGGGGATATATTCGCCGTTCGCACCGGGACGGATAAAGCGGCAGCCCGCTTCCGTCAGATAGCGGTAAACGGAAAGAAGTATGCTTCGGATATTGGAGCCTGCGATAAGTCCCTTGCCGTCTACAACGTCGATATAAAGAATATCGTCGGTTACGGGATCCTTTACCTCGGGCGTTTCGAGACCGTACTCGCTCATAAGCGCGAGAACGATGCCGTCATAGGCGCTCGGCGCGCCCGCATAAACGATGCCCTCACAAAATTCGGGGCACATTATATCAAGATACTTTTTTAGCTCCTCTGCCGCGTAAACTGCGGTTTCTTCACGATGGGCGGTGATTATTTTCATAGCGTGTTCTCCTATGTAAAATTGTGTTCGTATAGGGCGATTGCCATAATAATTATATCAAAGTCTACCAATACGAAAAAGATGTATAATTCCCAAGTTTTTTGTATTTTATTCCCAAAACGAGGGAATATGAGCCTTAAATCAATTTGAGCTTTCTGTATTTCTGCGGCGTTTCTCCGTATTTCTGCTTGAATTTGCGAGAGAAATAAAACTGGTCGCAAAAGCCGAAGCGCTCGCTTATCTGAAGCACGGTCATATCGGTCTTTAAAAGAAGCTGCTCTGCCTCGAACATTATCATACTGTCGATGTAGCTTCCAATGGTAATGCCGACCTCCTGGTGGAACTTTTTCGCCAGAGTGCTGTCGGACACAAACGACACCGTCGCAAGCTCCTCGACGCTGAGCTGAAGGGAAAGATGCGACTTTATGTATTTCAGCGCAAGCATAACGCAGTGCGAGTAGCTTGAGCTCGCCGGCGTTACCGAGTATTTGTCGAACAACGCAAGCAGGGAAGCGTATACCTCCTGACGCAGCTTAAGGGCGTCCTCAAGCTTTTCGCTGTAGAAATACCCGAGGGCTCGTTCGATAGCTCCGCTTGGCAGCTCGTACTCCATCATACCCTTACACGCGCGAAGCAGGTCTGTGCCGTTGTAATCATTCAAATTTATATGGAAATAAAGCTGCTCCATCGTTGTGTCACAAGCGTGACGGAAGGAAAAGCCCGTCGGGAAAAGGTAACAGTGACCGTGGCGCAGCTCGGTTCTTTCGCCGTTTATTATAACGTACGGATCACCGCCGATGATGTAATAAAGCCTTGCATACATCGGCGACTTGATGCTGCCCTCCCACTCGGACGCCGTAGATGCGTGACCGAGGGCGACCATTTGAAGCTGGACGTCGTTTATCATATCAATGGCGGCGTAGTTTTCTCTGATTATCATCGCTGACACTCCATTTTTTCGTTTGCGCTCGCATACTGTAAAATCCATATTTGGAATATGGATTTACACGCATAAATCATTTGCGTCAATGATATGATACACTATAATTTTGTAAATTGCAATACTCTGCCTCGAAAAATATGTAAATTATGAAAAAATCTCTTGGCACAAAAATACAATTTGCGGAAAAGTTCATATTTTCAACCGTTTTTTTACTTGCATATATCCGTGGCATAACTTATAATAAAGCTGACGGGTACACCCGTTTAAACAACTCTTATAAACAGGAGGACGAAAAATGTCCAGCTACGTAGTTCGCAAAACTCCCGGAGACTCCGAGTGGTTCCGCCACGACCGCTTCGGTATGTTCATTCATTGGGGACTTTACGCACTTCCTGCACGAGGCGAGTGGGTAAGAGGTCTTGAAACGATGTCGCCCGAGCAGTATATGGTATACTTCGAGCACTTCAATCCCGACCTTTACGATGCAAGAGAGTGGGCTCGTCAGGCGAAGGCGGCAGGTATGAAGTATGTTGTGCTTACTACAAAGCATCACGACGGCTTCTGCCTCTTTGATTCAAAATACACCGATTTTAAGGCTACCAACACACCCGCAGGACGCGACCTCGTACGCGAGTACGTTGACGCATTCCGCGCAGAGGGCATCCACATTGGCTTCTATTATTCGCTTCTCGACTGGAATCATCCTGAGTTTCCGCTTGACAACACTCATCCGCTAAGAAATCACCCGAATGCGCCCGAGATCGACAAGGACCGCGATATGACCGTTTACGCCGAGTATATGAGAAATCAGGTCACCGAGCTTATGACGAACTACGGCAAGATCGACATTCTGTGGTTTGATTTTAACTATCCGCAGTATAAGAAGCACGACGACCAGCCCTGGATGCGTATGGCAGGCAAGGGCAAGGATGAATGGGAGTCCGAAAAGCTTATCGAGCTCGTTCGTAAGTATCAGCCGCACATTCTCATCAACGACCGTTGCGGAATAGAGCAGGACCTCTTTACTCCCGAGCAGTGGCAGCCGAAGAGCTGGGCTACTCACAAGGAGACCGGCGAGTATATAACGTGGGAGGTTTGCCACACCTTCTCCGGTCACTGGGGCTACGCTCGCGACCAGCACACGTGGAAATCGCCCGAGATGCTTCTGCGTACGCTTATCAACACCGTTGCGTACGGCGGCAACCTCATTATGAACGTCGGTCCGACCGCTCGCGGCGCGTTCGACTACCGCGCAGAGGCGGCACTCAAGGTGTACGCCGATTGGATGAAGTACAACAGCCGCTCGATCTACGGCTGTACGATGGCGGAGCCCGAGATTCTCGAGGGCAAGCCCGACGACGTCCGCTACACGCAGAGCGAGGACGGCAAGCGTCTTTACGTTCACCTTTTTGCATATCCCTTCGGTCAGCTTATTCTTGACGGACTCGGCGATAAGGTCGAGTACGCGCAGTTCTTGCACGACGGAAGTGAAATTCAGTTCAAGCGTCAGGTGGTTGACCACACCAACGCCGGTCACGAGGTTATCAAAAAGGGCACCAACGAGCTTCGCCTCACCCTTCCCGTTATTAAGCCCAACGTGGAAATTCCCGTTATCGAGCTTTTCTTAAAATAAACATAGCGCCTATACACGCCGCAGGTAACTGCGGCGTGTGCTTTTTTTGTCTACTATTGGTTGATGTTTTTCCTTTACCATAAGCGTAAATCACGGGAAAAATCTATTGACATTAAGGAAAAACTATAGTAAAATTACATTAGAAGAACGTTTAAAGGAGAGGCTTATGACGGAGAAAAATTTTGCCGCAAAATTTGCGGCTTTACGAAAAGAAAACGGCATTACGCAGCAAAAGCTCGGCTCGATGCTCGGCGTTAGCAACCGTGCGGTTTCAAAATGGGAAACGGGGCTTGCTCTGCCGTCAACCGAGAATATCCTCAAGCTTTCCAAAATATTCGGCGTGTCCGTTGACTATTTCATTTCGGACGGCGAGAGGGAAGTGAAAAGATCCGCGCCTGCCGCGACGGGTATGAAATCACTCACGGGCATCTACCGCGTCGGCTGCGGCCCGTCGAGCTCGCATACGATAGGTCCCGAGCGCGCCTGCGAGATGTTCAAGGAAAAGTATCCCAACGCAGACGCCTACAAGGCGGTGCTTTACGGCTCGCTTGCAAAAACGGGCGTTGGCCACGGCACGGACAGGGTTGTCAAGAAAACGCTCGCGCCCGTACCGTGCGAGATAGTGTTTGACAAGAGCGATATCCCGCTCATTCACCCCAACACGATGGAGCTTTTTGCATATAAAAACGGCAAGGAGCTCGGCAAAAGCCACGTGCTCAGCGTCGGCGGCGGCAAGGTCGTCGTTGACGGCGTGGAGTTCGGCGAGGGCGAGGACGTTTACAGAGTGGCGTCGTTTGAGAGCATCGCGGAGTGCTGCACGAGGGAAAACCTTCGCCTTTGGCAGTACGTCGAGGCGGTCGAGGGCAGAGAGATAATCGAGTATCTGACGTACGTGTGGCGCGAGATGAAGCGAAGTATAGCCGACGGTCTTGCGGACACGGGTATACTCCCCGGCGGTCTTGAGGTGCAAAAGCGCGCAAAGCAGCTTTACAGCTCACAGCATATCGACGAGTCGGCGGAAACGCGCGAGAACCGAATGGTGTGCGCGTTTGCGTTCGCCGTTTCCGAGCAGAACGCGTGCGCAGAGCGTATAGTGACCGCGCCGACGTGCGGAGCGTCGGGCGTCGTGCCTGCGGTGCTTTACTATCAGCAGCAAAAGCGCGGTTACTCCGACGCGGAGATAGTTCACGCGCTCGCGGCGGGCGGACTCGTCGGCAACCTTATCAAGACGAACGCTCCAATATCGGGCAGCGAATGTGGCTGTCAGGCGGAGATCGGAAGCGCGTGCGCTATGGCGGCGGCGGCACTTGCGGAGCTTTTCGGCCTCAGCCTTGACAAGATCGAGTACGCGGCGGAAATAGCGATCGAGCATCATCTCGGACTTACATGCGATCCCATTTGCGGACTCGTACAGATACCCTGCATCGAGCGCAACGCGGTC
>JAZNBZ010000103.1:0-12153 GCA_045587285.1 Candidatus Flemingiibacterium sp. | reverse complement strand
ACCGCTACACCGTCGAGAAGATCGACGAGGTGAAGGGACACAGAACGCCGTTCATCAACATCATCGGCGGCGGTACGAAGGAATCGCTCCTTTGTCAGTTCACCGCAGACGCGTGCGGACGCCCTGCATACGCAGGTCCCGTTGAGGCTACCGCTATCGGTAACATCGCTTGTCAGGCTATTGCGGCAGGCGAGCTTAAAAACGTCGCACAGGCGCGTGAGGTCGTACGTAACTCGTTCGATATCGAGTGCTATGAGCCGCAAAGCAGTGAGGCTTGGGACGAGGCTTACGAGAGATTTAAGACTCTTATCGAAAAGTAATATCGCAAAAAATAAGCGCGGTGTGACCGAAACGGTCACACCGCGTTTTTTATATGCTCTTTTGCTTTCGATAAGTATTTTTCGTATCTTTCCATATCTGCGTCGGCGTATTTGTTGCCGAGCATTATCCACTCGCAGTATTCGTAGAAGATGAAAAGGTCGAGCGTGCGGCGATAGTGCGCGAAGTCTATGCCCTTACTCTTTACAAGATTTTCGTAGTAATAATCTATTGCAAAGCGTTTGTCCTCATCCCTCATATAGAAAAAGGCTGACTCATCCTCCTCGCAGTGAGCGATGAGACGAGCAAGCGATGTGGGATATGGCAGAATACCTGCAATTTCCCAATCTATTATCGTTGCGCCGTCATTGCATACAAGCACGTTGAAAGGCAACAGATCATCGTGGCACAGCGTTCGGGGGAGCGTTTCGTATGCAGATAAAAAACTTGCGTATTCACGCTCAAGCACCTCGTCGCCAAGATGGTTGCCGCGCTCGCGACGCTTTATGAGGCTTTCGTCAAACGATAGTCCAACGTCCGTTTTGTCGGTTGCTTCCCAATATTCGTTCTGCAAAGCAATAAGCGCGTCGAGTGCTTTCGTGAGCGCCGCTCTGCCGCATCGGCGAAGATCGTCGCCGCGCACGTATTCCATCAGGAAATAGTCAACGCCTCCAACGCGTGCCGAGCCTAAAAAACGCGGTGCGCCGATAACGTCGCCCGAAAAGAATTCGGAGTATATCTGAAGCTCGTGATTTTTAGCCTTTTTTAATACGTATTCGCGAGAGCTTGCGGTGATCCGCCAAACAGCGTAATCCTGACCGTCCTCCGCGCTTTTGAAGGGCGTTATCTCGGCGGTATCCGTATTCAATAATGCTTTTAAAACGTCACGCATTTTGCCTCCTTGTGCGAAAGGGTTATTTTAATATCTGTCCACCAAACTCCGGGACAAAGCTCTCGCTTGCTGTGCCAACGTCCTGAATAAATCCGTTGCATATTCCAATGGAGAGCGCGTGATCGACAAGTCTGTTGTATTCGTAGGACGTTACCGTACGGTCAAGCTCGGGATACGCCGCTTTGTCAAGCGAGGACATAGGTGTGTATTGGCTCATAATACTGTAGTATATGGCGTTGCCGTACTCGCCAAAAAGATAGTTCAGCACACGCATTGATTCGGTAAGGTGTCCCGGCAAGAGCAGATGCCGCACGATAATTCCGCGCTTCATCATACCGTTGTCGTCAAACGATGCGTCGCCGATACGCTTAACCATATACGCAAGAGAGGATTTGGCATACTCGGGATAATCCTCCGCCTTTGAATATTTTTTTGCTATATCGGGCGAAAGATATTTGAAATCGGGCAGATAGATATCCGTCTTATCTGCCATATATGCAAGTCCTTCTACCGCTTCATATCCGCTCGTGTTGTAAATTATCGGCACAGTGAGTCCGCTTGCGCGTGCTATATCCACAACCGTGCGCAGAGCAGGGGCGAACATCGTCGGCGTGACGAGGTTGATATTGTGAACGCCGAGCTTTTGCAGGCGCAGAAGCACCTCGGCGAGCTCGCCGATTCCGACGGCTTTACCGCGTATCTCCGAATCGCCGCGCGAAATGGCGGCGTTCTGACAGTAAACGCACCCAAGCGTACATCCGCAGAAAAATACCGCGCCCGAGCCGTTTCTACCCGATAGGCACGGCTCCTCCCACATATGCGGTGCGGCACGCGCTATGCGTATTTCGTTTGACTGTCCGCAGTAGCCGCGCCCGACTGTGCGGTCAACGCCGCATTTTCGCGGACAAAGCTCACATTTTTCCATTATTAATTACCCATTGGCGAGCTTGAATCGCCGTTAAGAAATGCATTTACGGCGGCAATTTCCGCATCATCCTTGATTATTCCGGGCTTGTAAAGCTCGGTGTAAACGTAGCAGGGGATTATTTCCTCGCTTATATCGACGACCTCGTCGCCGAGCACGGTCAGCGTGTGTCGGTAGACGATAGTGCGGTTTTCCTCACTGCGCGAGCCGCCGAAAACGAAGTTGCCGAGCGAATGGACTATCGTTTTGCCGCTATACGCCTCGATTGGCTGAAGAACGTGCGGGTGACCGCCTATTACGAGGTCAATACCGCCGTCTATCATTCGGCGGCAGCCCTCCGCCTTCCATTCGTCGGGCGTATGCACGCGCTCCGTGCCGCCGTGGAAATAAACGATTTTATAATCGGCGTCAACCGACGCCATTTTCTGCGTTATGTAAACGTCAGCGCCTCTGTAGTAAAAGGTGCAGAGATAAAGTGCTACGGTGAAGCCCTCTTTTTCGAGCAACAGCACCTCGTTGTTGTCGCCCCACAATACGCCTGCTGCGTCAAGCGCGGTGCGCGTGTCGGCGTAGCCTACAGCACCGTAATCCTCGGAGTGGTTGTTTGCAAGCGAAACGATATCAATGCCGCCCTCGGTGAGAATTGCGGTGTTCGCGGTGGTCGATTTGTACCAATAAGCAGGCGTGTAGCCTTTATTTCTCATCTTAGCGTCGGGACTGTCCGTGAATACGTTTTCGAGGTTTGCGACCGTCCAATCGTCAGTCGAGAAAAGCTCGGTGAAGGCTTCAAAGAAATACGACGGCTCGACCTCTGCTGCAAGGCGGTTGAACGAGCCCTGATAGTCAGCGCCGCGGTCGGTCGCGAGCATACAGTCGCCGATAAACGAAAGCGTTACTGTAAACGGCTCGGGCGGTAGCGCGTACTCCGGTGCGCACGTGTCAGTCGGTGCGACGGTGTGGGTGACGGTAGTGACGCCGCTGTCACCGCAAGACGTTAAAAGCGTGAATGCGAGCGACAACGCAAGCAGGGCAGAGAGGACAGAATACTTTTTCACTGCGTATCTTCCTTATCGTCATAATGAATTTTCGGTAAGCTCCAGCGGTATTTTGCCGCGAGCATTCGTACGGCTATAACGAGGAGCATCGGCGCGAAGGAAACGTACGGGCTGTCGCCGACGTACGTGCGAAGAATGAAATAAAGCAGGCTTCCGCCGATAGACGCGAGTGCGTACACGTGCTTTTTGAAAACGTACGGCGTGGTATCGGTGAGCACGTCGCGGATAATTCCGCCGCCAACGCCCGTTATCATTCCGAGCATAACCACGAGAAAGCCGTTGTCGGCAAAGCCGTTTGCGAAGGCTATCTCCGAGCCGATAACGGAGAACGCCGCGAGACCGAGCGCATCGAAAAGGTTATTGATATGCTCGATGCGATGTCTGAACGAGGTGAATTTGTGACGCCTCGAGTAGGATATCACGAAAACGATTACTGACACAAGCGCCGCGAGTGCGCACATATGGTAGCTGTCAAATACCGAAGGTGGATTTACGCCAAGTATAAGGTCGCGCATAATACCTCCGCCGAATGCGGTAATACAGCCTACGAACACGACGCCGAAAATATCGAGGCTTGCGCCGATAGCAACGAGCGCACCCGATATGGCGAATGAGATAGTGCCTATGATTTCGAGAATCTTGATTATTTCTGTCATTACAGTTGCTCCGATATGTATTTAGGATACTTTTCAGTATATGAAATATCATAACACATTGATTATAGCACAAGTCGGCGACGATTTCAACAAAAATCGTCAAAATGTAAGATATGTATTTTTGATTGCACGTGTGCACCGCTTCGCACATACACTGTAGCAAAAGGGAGGTACATATATGCCTGAAACAAGAGAATACGACCGCCTTCGTGCGCTCGCGTATGCGCGCAGATGGGCAAGGGATAGAAATCCGCTTTTCTTCGATTTCACGGGCGGCGGCGGTAACTGCACGAACTTTGTGTCGCAGTGCATACTCGCGGGCTGCTGCCAGATGAATTTCACGCCCGATTTCGGGTGGTATTACCTATCTGCGGACGACCGTGCGGCGGCGTGGACGGGAGTTGAATTTTTCTACAACTTCATCACGGACAACACGGAGGGCGTCGGCAACGGGCTCGGACCGTTCGGCCGCGAGGTAGGGCGAAGCGAAATACTCTCGCTCGGCGACGTGATACAGCTCGGCCGCGAGGACGGGGACTACTACCACACCCTACTCGTCACGGGCTACGGACGGCGCACCTATCTCGTATCCGCTCACAGCGACGACGCGTACAACCGACCGTTATCAAGCTACAATTACCGCCGCATACGCTATCTGCATATCGATGGCTATCGCACTGATGAGCGCTTCGTCGGCTCCTGCTTTGAAGGGCTGATATCTGGTACGGCGCTTAACGTGTAAACAAAATCACCGCTCCATAAGAGCGGTGATTTATATTTTTTTAAAGCAGCTCCTCAAGCTTTTCTGCTGCCGCGTCGAGGTAGTCGTTTTCCATAAGCTCGAGCATACCCTTGTCGCACAGAGCCGCAAGACGGGGATCTATAGGCATCTTCGCGAGCACGTCGTAGCCGAACTTTTCTGCAACCTCTGCGATGTGGCTCTCGCCGTAGATGTTATAATCCTTGCCGCAATCGGGGCACTTGAAGTAAGACATATTCTCAACGAGTCCGAGCACGGGAATGTTCATCATCTGCGCCATATTTGCCGCCTTGGCAACGATCATAGAAACGAGCTCCTGAGGGCTGGTTACGATAATGATGCCGTCAAGCGGAATGGACTGGAATACGGTGAGCGGAACGTCGCCGGTTCCGGGAGGCATATCAATGAACATAAAGTCTACGTCGTCCCAAATAACGTCCGTCCAGAACTGCTTTACGGTTCCTGCGATAACGGGGCCTCTCCAAACAACGGGGGTTGTTTCCTCGGGCAGAAGAAGGTTTACGCTCATCATTTTGATGCCGGTCTTGGACTCGAGCGGGAAGATACCGCCAACGCCGTCGCCCGTGACCTCACCCTTGACGCCGAACGCCTTGGGAATGGAGGGACCGGTGATATCTGCATCGAGAATAGCGGTGCTGTGACCGCGGCGGCTCATAAGCACGGAGAGCATAGAGGTTACGATGGACTTACCAACGCCGCCCTTGCCGCTTACGACACCGATGACCTTTTTTACGTGTGAGAGCTCGTGCGGCTTTTCGAGAAGACTTGTCTTTTCTCTCGAAGAGCAATTTGCGGAGCAAGAGGAGCAGTCGTGAGTACAAGAGGACTCGGGTGCTCCCTGCGTATCATCGTGAATCATTGTTAAAGATACTCCTTTCAAAATTTTGCTAAATATATTATAACTCAAAAAAAACTATTTTGCAATACTTTTGCAGTTTTAATGAAATTTTTACGCTTTGTTGAAGATTTAAAGCAGAATAGTACGCATTTTTGTAGTATAATTATCGCATACGCTCACGTTGGAGGAGAACAATGAATAATTTATTTACGAAAATAAAACAAGCGCTCGTCAGATTTTTCTACGGTCGCTACGGCGTCGATAAGCTCGGCTACACCATAGTGATAATTTCGCTTATAATGTCGTTCGTTTCTACGATACTTGCATCGAAATTCTTTATTCCGTCACTCATTTTGCAGCTCATCAGCTACGGGCTTCTTGCTTGGGCGCTGTTTCGCGTGCTCTCGAAAAACAGGCAGGCGAGATACCGCGAGAATATGATGTTCCAAAATCTTTGCAAAATGATAAAAAAGTGGTTCAAGCTGCAATTTTGCAAGCTTCGCGATATTCGTACGCACAAATATTTTTCCTGCCCGAGGTGCGGTAACAATCTTCGACTTCCTAAGGGAAGGGGCGAGATCGTTATCACCTGCCCCGTTTGCAAGACGAGATTTGACGCTAAAACCTGATATTTTCCGCCGCATTTGTATGGTGCGGCGGATATTTTTATGACGTAAAATAAAAATTTGCGATTTTTCCTTGAATATCTTACGATAATATGCTACAATATATAATGGTTAATTATACATACGTATATTCAGAGGTGGCGTAATGAAAGAAAAGTATCTTGAATGCGGAAAGATAATAAATACTCACGGAGTACGCGGTGCGTGCAAGATAGACTCTTGGTGCGACAGCCCCGAGGTGATTTGCGAGCTTAAAACCGTATATTACAAAAAAAGGGACGAGTATCTGCCTCTTGAAATTACGAAGGCGTCGGTACACAAGGGCTGTGCGCTCGTGTATTTTTACGGCGTTGACTCAATCGAGGCGGCAACGCTCCTCAAAAACCGCGTGGTGTACGCTGACCGCGACGATATTGAGATAGACGATGACCGCGTTTTCGTTGCGGACATCATCGGTCTTAACGTATTCGACGAGCGCACGGGCGAGCGCCTTGGCGTGCTCGCGGATTATATTGAGAGCGTGGCGTCCGATATATTCGTCGTTAAAACCGACGAGGGTAAGGAGGTGCTCGTTCCCGCGGTGGACGAGTTCATAGGCCACATCGACGACGAGGGCGTTTTCCTCACGCCTATCGCGGGAATGTTTGACGGTGCGGAGGTCATCACCGATGAGGTTTGACATTATGACGCTCTTTCCCGACGTTGTTGACACGGTGCTCTCATCGAGCATTATAGGACGTGCGCAGGAGGGTGGACTCGTTGAGGTGCATTCGCACAACATCCGTGACTTTTCGGAGAATAAGCACCGCCGCGTTGACGATACGCCGTACGGCGGCGGTATGGGGATGCTTATGAGCGCCGTGCCGATATACGGCTGCTATCAGTCGATAATCGAGGCGCAAAGACAAGCCGACGAGGCGCGGGACGAGCCCGTCAAGCGCCGCGTGATATATATGTCACCGCGCGGTAAGGTGCTAACCCAGCGCCACGCGTACGAGCTGACGAAATACGATAACTTAATAATCCTCTGCGGTCACTACGAGGGCGTGGACGAGCGCATAATTGAGGAGATCGTCGATGAGGAGCTGTCTATCGGAGATTACGTGCTGACGGGCGGTGAGCTTCCTGCGTGCGTGCTCGTCGATTGCGTTTCGCGTATGCTCGACGGCGTGCTTACTAACGAGGATTGCTGGCGCGGCGAGAGCATCGCGTCGGGTATGCTCGAGTATCCGCAGTACACGCGCCCGTACGATTTTCACGGCAAAACCGTCCCTGACGTGCTTTTGTCGGGGCATCACGCCAACATTGAAAAATGGCGGCGCGAGGAAGCGCTCAAAAAGACGCGCGAATGCCGTCCTGACTTACTTACAAACACCGATGCAGCCATAGTCGGAGCTGAGCGCGATGAGTAATATCGCCTCACGAAGGAAGCGCGCGGTAAAGACCGTTGCTCTTATGATGGGCGCGACGGTTATCGCAAAGCTTCTCGGAATGCTTCGGTCGGTACTTATTGCGAGTGCATACGGCACCGCGTGGGAGGCTAACGCCCTCACCGCCGCGACGAGGCTTCCGCTTACAGCGTTCGATCTGCTTTTGTCCGCGGCTATACTCGGCTGCTTCGTGCCCGTTTACAACGGCTTTAAGGAAAATGAGGCTGACCGCGTTACAAGTGACGAGGCGGACCGCTTTGCGTGCGTATTCGTTAATTTCGTAATGCTCGCCTGCGGTGTGCTTGCCGTCCTTGGCATAGTATTTGCCGAGCCGCTCGTGCGTCTTATCACGAACGGACTTGACGAGGCGGCCGTAACGCTCGCCGTCACGCTCACGCGCATAACGTTTCCGCTCGTTATCTTTTCGGGCGCGGCTTATACGCTCGTCGGCGTGCTACAGTCAAAGGGCTCGTTTGTCGCGCCTGCGTTTATCAGCTCCGTTTCCAATCTCGGCGTAGTGCTGTACCTGCTTTTCGTTGACGCGTCGCTCGGCGATAAGAGCGCGTACGGTCTTGCCGTGGCTTATCTCGTATCGTGGGTGCTCCAGCTTTTGGTGCTGGTCGTTCCGCTGACAAAGCAGGGCTTTAAATACCGCTTACTGCTTGATTTCAAAAATCCCGCGCTCCGTAAGGCACTCAAAATGGCACCGCCCGTTGTGATCGGCTCGTGGCTCATACCCGCAGGAACGCTGCTTGGACAGTATTTTGCGGCAAGGATTTCAGAGCGCGGCACGCTCGACGGTGCGACTACCGTTTTCGACTGCGCGGTGAGCGTTTACGTGATACTCGCAGGCGTGCTGACGTACAGCGTCTGTAATTATACGTTCCCGAAGCTCTCGCGCCTTTGTGCAAGCGGCGATGCGGATGAGCTTTATGCAACGCTCAGACGCGGACTTACGTCGCTGCTCCTTATCGTTGTGCCTTTTACGGCGGCGTCTCTCGTGCTTTCCGGCGAGGGGATCGCGATCGTTTATATGCGCGGAGCGTTTACCGCCGACGACGCGTACAATACCGCGCGTGCACTTCGCTTTATGCTTCCGGCTATGCCGTTTTTCTCCGTGATTGAGCTTTTCTCGCGCGTGTTTTACGCAAAGGATCAGCCGAGGGTACCGACGTATGCGGCGGCGGTCGGTATACTTGCTAACGTTACGGTGGGCGGCGTGCTGACCTCGCTTGGCGTGCTTGATATCGGTGCGCTCGGACTTGCAAACGCCGTAGGACAAGCTGTGGCGGCGCTGACACTCGTGATTTTCGCGGCCGTTCGCTTCAAAGGCTTGTTTGATAGAAGCACCGTGCTCAAAATAATAAAAATTGCACTTGGCGGCGTTACCGTATACGCGGTATGTACCGTGCTCTCGCATTTGCTTGCGGCTGATCCGTACAGCGCGTCGCTTTTGACGAACGTATGGCGCTCGGCGGCAATATTCGCTCCGGCGGCGCTTGCGTATCTCGTATACGCAAGGCTCGTGGGGATAAAATTCAACTGAAGGAGGAGATCGCTTGAACAAAACTCAAGATAGCGCACCGAAATCACGGCGAGTAAAAAACAGTTTTTCCTCGTCGGTCATAATCGGTGCACTGAAGAAGGCGTCCGCCTTTATATACCGAAAGCTTGAGACGAGCCTGCTTGGCGGAATCTTCACATCCTACGACAAAGAAAATGCGGCGGCAAAATCAAGCGCGTCACACGATATCTACAAGCGCATAAGAATGTCCGAGCGCGTATACACACCCGTGAAGCGTACGGTTGCGCGCGCTGTGGAAAACAGCGCAGTGCTTAACTTTCTGCGGCAGATACTCGACTCGCTGATCTCAAGCTCGATGAAGTCGTACGGAATATTCGTGTTCTCGGCGGCGCTTTACAGCGCGATAGTTTACGTTTTCCGTATATTCTACTTCGGCTCTGCCGAGGTTCGTGCCTCACACATTCTTACGCTTATAGTGATGCTCATCTCGTCGGTTCTTATGATAGCATCGCGTCAGACGCTTGCGAGTGCACTTCTCACAAGCCCCTCGGCAAGCTTTATACTTCTCACTGTGGTTGGCATACGCCGAGAGGCGCTAGAGGGGAGAGCATCAAGGAAGGACAGATTTGATATTCCGTTCATCGCGGGCTTGGTGTTCGGTATTGCTTCCATTGTTGTAAGACCGATAGCGCTGCTCTCGCTTATTCTTGTAGCGCTTGTCGCATATCTCGTACTCATAAAGCCCGAATTCGGCGTGCTTCTTATAATCGCGTGCCTGCCCTTTGCGCCTACTATGGTGCTCGTTGCGGCGGTTATTTATACGCTCGTAAGCTTCTTTATCAAGGTCGCGCGAGGAAAACGCTCGGTTAAATTTGACCTTATTGACGCGTCGGTGCTGATCTTTCTCGGGCTTGTAGCTATGGGCGGTATCGTGTCCTGTGCAGACGGCAGTATCCGTCCGGCGCTGGTATACTGCGTATTTATGCTCGGATATTTCCTCGTCGTAAATCTGATACGCTCGCACGAGTGGATATTGAGATGCGTCCTCGGCGTTACCGCTTCGTGTACGGTTGTGGCGCTTTACGGACTGTTCCAGTACTTTTTCGGCTACGCAGACACCGTATGGCACGACACGCAGCTCTTTGAGGGCATTTCGGGACGTGTCGTTTCAACGTTTGAAAATCCCAACGTGCTCTCCGAGTATCTTATTATGTGTATCCCGATAATTCTTGCAGTGAGTATGCTCTATAAGGCGCCGAAGCACAGAATGTCACTTGCTTGCTCGCTCGTTGCGGCAGTCGGCTGTCTTATATGTACGTGGTCGCGCGGAGCGTGGCTCGGATTTTTGATAGGCGTCATACTCTTTATGCTTATGCGAAACAAGAACACTCTCGTAGTTCTTTTCCTCGGCGCGTTCGCCGTTCCCGTTTTGCCGCACGTGCTTCCGCAAAGCATTGTATCGCGCTTTGCGAGTATCGGCAATATGAGCGACGGCTCGACCGTTTACAGAAGCGGCGTGTGGAGCGCGGCTATCGAAATGATCAAGGATTATTGGAAAAGCGGCATCGGCATCGGCGAGGAAGCCTTCACAAAAATATACCGACTGTACGCCTTTTCGGGAATTGAGGGGGCGGCCCATTCGCACAATCTTTATATGCAGATACTGATCGAGCTCGGTATAGTCGGGCTTATCGCGTTTGCGGCGGTTATGTTTATCTGGGCGCAGGGCACGTTTACCATCCACACAAGCGAGCGCCGCTCGGAGAAACTTTATTCAAACGCAATTTTCTGCGGCGTAGCGGCGGTGCTTATTCAGGGAATGACGGATTATATATGGTATAACTACCGCGTGTTCCTTATGTTCTGGCTGCTTATTGGACTCGGTACGGCAATTCGCAAGACGCTTGATATGACGGCGCCTGAGGAAATAATATGAGCTTTGGAAAGGAAATCCCCGTATAGCGGGGACTACGGTGATTGATACGATGAAATCCACACAGAAAAAGCATAAATTCAACGCTATTGATGCGGCTGTCATTATTCTGATAGCTGCGATAATAGGCGCGGCGGCGTTCTTCCTGTTTTCAAGGGACGAGGGTGAGGACGTCACCGCACAGACGGTAAAGATCGAGTACGTGGTTGAGCTTCGCGCGATACGCGACGAATTCGCGGACAACTTTACCGAGGGTGACGGCGTTATAGACGCCTCGGAGCTTTACCGCATAGGAAGCGTCGTTGCCATAGACGTAACAGACGCCGTATATACGGGTGTCAATTTCGTTACGGGTGAGTCCGTTTCGAGCGACTATCCCGAATATTCGGACGTTCAGCTCACGGTAAGCGCTGACGCAACGTTGGACGCACTTGGCAGATACGTCGTGGGCGGCGGATACGATATCGCGGTCGGAAAGCTTATTTACGTCCGCACGCCGAACTACATCGGATACGGCTACTGCACCGAGATAAGAGCGAGTGAAGGAGGGGCACAATGAACGAGAATGTAAATGCAAAGGCAAAAAAGGCGAAAAAAATAAAGCCGAATATTATCGACTTTATAATAATCATAGCTGTGATTGCCGCCATAATAGGTATTACACTCAGATCGGGTATTGTTGAGCAGGTAACCGTAAACAGCAATCTTGAGACGGCGCGCGTAACCTTCCTGATAAGCAGCGTAAGCGAAAGCACCGGCGGATACTTTGATAACGGAGATCCGTTTTACAGCGAAACGCATAAGTGCAGCTTCGGAACGCTTGAGCAGTTCTGGACGATGCCTGCGGAGATCTACCTTGCAAACGAGTACGGCGTGCTTCAAAAAACGACCGTGAGCGGCGACAAGATAGACGTGCGCGGAACGATGCTTTGCACGGGTATATTTACCGAGGACGGCTTCTTCCTCGCAGGCTCGAATTACATCGCGCCCAACAGTCCCGTGACTGTTAAAAGCGCAAGCGTAACGGTAAATCTTACGGTTATGGATATCGAAAAGGTTTCCGACACAGCACAGTAAAATTAAATCCCCTGCGCCGTTGGCGCATGTGATTTTGCTTGGTAGCGGAAATAAACCCCCGGTTCTACCGGGGGAGCAGTAAACCGCTTCAGTAAAG
>JAZNBZ010000102.1:0-8502 GCA_045587285.1 Candidatus Flemingiibacterium sp. | reverse complement strand
CCTGAGCAAACATTCTCACAAGCTGCTTCTTACTGAAGTTGGGATCGGAGTTGGGGGATTCGGTGGATACCCAATAATCTGCGAGGTATTCCGAGAAGTCCTTCACATCCATATATTCCATCGTGTACTTCAAAAACGCTGACCGGTAGGATTTGGTGAGCATCATTGATAGCCGATGGACATTGTCCGCCGATTCGATTTGCTTTGTGATCTGTGTTCGCCATCGTTCAAGGGCAGCGTCATCATCCAAGAGATTGACAAGTGATCCGCTGTCTTTATCGAGTGTGTAATTCGAATCGGTGAAAGGATGCTTGACAATGAAGGGGTATTTTTCAACCGGTTGAAGGTCGAACATGAGGAACAATTTGGCTTTCGATTTTATTTGATTGAGATCGGTTTGGGGGAGCATTTATTCCGTCCTTTCTGTTGGTTTTGAGCAAACAAAAAAAGCGCATGGTTTTATCCATACGCTACTAAAGTGAACATTATTATTTAACATTTGAATTGCGCAGTTGATCTTGACAATCTTTGCGTTATGCGCTACAATTAACCTGTAGGTACTACACCGTTGCAATGTGCCAACGCCGACTATTCCGTCTTGCACATCAACAATTGGTGCAAGATTTGAGTGCAATTTGGTGCAAGATTATTTTGATTTGGTTCATAGTTTTTTGGGAAAATATTAGGTCAAATCTCATGAAAAGCGGTTTTTTCGCAAGATATTCGCCGTTTTTGCAAGATTTTTGGAGTTTTCTGCCATTCCCATTGAGTTGGGGTGGTAGAGGCCGCAAGTTCAAGTCTTGTCACTCAGACCAGACAAAGCCGAAAACGTGAGTTTTCGGCTTTGTTTTTTGCTTTTTTGGGGGTAATATAGGGCATTTGCGTTGAAACGAGGCGGTGGCGGTGGTGGCTGACCACATGTTTGACCATAGACGGTGACCACATAAATAAGTTTGGCGTTGGAGCGAGGCTGCTCCAACGCCTTTTCTTTGACTATGCGGTGCAGGTTTTGAACAATGATTGAAAGATGCCCGTTTCGCATTTTTTGAAAGTAATTGTTATCTATGCCTTTGTTATGGATGCACCTGTTTTCTATGGTATGATAAAAATAACAACAGCTCAACTGCGAGGTAAGCGATATGATGGAGGAAAATATTAAAGGCACGCTCTATATAACCGCTGTTGTCGATTTATATAATGCGGTTTTGGAAATTATTTTTCTAAAACAAGCATATATATCTTGACTTTTGCATATAATAATGGTATAATTGTATAAATGGAGGTGAATGCTTTGCTTTGTCAGTTTAGTTTTAAGAATTTTATGTCGTACAAGGACGAAACAGTTTTTGACTTGCAGGCAGCCCAACTCAGCGAATTTTCCGATAGTGTTATATCATTTGATTCGGTTTCCAACTTATTGCCGATAAGTGTTATCTATGGTCCTAATGGAGGCGGCAAAACCAACTTATTAAAAGCGCTGTCTTGCTTAATATCTATTGTTACAAAACCGATTGATGATTTAGGAAAAAATCGAAATGAGCTGATCATGCAGCAAGAAATTGTTTGCGAACCTTTTGCTTTGGATTCAACCAGCAAGGAAGATCCCACTGAATTCAATATTTATTTTAGAACAGATAAAAACGAATTTCGTTATTATATTGCTGTAAAAAATGGTTTTATTATATCTGAGATATTACAGCGTAGAACTATCGGTGGAAAAAAGACCGCTCTAATATTCGAGCGTGAAAGCGATGAAATTATTCTTGGAGCAAGTATCAATAAGGCACGTGTCAGCAAAGATGTCAACCCCAAAATGCCATACTTGTCGTTCCTTGCTATAACGTACAACTTCCCAGTGATTGCTGAAGTGCAGATGTGGTTTGAATCATGTATAATCAGAAATTATGCCAATCCTGAAATCGAGCATAACATTATGCTCTCTGATGATGAAAATTTCAAGATCAGCTTTATTAATGCACTAAATGACATGGGAATAGATGTCAGCAATTATCGTTATGACAAAGATGCTGAGCAAATCTTTCTTTCGAGAACTGTGCATGACGAAGAATTCGAACTGCCATTTTATTCAGAATCGGATGGAACCAGAAAAGTGTTCGCCGCATTACCGGTCCTTATGATTGCGTTAGCAGAGGGCAGGCTTGTGATTATTGATGAGTTAGATGCCAAACTCCATCCAAAGCTTTTGCGATATATTGTATCCTTGTTCACGAACAGAAACATAAACAAGTATGGAGCACAGCTGTTATTTACTTCCCATGATATGTCCACTATGAAAAGCGATGTGTTCCGGAGAGATGAAATTTGGTTTGCAGCTCTTAACAAGGAACACTGCAGCGAAATCTATTCATTGTACGAAATTCGCCGCGAGGACGGTTCAAGAGTTAATACGACCGCTTCATATGACAAACAGTATCTTGAGGGTAGATATGGCGCAGACCCATATTTGCGCAATATGATGAACTGGGAGGTATAACCCATGAGTTTACATCCCAAAAAGAAGTCGGATATGGGCAAGGAATGGATGCAGAAACGTCTTGACCGTTCCAAAAAAATTCACCCGGAATATCATTTGATTATTACAGAAGGTACCAAAACTGAGCCCGAATATTTCAACACAATAAAAGAAAAAATCAACCAAAACTATAGCGAGAGAATCCATCTTGAAATATGTGGAAAAGGCGAAAACACCATTACACTTTTTGAATCAGCCAAAGCTCTCGCAGATAGTAATCCCAACGGTTATAAGCATGTATGGGTAGTTTATGATAAGGACGATTTTCCAGCAGAACATTTTAATGCAACAGCTGATCTTTGCCGAATGAATTCCTCTTCCAAAACAACATACCATGCAATTTGGTCAAACCAATGTATTGAATTATGGTTTTTGCTCCATTTCGACTACCTGCAATCTGATATTACACGCGAAGAGTATTTTCTGAAGTTGAACCAAAAGCTGAAGCAGCTTGGCAAAAACAGTTACCAAAAGAACAGAACAGACATGTTTGACATTCTGTTTCCGATGCTTAATACTGCAATTACCAATGCCAAAAGATTGTACGACGATAAAAAAGAATGTACTCCCACAGATGCTTCCCCGTGCACCACAGTATTTCAATTACTTGAAGTCTTGTCTCCATATCTCAACGAGGAGAACGCTTAAATGCGTTCTCCTTTTATATTACAAAAACCGCGTTTTGAAACGGCACAATTCGAAGAATCGTTTCCGAAAACGGCTTATATAGAGTCGATTTTGCGTATTTATAAATAAAAGTGTAATCTATTATGTAGTGTAATATTAAATGGGTGAACGATTCGTTCACCCATTTACGCTCTCCCTAATTCCGCCTTCACTTCCTGTATCTTCTCCGCCAGCTTCGCCTCGCATTCCTCCTCTGTCTCACCGTACACGTTGTGGCTTACCCGCTTCCCATTCACCGTCGGTGTATATCTCCCCTGCCAGCAGTTCTCGGAGAGCTGCTTTACATAACCGGTACCACGCTTGCGATATTTGCCCTCGACCGGCACGAATGCAGCTATTTCTTCGCTCGGTGTGTTGGCAGTGTCCTTGTTTGCTTCCTTTTCATCCTCCACACCGCCGAATGCGCGGTCAATCTTTTTCGCCGCCGCTTCCTGCATTTCTGCTGTGCTGTGTGTATATGTGTTGATCGTAGTTGCGACCGTATTATGCCCGAGGATCTCGGCGAGAGTTTTGATGTCGATGCCGTTTTCCAGCGCCATCGTCGCGAATGTGTGCCGCAGATCATGGAAGCGGACGTGCTTGCATCCGGCACGTTCCAGGATCTTCGACAGCCGCTTTCGGCAGGCTGACGGCTCTCGCGGATTTTCGGGATTCACCGGCGACGGGAATAGCCATTTGCTTGTCGCCGATTTTTTGTATTCCGTCAGCACATACAATGTAATATCCGACAGAGGTACCGGCCGCGCCGAGCGCTTCGTTTTCGGTGTGTTTATCACAAGCTTGCCCTCCACTCGATTCACTTGCCGCTTGATGTGGAGCTCCTTTTTGGCGAAGTCCACATCCTCCCACTGTAATCCGAGAAGTTCCCCTCGACGCAGTCCCGTGGAGAGATCGAGGAAGAACAGCTCGAACAGTCCTTCCGCCTTCGCCTGAACCAGCATCCGATGCATCTCCTCATGCGTCAGCACTTTCATCTCCGCATACCGCTTCGGCGGCAGTCGACACTCGGTGGCGGGATTTTTGAAGATGAGCCCTTCATCCACCGCTTTATTCAGCGCTGCATTGCAATGTGCGTGGATGGCTCGGACGTGCGAATCGGACACTCCATTGCCATTCAGATCACGTCGGATGAGCCGTCCGTCAGTTTTTAGGTGTGCGTAGAACGCCTGCAGGTCGTTCGTTTTCAGCTCGTTCAGCGGAATGTGACCGATATTCGGAATGATCTGCTGATAAATGCGGTAGCCGTAGGTCTGCTTTGTGGAATCCTTCAGCCGCGGCGAGCAGAACTCGCGGAACCAGAAGTCGATCCACTCGCCGAAACTCATCTTTTTGCCGTATTTCGGTTTACTCTCGACAGTGAGGCTTTCTTGGAGTGCTTTCAGCTTTTTGAGGCATTCGCCTTTGGTTTTCGCAAGGACATTTTTCATCTTCGGAAGACCTTTCTCATCGTAGCCGATGACGACACGGCCTTCCCACCGACCGTCCTTGCGAAGGCTTACGCCTCCCGTACCTTTTTTTCTTCTGCCCATCCGTCCACCTCCTTGCCGATGATTTTATCGAAGAAGCTGCCCATCACCGCCGCCGCGCCTGCCTGCATCTCGCTTGTGACGTGCGCGTATCGGTCGAGGGAGAAGCTTGCCTTGGTATGCCCGAGCAGGTGCGACAGGCTTTTCGGATCAACACCGCCCGCGATTGCCTGGGTGGCAAAGGTGTGGCGAAGATCATGGAAGCGGATGTCCGGGAGATTGCATTCCTTCAATATCTTTTTCAGCCTGTTGTATGCCGCGCTTCCAAGGATGGCATTCTCCGGCTTCAAGGGATTGGGGAAAATCCATTCGGATATCGCGGTCTGCTTTCGCTCACGCAGCATATCGGCAGCGCTTTGCGGAAGTTTGATGCTTCGCATTCCGCTGTAGGTCTTCGTGTCGCCGGTAGTTCCGTCGCTATGAAGTGTCCGGCAGATAGCAAGCTTTCCTTCCGCTGAATCGAAATCACTCCATTTCAGTGCACAGATTTCGCCTTCTCGCAGTCCCGTCATCAATTCGAGGTAGAAGAAGTCATTCCATAGTTCATCCTTTTTGATCGCTTCCATGAAGGTCTGAATCTGCGCCTCGGTCAGTATCTGCATCTCCTTTGCCGAGGCTTTAGGAATGGTCGTACCGACCGTGGGATTTTTCAGGATCATATGCTCGCGCATGGCGTATTCCATAGCTTCGTGGAGCATCATGTGGATGCTTCGCACCGTGCTATCGGAGAGCTGATGTCCCATTGTCGGATGACAGCGTTGCCGTCCGCTTTCCTTCAGTTTGTTGTACATTATCTGCACCTCGGCGGTGGTGATGGCGGACACGTGCTTGTGACCGAGTTGCGGCTTGATATAGCCGATGTAATTCCTATACCGCTCCTTCGTGCTTTCGCGGATGCTGAACGCCATGTGCTCGTTCAGCCATTTGTCCAGCCACTCGCCAAGTGTCATGCGATAGTCCTCGCACAGTACCGCACCTTTCAGGTCTTCCTTGTATTCGTCCATCCGCGCGAGCACTTCCTTTTGCGATTTGTGCAGGAAGCATTTGTACAGCGGCAGTCCGTTTTTCTTTGTGCCGATCACAAGTCTGCCTTCCCAGCGACCGTCCTCACGCTTTCGCAGTGTGCCGTCACCGCTTGCTCTGCGTTTTGGCATAATATCATCTCCTTTCGTTACAACATAATATCACAGAATGTGAAATATATCCAGGCAGAATCGCAGTGTTATCAGAAAAGTTGCAATCACACCTCAACGATCGAATCACGACGTGGGGGTACCTTTTCCTGCATTGCGGCAAGGCTTTGCTGAAATGCATCGCTGATCTCCGCCGCTTTCTCAAATGTAATCTTCCCGGCGAGTGCATCATCGAGAGCCTGCTTATATGCCTGGGCGCTCCGCAGGAAGTTCTTGCCCGGATAGAATCCGTATTTCCGGATGTGCGGCAACACCTCATCACAGATCCATCGCGTGAATTCTTCGGCGATAGGCAGACGCGAATGAAAGATCAGCCGATAGAAGTCGCTCTCGCAAATATATTTCTTATGCACGCACTGCATGGCATCACTTCCGTCGGCTTTCTTGCCGGTGATCACCCATCCGTCGACCGCGATTGTCTCATGTTTGCAGTGGCGGCGGATGGCATCGCGAGGATTTTTGTAGCCGAGTCGCTCTGCTGTCTCGATTGCAGGCACATACACCGTTCCGTCTTTGTCGATCATGTGCAGATTTCCAAGCGAGGTATCCGCGAATGCCTCGAGCATGGAGCCTTCAAATGTCGGTAAGTTTTTCATAGTACCCCCTACGTCGTGTTTGGGTTTCATCATACCATCGACATCTCTCCGCGCTTCTTCTGCTCGATCTCGCGTTTCAGCTTGGAATCAACCGCAGGCGTTTTGCCGTCTTCCATCGCCGAACTGGTATCAATGATGCTGCCTGCATGGCGAAGCAACGAGGTAATGTAGCCGCCAAACTTCGGCGGAAGCGGAGCATTGTTTTTGCCGGTGGATGATTTCTTCGCCTCTGTCAGATCATCGTCGCTCATCTTCTCACCGTAATGTACCGCGATGTTCACCACCGCATTGCGGATGGATTTGAATTCTTTGTTTTCCTCAATGGGAATTTTTATCGGATCAGCATCGGTATAGGTGCGGATGATCTCGCATTTGCACTTGTACCATAGGTCATACAGCTCGGCAAGGTCCGGCTGAACAGCAAGGAGCTTTACGATCTCGTTGACGATTTTCTTCGTGTTCTTGTCAAGATAGCCGTACTGTTTCTTGCCTTTTGCCTTCTTCAGCCGGGTTGTCAGCTCGAGGAACAGCAGCTCCATCGGCGGACAGCGGTAGGAGTGGCGCGAGAATTCCTCCACGATCTCCCGCATCCGTTCGCGATACCTTGCGCGAAGATCGTCTCGGATGCGCGTCTGCTCATCGTATATGGAGATGAGATCCTGCCGGAAGATGTCGCCAGCGATGGTGCGTTTGATCGATTCGATACCGTCTTTACTCAAGTACGGCTCCTTCGGACGTGTCGACCACACCAGCATATGCACATGAGGATGATCCTCTTTGTCGTGATACGCCGCGTACCAGCGAAGATTTCCCGGCGAGATCCTCATCGCCTGCGCGATATCATTTCGCCTGGAGCGGAGCAGATTCATCCATTGACTTGCTTTGTTGTAGCCGAGCCGCTCGGCATCCTCACGCTTGAGAGAGAAGATCAGCCCCCATACATTGCCGGGATGTTCGTCGATCTCCGCTTTGACCTGCGAGAGAATGATCGGCACACCTTCGTCCGTGAACAGCCCGTGCGAGCCTCTGCGTTCACCGACATAGTCTGCCATGCCACCTCGAGGAAGGACTTCCACGCCTTCACGCTTAGAGATGTATTCTGCGTATCCACCTCGAGTGCCACCGTTCTTCGGTGTACTCTTTGGCGAGTAGTACGGTGCTTTCAGTATCAGTCCTGCCATTCGTCATCACTTTCCATGACATCTTTTGCCGTCAGCGTACCATTCGTGCGCTTAACTTCGTTGATAGAATCGATGCGCATCTGTTCAAGATAGTTTTCCTCGTACCGATAACCTTCACCGACAATGTGCGCAAGGAAGTTTTGATCGACCGCCAGCTTGAAGAGGAGACGCGTGAGCCTTTCTTCGGCATCACGAATCTTTGCGGAGATTACCGACTCAAGTGCCGGTGTGAGAACACGTTCTACGCTCTCGCGGCTCAGCCACGCGATATAGAAATCGATTGCATCGCGGATGAAATCGTTGCGTGATTTCAGACCGAGCTGCTTAGTCATACGGTCGCAGGTTGCCCATTGCTCTGGTGTAAGGCGGATACTGTTCGCCGGTTTTTTATCATTATTTGTGTTTGCCATAATTTCCTCCAATTCTATGGTTCTATAGTTAAAATTCTCAAAAGTGCCCGTAAATACGGCATATTCGCCGTGCGAAGATGCGGTTTCGGCAAATGTGTCCCCTCACGATACAAGATGAGATACAAAATGCCTGCAATAGACCTGCATCCGTAACTTCTCAAAAAGGGCGTAAATCTGTCGAAATATCCCCGCACGGCGTTGCCGGGCAGTGTGAATCGCCGTGTCGGGATGGCTCCGGCTATCCGAAAGCTATCCCGTGAGACACGGCTTTATCCTGCTTCGTAATAAGTTCCGCAGAATATCTCTCAAATCGCTTGTTTTCCGTGCTTCTCATCGTAGTCGGCAAGTTTGTGGTAAAATTGGTAGCTTGATTTTC
>JAZNBZ010000101.1:0-4652 GCA_045587285.1 Candidatus Flemingiibacterium sp. | reverse complement strand
TTAAGGGCGGCTCCGACTTTGACCCGCAGGGCAAGTCCGATGCAGAGGTTATGCGCTTCTGCCAGAGCTTTATGACCGAGCTGCAGAAGCACATCGGTGCCAACACAGACGTGCCCGCAGGCGACATCGGCGTAGGTGCACGCGAGATCGGTTATATGTACGGTCAGTACAAGAGACTTCGCAACGAGTTCACCGGCGTTCTCACCGGTAAGGGCTTCTCCTACGGCGGCTCTCTTATCCGTCCCGAGGCTACCGGCTACGGCGCAGTTTACTACGTTGAAAATATGCTCGCTTCCTTCGGCGAAAAGATCGAGGGCAAGACCTTCGCAGTATCCGGCTTCGGTAACGTTGCTTGGGGTACCGTACAGAAGCTCACCGAGCTTGGCGGTAAGGTCGTTACCATCTCCGGTCCCGACGGCTATATCTACGACAAGGACGGCGTAAACACCCCCGAGAAGATCGCGTATATGCTCGAAATGCGCAACTCCTGCCGCAACAAGGTTCAGGACTACGCAGACAAGTTCGGCGTTCCCTTCTTTGCAGGTCAGAAGCCTTGGGGCGAAAAGGTTGACGTTGTTATGGCTTGCGCAACCCAGAACGAGGTTAACCTCGACGAAGCAAAGAAGATCGTTGCTAACGGCGTTAAGTACTACGTTGAGGTTTCCAATATGCCTACCACCAACGAGGCTGTTGCATACCTCAAGGCAAACAAGGTTGTCGTTGCTCCCTCGAAGGCAGTTAACGCAGGCGGCGTATCCGTTTCCGGTCTCGAAATGAGCCAGAACTCTATGCGCTACAGCTGGACCGCAGAAGAGGTTGACGCGAAGCTCAAGCAGATCATGAAGAACATCTATGACAGCTCCGTTAAGGCTGCTAAGGAATACGGTATGGAAGGCGACCTCGTTGCAGGCGCTAACATCGCCGGTTTCCTCAAGGTTGCTGAGGCTATGAAGGCTCAGGGCATTGCATACTAATTGAGAAAAACAGCAAAAGGACAGAGGATTTACGCTATAATCCTCTGTCCTTCTCTTATCAAATCGCTCTATTCATTCTAAGGCTCGGAATTTATGGCGTACACCGTCCGCACGGTGAAAATCCCCGCTCGAGCAGCTCCTCTCGCGTTCCGGTGTAGCTCTGCTTATTCTTATCTTTCATTTCATCAACCGAAGGGCAAGTCGGGTAATGAAATCTCTTTGTATTTGTATTTAATACATACGATTGCGTTACATCGTTATCTTCAGCAGCCTCCGAATCAGTGGTACTATCCGCTACTATCCCACTGCTCGTTATGTCCTCGCTCACCCCGGGCACTACATCTGTTATTTCATCAGCCTCAGTTTCCTCGAACTCGCTTTCAGCGCTCACCGGATCCTCAACCGAAACGTCGGTTTCTTCCGCGTCGCCCGTCACCCCAACGAACACACTCTCTCCGCTGGCATAGTCTATAGATATCTGCGGCTGAATGTTGTAAACAAAAACGTTAAATGATACTCCTACGCCTGAATCTTCTATCGAATATGCCTCCATTTGCAAGCCGTCTGCCAATAAATTATCTGCCCTGTATACAGGCGTGACTCTGTAAAGCACGTGGTTTCCCGTTTCTTTCACATAATCCGCTATCATATTCTCAAACGGCAGCATTCCCTCGACATTCAAATATCTTGTTCCGGTAATCAGATTTGTGTTGACATTGTCTCCGCCCAGCTGATACCCGATCAAATGGCAACGGTTATAAAGATATTTCCCGTCGACACAGTCATACTTGGCAAAATTCCAGCCCGTCGGCTTGATCATACCTATGCTTTCCCGCTCGGTTACAGGCATAATTTCCTGTCCGATACACGCTATAGCAGCGCCGCATCTCCCCAATTCATCAAGGTCACTGTAATACTCAAAGGGTTGCGGTGTGTGTTCTTCGTCGCTGACGCCGGGTACATTATTGTAAAGCTCAACGTAAGGTGTATCGGTAAAATCCGGAATATTTTCTAATGTGATCGAATTATCATATTCATTATTATCGTCACCGCTGCAGCCCCATAGAAATGCGGTCATCATAAATAAAATCGAAAATACAGCAACAAATCTTTTCATAAGCCCATCATTTTAAAAATTATTCGAATAAATCCTTTTTAAAGTCATTCACAGACTTACCCATTAAAATAGCCAATGCGTGCTGCTCCTCAGCACACCCTTTGCATATAGTCTGTTCCTCGTCAGCGAGAAGTCCCTCAACAACATTCGGCTCATATCCGCTTCCGATAAAGAATCTACCGCAATCGTCACAATTGTGTGTGATCCTCGGGATAAAAACAACGCCTGCCGCCACAATAACAACTAAAACTATCAATGCACCTATCTTTTTCATAACAATCTCCATTCCACCGCCGAAGCGGCTCAGCTATATTATATTTTTGATTGTATCACATTTTTGTAAAAATGTCAATGTTTCAGCCCTCGCCACCGAATTACAGCGCCCCATTTTACCACCACCGCTTGAAATTCCCATTCATATAAATGCAGATAGCGTAGATAATAATATCAGAGCCGGGCGGAAACGTCAAGGCTCAATTAACAGACACGTATCGCCCGGCATTATTTTATGACGGTTTCGTGAAACATCGCGAAAAAAGCGACACGTTCGATAATATAGATATTTCTTAATTTTTAAGGAGAAACAACTATGTCTACTAACAAGATCGTAGTTCCCGAGGCTAAGGCAGCTCTCGAGCAGTTCAAGATGGAAGCAGCAAGCGAGGTTGGCGTAAACTTAAAGCAGGGCTACAACGGCGAGCTCACCTCCCGTCAGGCAGGCTCCATCGGCGGTCAGATGGTTAAGAAGATGATCGAAAAGTACGAGAACGACCTCAAGGCAGGCAAATAAGTACTCGCACTGAGGGAGGCTGTCCCACTTTTTAGTGGGACAGTCCCTTTTTATTTTAAAATATTGCTCAAAACGCATTGACACCAAAGAATAATTCTGTTATCATATAAGCAGCAATGCTATTATAAATATAGCAAGCAGTTATAAAACCAGCATACCACAGGAGAAACTTCTATGAAGGCACAAGTTTTAGTAAACAAAAACTTCATCATCGACAAAGTCGACGACCGCATTTACGGCTCGATGATCGAACATATCGGACGCGACGTTTACGGCGGTCTTTACGAGCCTACTCATGAAACTGCCGACGATATGGGATTCCGTCAGGACGTTATCGACATCGTAAAAGAAATGGACCTTGCTCTCATTCGCTATCCCGGTGGAAACTTCGTTTCGCAGTATAACTGGGAGGACGGCACGGGTGATAAATCAAAGCGTCCGAAGAAGATGGAAATCGCTTTCCAGACTATTGAAACTAACGAGGTTGGCATCGATGAGTTTCAGGAATGGACGAAGCGCGTCGGCTCGACCGTTATGCACGCGGTAAACCTCGGATCGCGCGGTGCTGACGAGGCTCGCAACCTCGTTGAATACTGCAATGCCGACACCGATACATACTACGCGAATATGCGCCGTGCAAACGGCTTTGAAAAGCCGTTCGGCTTCAAGGTGTGGTGCCTTGGTAACGAAATGGGCGGCAAGTCGCAGATCTTCCGCAAGACGGCGGACGAATACGGCAGACTTGCGCGCACCTGCGCGAGAGCTATGAAGGCAGTCGACCCGAGTATCGAGCTTGTAGTTTGCGGCAGCTCCTGCATCGGCATGGAGCATTTCGGCAACTGGGAAACCACTCTGCTTGACTACACGTATCAGTTCGTCGATTACATATCCCTCCACCACTATTTTAACAACAACGCAAATAACACCGCTAAATTCCTCGGCAAATCGCTTGAGCTTGATAAGTTCATTAAATCGGTCATCGCTCTTTGTGACCTTGAAGGTCAAAAGCTAAAGCGCAAAAATGTTATCAACATCGCATTCGACGAGTGGAACGTTATGAGCGTGCCAATGGAAATACCCGAGGACGGTATGTGGGTAACCGGCTCGCCGCGCATCGAGCAGACCTACACCTTCGAGGACGCACTCGTTGTCGCTTGTATGATGATGACTTTCCAGAACAACTGCGACAGAGTAAAGATAACCTGCTTCAATACGCTTATCAACTGCATCGCTCCGATAATGACCGAAACCGGCGGTCCTGCGTGGGTACAAACTATCTTCTATCCGTTCCTCTATGCATCGAAGCACGGACGCGGTGTTGCGGCAAAGCCGATAGTAAAGTGCGACAAATACACCGAAGAGGACATCAAGGATATTCCCTATCTCGAAACCTCTGTTATCTTCAACGACGACAAGCGCGAGATAAGCGTATTCGCGGTAAACCGCTCACTTGACGAGGAGATGGAGCTTGATATGATTCTTGAGGATTTCGGTGAGTGCACACTGGTCGAGCACGTTGAGCTTTACAGCGACGATCTCAAGGCGACCAACACCAAGGATCACGCAAGCGTTCTTCCGAAAAACGTTGAGATCGGCGAAAAGATCGTACTTAAAAAGCACTCCTGGAATATGCTCAAATACAAATATTGATCCCCAAGCGGCTGCCGCACGGCAGTCGCTTTTTACTTGACAAAAGCACGCGGATACTGGATAATTAAATTAGAAAAAGCGAAAGGATGGACACCTATGGATTTTTATAAAATAGCGCGCA
>JAZNBZ010000100.1:0-8989 GCA_045587285.1 Candidatus Flemingiibacterium sp. | reverse complement strand
CCATTTCGTCAGAGAAGGTAGAGTAATCTCCAAACATATTTGAGTACTCGGATTTTTTCATTATATGAATAGCATCGGGTTCAATGTAAACACCGATAACAGCGTTGGGTGCTACGTAGTCGGTAGATTGGATCATCCACTTGAATCCGTCGATGTCAACTATGATCTCGTAGTGAACACCCTTGAAGGTTACCGAGGTAACAGTACCCTTAAGCATACCCTTTTCGACAGGAACAACGTCAACGTCCTCGGGACGAACGACAACGTCAACAGCCTCACCGTCCCCAAATCCCTTGTCAAGACACTCAAAGGTGTGTGAGGCAAATCTTACCGAATAGTCCTTGAGCATAATACCGTCAAGAATGTTCGATTCACCGATAAAGTCGGCAACGAATGCGTTGACAGGCTCGTTGTATATGTCGGTAGGAGTGCCGATCTGCTGTATCTTGCCGTCAGCCATTACGACAACGGTATCGGACATAGAGAGGGCTTCCTCCTGATCGTGAGTAACGTATACGAAGGTTATGCCCGACTTGTGCTGAATATTTTTAAGATCGTTCTGCATATCCTTGCGGAGCTTGTGGTCATGCGCACCGAGAGGCTCGTCGAGAAGAAGGACCTTCGGGTGATTTATAAGAGCGCGCGCAATAGCAACTCGCTGCTGCTGACCGCCCGAGAGCATAGTTACGTTTCTTCTCTCAAATCCGCGAAGGTTGACAAGCTCAAGCATCTCGCTGACACGTCGTCTTATCTCGTCCTCCTTTACCTTCGATATTCTAAGACCAAACGCTATGTTGTCGTAAACGTTGAGGTGAGGGAAGAGAGCGTATTTCTGGAATACGGTGTTTATATTTCTCTTGTAAGGCGGAAGGTCGTTTATGTCCTTCCCGTCAAAAAGAAGTTCTCCGCAGTCGGGCGTTTCAAAACCGCCGATTATACGGAGAGTGGTTGTCTTTCCGCATCCCGATGGGCCGAGCAGAGTTATAAATTCGCTGTTGTGAATGTAAAGATTGATGTTTGAGAGTATCTGTTCGCCGTCAAACGCCTTGCAGATATTTTTCAATTCGATGAGTTTTGTCTTCATTCCGCATAAATACCCCTTGAATAGAAAATAGTTGCTTAAAAAGCGCAAGGAAAAAGAGTTAAATCCGATCTGCCCTTTATAAGTATGCGAATATTGTAGCAGATATTTAGACAAAATGCAATATATATAATAAAATTTCTCAAAATTTCGTAAAAAAATCCAATTAACCATAATTATTTTGATTAAAATAGAAATATTTTATAAAAAACTGCTAAAATCTCCCATATCCTAATGAAAATCTCCTTTTTTCTTCTGAAATCTTTATCGGAGGGCTTTATTGCTGTGACTCGAGAAATAAATGAGAGAATAATGAGAGCGAAAAGATGAAAAGATTCAGGGAGTAAGAATATATTAAAAGGAAGTAGACCGATATAGACCAGAGCGAAAATACGGATAAGAAGGATAGTATATCCATTATAAATTTAACTGCTGATGGCGGGAGAAAATTAAGAAGAGCCGATTCGAATATTCTGCCGCCGTCAAATGTATGTATGGGAAGAAGATTAAGTATGCCGAGAGCTAATGAGGAGAGGATAAAGGTTTCGAGAGCAAAATGGCTTATAGAGAGCATAGCTTTTAGCGATAAGAGAAGGGCTGCAGAGAGAAAATTGAAGAGTGGGCCGCCGAATGCAAGTGCCATTTCCTGTTTGTAAGAATAAAATCCCCCCGATATTTTCAGACGTGCTCCGAGAAGTCCGAAATCAAATTCGGTAAGAGTGATCTTAAGTATTTTTGCCGCGCAGATATGCCCAAGCTCGTGAATAGCCGCGGCTATAAGTGAAATAAAGGTGTATTGACTTTTGCTTGCCACAAGAGCCAGAAGGAGCATAAATGCGAAAAATCCGATCTTTATCTTTACTTTTTTCATTTCTTCTCCAAATAAAACCGATATTGTGTATACAATGAATTATATGTTTTGCGGGGCAATCAATATAGATAATAAAAAATTTTTATTTTTTGATAAAAAGGTATTGACATTTGGAAAAAATGTAGTATAATAATATCGTTGTCGAAAACGACAGCACCTAATATGCGAGAGTGGCGGAACTGGCAGACGCGCACGTTTGAGGGGCGTGTGGTTACACCGTACGGGTTCAAGTCCCGTTTCTCGCACCAAACAGTAGAAATCCGAACCCAAAGCCGGTAGGCGAAGGGTTCGGATTTCTTTTTGTGTTCGGGGACTCATGATGCTGACTTGCTGTTATTGGCATCACGCCCGAGCACCGCCTAAGTGAATATCCTTGATAGTTGATGCCAACCAAAACCGAATTTTCAGAAAGGATATTTACAATGAAAAACGAAATTACTTATACCGAACATAACGGACTTTACTACCCCGATCTTACGCTCCCCGAGCAGACGAGTTGTCCTCTTGGGAAGTATGCCAATCTGCGCCTTGACTTTATGAAAAAGCATCGTCGCGGAACCTACACCACACTGCTCACCGAAGGACGATTGAATGAATATCTCTACGATATTGACTTGCAGGCTCAAACAATACTTGATGACATAATTCCTCGCCTTGTCAAAGAACGCGGCATAGACGAAGCCCTAAAGGCTCACAACGCGCCCCAATGGACTGCCGAAATGAACAACATCAAAGCAAGTGCCGAGGAAATCGTTTTAAAGGAGGTCATCTACAAATGAGATCTATCCTTGAAGAATTATTCTACGGCAATATCTGCCCCAACACTGATTGCAGAAGCCATGACAAAGAAACCAAACAATTGATGGGATACATAGCCGATCATCACGATAACCTACTATCCACGCTGAACGATCAGCAGAAGGAGATTCTCGAAAAGTTTGACGATTGCTATAACGAACTGACCGACATCAACGAGCGCGAAATATTCTCCTATGCTTTCAAGCTCGGTGCAAAAATAATGCTTGCTGTTTTTAGCGAACAAGAATTACAATAAGCACTTTGCCGTGTGGACATTTTGTCCACACGGCATTTTAACGCTATATTTCATTTACAATTTTGTGTGTTGCAACAAGAAGAACCTTAATCTCATCGTCCAAACTTTCATCGAAATTCAATCCAAAAATCAAATTAACGCTTGGGTCAGCAACATCTGCGATTGCCGATGATATTTCGTCCACATCTTCAAGCGCAACATTGCCTGCAATAGTAACATACAATAATGCACCGGTTACACCATCAATCGAGGTGTTCAAAAGTTCGCTACGTTTCAATTGCTCAATAATTTTCTGAGTTTTATCTTTTCCAACAGCTCTACCTATTGCCGTGTGAATATATCCCGATTTCCTTAAGATAGTGCTTATGTCGGCAAAGTCGCTGTTGATAAATGCTGTATTCTGAATAAGTTCTACCAAATTCTTTACGGTCTGCATCAGCACATCATCGGCAATGGCAAAAGCATTGCTAAGTGTGATTCTTGAGTTTGATATAAGCTTCAGATTTTCGTTTGGTATTACAATCAAGGCATCGGCATATTTTTCAAGATTTCTAATTCCATCTTCAGCCTGCTTCATTCTTCTATTGCCTTCAAACGAGAACGGTTTTGTCACAACAGCAACTGTCAGTATACCGAGTTTCTGCGCGATTTTGGCAACAACGGGGGCAGCGCCCGTTCCTGTGCCTCCGCCCATTCCCGCCGTGATAAATACCATCTCACACTCAGATAGGGCTTGTTCTATTTCAGCCTCATTTTCTTCGGCAGACAACTTTCCTTTTTCGGGATCAGCACCCGCACCGCGCCCCTTGGTTTCTTTGCGTCCGATCTGTATCTTTGTCTCGGCGCGCGAGCACAAATATCCTCCGTCGTCTGTATTTATGGTTATGTATTCAACCATTGGCACATTGGAGTCGAGCATCCGCTCAATAGCGTTAGTTCCGCCTCCGCCTACTCCAAGTATTTTGATTCGAACAAGCTTGTCTGCATCTTTATCTTGTGTATTAAAATCTACAAACATATTCATTAACCTCTATGTATTTTGATCTAACCATTGATCGTATCGTTCAGCCTTTGCTTTATTATGAAAAGGAATGGTAAGCATTCTTTTGATTCTCTTATTAAGTTTTTTATCGGCGGCATCTACATATTGCGATACTCCTTCCTCGTTGAATGCAAAGTCCTTCTCACTGAATCCGCAAAATAAAAGTTGAGTGTTAATTGCACACGGCAACAGATCGGGATTTTTCCATACATTGCAATATACGGTGTCTGTTTGCAAATAGTCGGAGAGATAAGATGTCATAATTCCTTCGTCACCCATTGAATCACCGTTATCCAGCAAAAATTCTCCGCCACCCTCGATACAGCAAAACACTTGCTTGGAAAGATATATCGGGCAAATAAATAAGCTATCAAAAATAATGTAATCTATATGAGCTTCGGAATTGAGAGCATCAGGTCTGTAGTAATCATTATAATATGCATAGCCACCGTCGCTGAATTTTTCAAAAAGCATTTCTGTTTGATTTGAAGCGTCAGCAAAGAAAGAGAGCAACATGCTTACGATATCTTTGTTTTCGTCACCTCTCTGCGCAATAATAAGCGTATTTGAGTTTTCTTTTAATTCTCGCAACTGTATCTCAATAGGGTCTTCGTTTTTATTTCCTTCCGCGTCAATTTTAGTATGATCCTGACAAATACAGATAACGCAAGTTCCTTTACGTTTTAAGGCGCTTGCCAAACTGACTGCGCAAGATACTGTATTTTTATAATATTCGTTCTCTATTGAAATATTATTTATCGAAATGATTGCCAATGGCAACGAGGGCATATTACAAATCTCTTGAACAAACGAATCTCCTGCATCCTGCTCAAGATATACTTTAAGGATATCGTTTGCTATTTCGAATTTTGATTTGCGTTTAATATGATGCATAGGGCCGCATAGTTCCACAGGAATTTCAACCACCTTCTTTCTGTTTTTGAAGTCATTTAATATATTTAGCAACCGTTCATCAAGGAATCTTTTTGCCGAATTTTCAAAGAGCAACGGTACACCATAGTAAGCCTCAGCGATACCGCCGGTTATTGCTGCAAGAGTATCGCTGTCGCCGCCGATTGAAATGGCATTTCTGATGGCGTCTTCAAAACTTGTTGATTCCAAAAATGCCATAATTGCTTGCGGAACGGTCTCTTGGCAGGTTTCGTTAAATTCGTAAGTATCCCTAATCTCATCAAGGGTAAAATTCATTTTGTAATAATGCTCGTTGATATATTCTCTGATTTCATCGATTTTATGTCCATTACGGGCAAGGAATGTGGCAACAGTTGTTGCTTCCGCACCTTTGATCCCTTCGGGATGATTGTGCGTAACCTCGGTAACCTTGCGCGAGAGTTCCTTCGCTTCTTCAAGCGTTTTGGCAATAAAACCGCACGCACTGACTCTCATAGCCGCACCGTTCCCGTAGCTGTTATACGGTTTAGGATCATCTGAATATATCCAACGCTCGAACATCCCACCGTATCCGCAATCGGGATACGGGCGTCCAATCTCCTGCATAGCTGTGATTGCCCTTTTTGAAAGATCGCTATAATCTCCCTTGCAACCAAGAAGTGCTTTTGCGACTGCTAACGTCATAACGGTATCATCGGTGAAAAAGCATTCCTCTGAAAAAAGATTGAAATCCTTGCTTCTGTGGTTGTTCCACTCAAATCTTGAGCCTACGATATCTCCAATAATTGCACCTAACATAGTTTATCCCCCTTATTCATTATTAGCATAGTTGAATAGTGTCTGTTCTTTTTATATCCTCATCGCTCCAATGATTGCCGAATGCGCGATATGTAACATCGCGGCTTTCCGTTATCCCCTCAAATCCTGACATTTCAAAAGGAAAGATATGTGAAGCTATTCCGAATATATTTATTTTTTCGTATATCTCCGTTTTGTAGAAACAATTAAGTGATTCAGAATAAAACAACAAATATTCTTGCGGTGAAGGGTTGTCCACATCATGATTGTAAATCAAGAATACTTCTCCGTCCGAGTATTCGCATTTATACATAACTTCAAAATTTTCGATTGTTGGAAGTGTGATTCCTTTAAGTATATTGATGCATTGAACTTGATTGTTTTGATAACACGCTACACAGTTTGTATTTATGCCGCAAATCCAATCATATAGACAAGATGTGGTTTTGTTTTCTAAATCATAATATTGCTTTTTATAGCCTTTTTCAAATATGATTATTCTTTGACATTTTTCATCACACTTAATGTTTGTATATTGATTTTCGCAAATGGATATGGCTGAAATGGAAATGAAATAATTATCTTCTTTAGATATTTCGTTAGTTTGAGTACACTGAGCTTGTAATGAAAGACAGCCACATTTTCCCTTTGAATATGTAACGATATAATCTCCATCTGGTGTATTTAGCACATCTATATGATCCCATTTACACGGTAGCAAAATTTCATATTCAACGGGAGCATCGTCGATCCATTCGTTTTTGTTATACATTAACCCTGAACAGTTTCCATCCAAAAAGATGAATAATGTCGCCTCTATCCACCTGTCAGGATTGATTCCCGCTTGAATGAGTACGTATTTTTCAGATATTATTTCAAATTCGCTCCCGTATATTTCGTTTGTATTTTTCATTATGTTATTTTCTCCTCTTGGAAATTTTATCAACAATAATGTTGGCAGCCACGATCGAACCAATAAGCAACAGCATTGAGCCAATCATAGGCAGTTCTGCATTGTCTCCGAATATAGCCATATATACCAAAGCAAAAACACAGCAGATGGCAAAGGCAATGATTGATTTGATCAGTATCGATGAAAAAAAGTTTGCAATAGCATTTAGTAAATCGTTCATGATTATCACCTTTCTTTGTATGTAATTTATGTGTTGTTATTGATTGCGAGTAAATTCACCAATTCCACATCTGATATTTCTTTGTTCCAATGGCTTACTATTACATTTTTGTTGTCATTTAAGTATAGGCGCAAATCCGCAGAGATTTTATGAGATAGCCTGTGTAAGTGTATCTTTTTCCAACCAAATTTACACCGCAACAAAATGTATGTTTTTTTGCTGCAGTGTCTTTCATACCCTAAAGAATCGAACCAAATATCGCACCCCAGCCCTGTGTACTTAGGAGGAAAATGAAGAAGTGTAAACGTGTCTATGTATAAAATTCGATTGAACATTTTTTATTGCCTTTCAATTTCTGAAATTATTGTATCTTATATATTCGCGATAAGTTTCAAAATCCCTCTTTTTTATGTGTGAATTTTTTGTGAATTTGATTTTTCTATAGAATTGGGTTAATATTGCTCTTTTACATTGAAAAATAACTTGATCTATGATATAATTGTATATGAAATAATAATTATCAGGGTGATGTAATGGAAAATATCAAGAGAGCATATTCAGATTTATTTGTATCCGCAAATCTTCCGCAAGGATATCGTTTAAACAAAAGAAAAGTATATTTTAATCAACTTTCCCATTTTGTTGGAATGAAAGGCAAGAAATATGACCAACAGACCATCAAGCTTTTGATTGTTGGTAGAGCTGTAAATGGTTGGGGGCAATTGAATACAGCATCGGCAGAGGATTTTACCTTAGAAGCCATAGAAAAAATGCAAAAAGACAATTTCAATTGGGTAGTATGCGATAGAGGTTCTCTAAGAAATGATTGCTTGGATAATGGAGAATATTATTGGCTTAACGATAGTCCTTTTTGGAGAACAAACAAGAGAATTTGGATGAGTCTCACCAACAATCACGATTTTCAGGATCTTGAACAAGATAAATGGGTGGATTATATTGCTTGGACAAACTTATATAAAATTGCTCCACTTGATACGGGCAATCCAACGACAACTATGTCAAAAAGACAGTTGGATTCTTGTAAAAAAATACTGAAAGCAGAAATTGAAAACTTCAAACCAACACACATCTTATTTATTACGGGATACGAATGGTGGTTCGAAGATTTCAAAGAAATATTTGATATTGAATTCAAAGATGTAAAAAAGAACATCTACCGTGGAGAAAACAAAAATTCATTTTTTGCAGAAGCATGTAGTACTACTTCAGAGGGAATTAAAATCGTTGTTTCCTGCCGCCCGGAATTCAGAGATGAGAATCTTTATGTGGATGATGTACTTGATTCCTTTACAAAGCTATAACATTGCTTTTACACTATAAACCTTTAACCCATATAAAAACATTACCAAGTCATTTAAGCTCAAAAACACAAATGGTGACACTTTTGTTTTGAGATTCGTAATCAACATTTGCACCCGAGGTCGCACAAATCGTGCGACCTCATATTTTTTAGCCAAACCTATTGACAAACTTTTTTTCGTATGCTATAATTACCACACGGTACATTTGTACCTTGTGTGATTTGGAGGCATTTATGAATAAGTGGAGTCCCGAGAGGGCGGAGGCGATCCGCCAATTTATAGACGAATATTTTATGGAGAACCGCAAGTCCCCGACGGTGCGTGACATCGCGGCGGGAACGGGCATCTCCAAGACATCGGTACAGAGATATCTCACCGATATGAAAGAACACGGCGAGATTGAGTACAACGGTCGCCGTAGCATCGGCACAAATCTCTCGCGCAATATGTTTGAAACCACGCCCGCGATTCGATACGATTCCACTGTGTCCTGCGGGTTACCGAGTGAACCGAACGTGGAAGAAGCAGAGATCATTCCTCTGCCCACTGCGCTTGTTGGTGATGGAAAGTTTTTCATTCTTACTGCAAAAGGCGACTCGATGACTGGAATTGGTGTTGACGATGGAGATCTTGTTATCGTGAGAGAGCAGAACACTTGCAGGGACGGTGACTATGCCGTTGTCCTCGTGAACGGAACTGAAACACTGCTTAAAACCATCACCTATCTTCCCGACAAGAAAGCATATTTGCTACACGCCGAGAATCCCGATTACGAT
>JAZNBZ010000099.1:0-30282 GCA_045587285.1 Candidatus Flemingiibacterium sp. | reverse complement strand
CGCCGCCGTGACCATATTCTACAAACACAGCTACAGTATCGGGAAGGGGCTGCCCTTGGTCATTCGTGCGGTTTGTTTGAAGGATTATTAAACTCGTATCGTCTATTTTGTTGACAATCTCCGCTACTTCCGCAGGACTTAACGCGTGTCCTCGGACATTATTTCCGCGTTTGCGATTGCCTTTATTATTCGCGGACATAGCTTGCTGAGCCTTGCGCACCTGCATTAGCAAAGAACGGTTTTCTATTTCCACATTCGCTGCCGCAAGTGTATCAATTACCACTTGCGGTGTATCTTTTCGCACAGGAATATATGTATCCCATTTCAACTTACCCGACTTTGCCTGCTCAAGATAACTAATTGCCTGCTCGGTAGTAAGATCACGCGCATCGGCTATTTCCTCAACGGTGCCGTCGGTATGTTTTATACTAAGGCTATACTGCGCCTTTACATCCGCATTTGTATTTGCCGTTCCCTCACGGTACACCTTTTCAAACGTATGCTTTACCGCCTCGAGCGCGCGTGCTTCCTTGCTTCCGGCGGTGACGAGCTTTGCAAGGTACTTGATCTCGTCGTATATCTTCTCAAATACGTTGCGATGCTCCACCGAGAGCTGCTTCACGAATTTTTCGTCCGTGAAAAGATACTCGCCCACGAGCTCGGCGGTAAGCTCCTTCGAGATGTCCGCACCCTCGATATTCTTGTAGGTGTCTGCGATCTTCTTGCGCATCGCGTCAAACGTGCCGGCACGGTTCGCGTATTTGAAGATTGCCTCTTGAAGCGTGGTGTAAAGCTCTGTGCCCTCGAGAACGTGCGTTATCTCGTGACCGACAGTTGACTGCCAAGCCTTCGGCGAATCCATATTGATAGTGATGCCGTCCTTTGTGACGTAGCCGTTCAATAATAAAAACTCCCGAAGGCAGTCCAATCGCCTTCGGGAGAGTTACTTTTATTCAGGTTTCTTATCGAAATCAAGCGTAAGGTCGTAATCGCCGAGCTTGTTTACCTTGAAGCCGTTCTTCTTGTATTCCTCGTAGTCGAACGCTTCGAGCTCGTCGATTGAGAGCTTGTGGAACTCGTAGAAGTTGTGCCACCATTCCCAGCCCGAGCCGAGCTCGTTTGAGAGATACGCGTCCGCGATGTCGCAAGCGGTCTGCGGTGCTACGTAGAACGCTCCCATTGCGAGCGCGTTTACACCGTTGCCCGTGATAGCGCGGAGTGCCGCGGGAAGGCTTTCTACGACGCCTGCGTGTACGTGCGGACACTTGCTCGCCGCGATATGTATGCCCATACCCGTGCCGCAGAAAAGGAGCGCGCGCTCGTAGTTGCCCTCGGAAATCTCTGCGCCTACGCGAAGTCCGACGCGGTGGAACATAAGGTCGGTGTCCTTAGGATCGCTGTCCTTCTTTACGCCGAGGTCGAGTATCTTCCAGCCCTTCTTCTCGAGGTGCTCGACGACGACCTCTTTAAGCGGAAATCCCGCGAAGTCCGCGCCGACCACCAAGTGCTTGTCTTTTACCGTTTTCATAGCTTTATCTCCTATCCAAAATTATTTTGCTGTGTGTATAATAAATTCGTGTGTGCCTGCACCGAGGGAAGCGCCGCCGTATTCTGCCACGGTACCGCCCTCTATTTTTACGTTAAGCGTAACCTTGCCGTCCGCCTTTTCCCAAGCGACGCTGACGCGTCCGTACGGAAGGTCGAGGTGTCCCTTTGCGAAGGATAGTCCATCAAAGAAATGCGGCTCGAGCGTCACTCGGCGGCTGCCCGGTTCGGCAAGAGTGATGCCGATTATCGTTTTCATCATCCACGACATAAAGTCAGAGAACATATGGTGATTGTGTGAGGCGTTGGATTTGTCCCATACCTCGTAAAGCGTCGTCATACCGTCCTCGTACCAATTGCGGTAAGAGGGGAAGCCGTGCGCGGTTACGATGCGGTAAGCGTAGTCGTGAAGTCCGCATTCGTTGAGCGCGATGTAGAGGTGGCGAAGTCCGACCATACCGCAGTCGTGGTGGAAGCCTTTCTCCTCCACGAGCCGCGCAAGCTGTGCGGCGAGAGGCGCGAGGTCGTCGTAAATTCCGTGATATATCGTCATAGCCACGGCGGTCTGCTTGTCGATATTGCAGGTTCCGTCAGCGTTAAGATATTTCGCCTTGTGCGCGGCTATCTGCGCCTCAAGCTGTGCGGTGTATACGTTCTTGCTCGCGCCCGAAAGTGACGCGGCAAGCTCGGCGATACGCAAAAATTTCACGCGGTACGCGGAGTTTATAAACGTCGCGCCGACAACGTTGCTGTCGTCGGGCGAAACCCAATCGGCAAGGCCGAAGGTAACGTCGCCGTTTTCGTCCTCGCGCGTTTTGAGGTACTCGACGTATCTGTCCATATAGGGAAGAGTGTCGGTAAGATATTTCGCGTCGCCCGTGTGCAGATAAAGTCGGTACGGCACCTCGAAAATAACGCCGTCGGTGACGGGGCCGTTCCACTCGTCGTATCCCCAGCCGCCCGTCGGGATAATGCCCGACATTTGACCTGCGGGAAGCTGTGCGTCACAGAGGTCCTGAAGGTATTTTTCGAGAAATTTTACCGAGTGGAAATTCGTCAAAAACTGCTCTGTGGACGACTGCGCGTCGTTACACCAGCCCATTTTTTCGCGTGTCGGGCAGTCCGTCGGCATATAGAACATATTCGAAAGCGTTGCCATCTGACCTGCCCTAAAGAGCGCGTTAAGAAAATCGTCGGAGCACTCAAAGCTGCTCTTTTTTTCGACCATCTGATGCACGAATACGCCCGATACCGTGTCGGGCGAAGCCTCGCGAAGCCCCGTTACCTCGATGTATCTGAAGCCGTGGTAGGCAAAGCGCGGCGACCACGTGAACGGCTTCCCCGAGCAGATAACGCGGTCGGTTGCAAACTCTGACTCGTGGTAGTGGTTGAACATTTTATAATAGTTCATCTCACCGCTCTCATCGAGTCCCTCGGCGTAACGGATAATAAGCTCGTCGCCCTCGGGCTGATCGACGTTCAGGCGAACGTAACCCGAAATATTCTGTCCGATATCGAAAACGTAGCGGTCGCCGCCCATTTTCGCTATCTTCTGCGCCTTATAGACACAGTCCTCGCGAACCGGCTCGAAATCGACCTTGCGAAATATGCCCGTCGGCGGAATTGAGTCGAAGCGTGCTTCTACCCAATCGCTGTCGTCAAAGTCGAGCGTATTCCATTTTTCGTCCCAAAGGCGCGCGTCAAAGTGCTCGCCCGAGCGAAGCTCGTTGTAAATAATCGCAGATTTTGGCGAGCACCTCCAAGAATTGTCGCTGACGAGGACGGTTTTACCGTTTACGGTGAGCGAAAGGATAAATTTGGGATTGTCGCGCCACGGTGCTAAATTGTGTTCCCACGTCGTCTTGAAATACTCGTTATACCAGCCGTTGCCGCAGATGACGGCGAATATGTTCTCGCCCTCGTGAAGCTTATCCGTCACGTCGTAGGTGTTGTACCAAAGCGTTTTGCGGTAGTCGGATACGGGAGCCGTAAAAAGGTCGGGCGTTATGACCTCGCCGTTTAGGTAGTAGTGGGCGTAGCCGAGTCCGCAGACGTGTACCTCGGCGCGCTCGATTGTCTCGTCAACGGTGAATTTTCTGCGGAACATTGGGGCGTCACCCGGTGCCTTCGGATCGAAGGGCACGGGCGCTTTTATGAAATTTATTCGTGTGAATGGGTGTGACATAGTGAGCCCCTTTACATCTCGAAAATAGTATCTGCAAGGCTAGTTGCAAAGAGCCAATGCATATCTCTCGTCGGGTGGTTGAGATAGTTGCACAGAAGGTCGGTTATATCAACGCCGCCCTCGTAGAGCTTCATCCACCTCGCATAGCAATCGCATACGACAACGCCGCACTCTGCGGCTACCTCGCGCGCGGTATCCATATACTTTGCGAAAAGTCCGCTCTTAAAGTTCTCAGTGAGCTGTGCGCCGAACTTACGGAGCGCATCGCCGCGAAGCTGTGTATGCACGCGCGTGCATATCGGCTGAGGAGTCATAAGAATGACCTCGCTGCCCGATGCCTTGATTTTTTCTATGATAGCGGTAAGTGCGGTGCGGTATTTTTCGAGCTTTTCCGCGCCGTAGCAGGAGTCGTTAAGACCGAAGCAAACCACGGTAAGGTCGGGACGGTAGGGAAGAAGGTCGCGCTCTATGCGGACAAGTCCGCTCGGAGCGTCGTCTCCCGAAATGCCTGCGTTTACGACGTTTATCTGTGCTTTCGGATAAAGCGTCGTTAGTATTTTCTTTAGCTTCGCGGGATAGGCGTTTTCGGCGTCGAAAACGACGTCGATGCCCTCGGTGCCGTCCTCGTTTATTGACGGCATAACCTCAAAGCAGCCGTTAGTCACGCTGTCGCCGATAAAGCCTATAGTGACGGGGCGGTTATTTAACGCATCGCCGTTTTTTGCTCTCAAGAGAGAAGCTATTTTCATTGCCATAATGCCGTTCTCCTAAATACGTTGTTCTATATCTTAATTCTACAATAAACGCGGAAAATATATCAATGTACAAATCACCCGTCTTTATGCACGAATCGCCTGACGAGGGAGATGTGTGGCAAGACGTGAAGCCGTGCTTTTTTCAAAAAGCGACCGTCTCCCCAAACAAAAGCTGCCACACAATACAGTGTGACAGCCATAGCTTATTTATTCTCGCCCGTCCAATTGATACGGTCGAATATGCTTTTCACGGGAACGATGTCCACGCCCTCGAATTTGAGCTTTTTGCCGATGCGCTCACGCTGCTCGACGTTTCGCGCGGGCACGATTATCTTGCGAAATCCGAGGCGTACCGCCTCTGACACTCGCTGCTCAAAGTTCTGCACCGCACGGCATTCGCCTGCGAGTCCTATCTCGCCTATCGCGATAAGGTCGTCAGCCACGGGCTCGTCCTTTATCGAGGATATGAGCGCCATCGCAACTGCGAGGTCAGCGGCGGGCTCGTCGATGTGTAATCCGCCGATTACGTTGAGGTACGCGTCGTTGACTGAGAAGCGGTAACCGAGCCGCTTTTCGAGCACCGCCAAAATCAGGCACATACGGTTGTAGTCGATTCCGTTTGACGTGCGGCGCGGCGACGGATACGACGTCTGCGCAACTAGCGCCTGAACCTCTGCGATTATCGGGCGTGTGCCCTCCATAACGCAGACGGCACAGTTGCCCGAAACTCCCGTCGGACGCCCTGCAAGGAGCGTTTCGGACGGGTTATCGACCTCGATAAGTCCCTCGTCACTCATCTCGAACATACCGATCTCGTTAGTCGAGCCGAAGCGGTTTTTGATAGCGCGGATTATGCGGTAGGAGCGGAGTTTTTCGCCCTCGAAGTAGAGCACCGCATCGACCATATGCTCGAGCACCTTCGGACCTGCGATGCCGCCCTCCTTGTTGACGTGACCTACCATAATTATGGAGATGCCCTCGTTTTTAGCCTTCGCGATAAATGCGAGCGCCGATTCGCGTACCTGTGCGATACTGCCGGGCGCGGATGCAACGCGCTCGTCGTACATCGTCTGAATCGAGTCAACGATTATCACGTCGGGATGCACCTTGTCGCACTGCGCCATAATGCGGCGTACGTTGGTTTCGGTCAGCACGTAAAGGCTTTTTCCCGAAACGCCGAGACGCTTTGCGCGAAGCTTGAGCTGTCCCTGCGATTCCTCTCCCGATATGTAGAGCACCTTGCGCTCGGTGCCGTCACCTATGCAGAGGGAAGAGGATATCTGCAAAAGCAGCGTGGATTTACCAATGCCCGGTTCGCCTGCGAGAAGTACTACCGAGCCGTGTACAAGTCCGCCGCCGAGCACGCGGTCGAGCTCGCCCATACCCGTACCCGAACGGATAAAGGACGGCAGCTCAAGCTCGTCGAAGGCAATGACGTCCGACTCGTACTCGGGTGTGATGCGCTTTATTTTAGAGGTAGGCGCGGCGGCTTCGTATACGGGAGCGTCGCCCTCCTCCATAGTATTCCACTCACCGCACGCAGGGCATTTGCCGTACCATTTCGTCGTGGTATGTCCGCACTCGGTGCAGGTGAAAACGGATTTCGGTGCTTTCATCGGTTCACCTCATAAATCTAAAAAATATCTACAATTATTATACCGCAAGTAAAGCTTTATGTCAACGCTTGTAACACGAAAAAATATTTTGATATTTTTGAAAAAAGGTATTGACAAACCATTTCCGTTGTGGTATAATATATCACGTTGCAGGGCAAGAGCTCGGCAATACGCGAGAGTGGCGGAACTGGCAGACGCGCACGTTTGAGGGGCGTGTGGTTCACACCGTACGGGTTCAAGTCCCGTTTCTCGCACCAAAAGCACTGCAATAGCAGTGCTTTTTTTGTCCTAACGGCGGGCAAGTCCCGTTTTCGCACCGTTTAACAACTATAATTAAAAGGAGATCAAAATTATGCTCACACAGTTTTTAACCTGGTACAGCGGACTTACAAACACACTGATTGGTTCGCTCGCACTCTTTGCCGTCGGCGTTCTGTTCCTCATTAAGGGCGGCGACTGGTTCGTTGATGCATCTGTAGGGATTGCAAAGCGGTTCCGTGTTCCGGAAATCGTTATCGGTGCGACTATCGTTTCTATCGGAACGACGCTTCCCGAGGTTATGGTCTCGGTAACGGCCGCGCTTAACAATAACGGCGCTATCGCTTACGGAAACGCTATAGGCTCGATAATCTGCAATACGGCGCTTATCGCGGCTCTGACAATTGCTATCCGACCTGCTCCCGTAAACAAAAAGGCGGTTGTTACACCCATAATATTCTTCTTCGTTTCTACCGCTATATATCTCGTTGCCGCTTACGGCTTCGGGCGCTTTGACAGATGGCTCGGTATCGTGATGCTCGTTGTATTCGGCGTTTATATGACGATGACCTTTATGAAGGGACTTAAAAATCCAGAGACGGTCGAGCAAGAGGCTGAGGAGGACGACCAAAAGAGCTCGTCCTTCGTTAAGAATCTTATCGTACTCATACTTAGCGCAGGCATTATCGCTGTTGGAGCGGATATGCTTGAGGGATCGTCCGTTTCGCTTGCTACTATGGCGGGAATTCCCACTGAGGTTATCGGTGTTACGGTCGTTGCACTCTGTACCTCGCTTCCCGAGCTCGTTACTGCTGTTACTGCGCTTCTCAAGGGACACGGCGCGCTTTCGCTCGGTAACATCATCGGTGCAAACATATTTAATCTCGTTCTCGTATCCGGTGCGGCAGTAACCCTCTCTCCGTTTGATGTGCCGGCTGGAAGCACGATTTTCGGCCACAACACCTCGCTCGTTCTCGAAATTCCCATTATGCTGGCAGTAATGGCGATTATGACGCTTCCCACGATCTTTAAGGGCAAGCTTCGCCGTTGGCAGGGTATAACGCTCCTTACTGTCTACGCGGCGTTTGTTGCACTTCAGGTGCTTATCGCGCTGGGAGTATTTTAAACTCACACCACTTGACATCCCTCGAAACTCGTGGTATAATCAATATATTACGACAATCAAAGGAGAAAACAATGTCCAAGATCATACTTACGGGCGACCGCCCTACGGGTAAGCTTCATATAGGTCACTACGTCGGCTCGCTTCGACGCCGCGTGGAGCTTCAGAACAGCGGTCTTTTCGATAAAACCTATATTATGATAGCCGACGCGCAGGCGCTCACCGATAATGCTGACAACCCTGAAAAGGTGCGCCAGAACATCATCGAGGTCGCGCTCGACTACCTCTCGTGCGGACTTGATCCGACCAAATCCACGCTGTTTATACAGTCACAGATCCCCGAGCTTTGCGAGCTTTCGTTCTACTATATGAACCTCGTTACAGTTTCGCGCCTTCAGCGTAACCCCACCGTTAAGGCGGAGATACAGATGCGCAACTTCGAAACGAGCATTCCCCTCGGCTTCTTTACCTACCCGATAAGTCAGGCGGCGGATATAACCGCATTCAAGGCGACTACCGTTCCCGTTGGCGAGGACCAGCTTCCGATGATCGAGCAGACGCGCGAGATCGTGCGCAAGTTCAACGACGTTTACGGCGAAACTCTCGTTGAGCCGGACGCGCTTCTTCCCACAGATGCCGCTTGCCGCAGACTCCCCGGTACCGACGGTAACGCGAAAATGTCAAAGTCGCTCGGCAACTGCATCTACCTCTCGGAAAACTCCGCTGACCTTAAAACTAAGGTTATGAGTATGTTCACCGATCCCGATCACATCAAGATCACCGATCCCGGTAAGATCGAGGGCAACACCGTATTCACCTATCTCGATGCGTTCGCGCGCGACGAGCATTTCGCAGAGTTCTTGCCCGATTACGCGAACCTCGACGAATTAAAGGCGCACTATCAGCGCGGCGGTCTTGGCGACGTTAAGGTAAAGAAGTTCCTGTTGTCCGTTCTCGAAACCACGCTTGAGCCTATACGTCAGAAGCGTGCAGAGTATCAGAAGGACATCGCGGGCGTTTACGAGATACTCAAAAAGGGAAGCGAGGTCGCACGCGAAGCGGCGGCGGCTACCCTTGACGAGGTAAAGTCGGCGATGAAGATAAACTATTTCGACGATGCGGCACTTATTGCCGAGCAGGCAGAAAAATACAAGGCGTAAAAAAATGTAACCCCACGGTCAATGACCGTGGCGATTTTTTCTATTCGGTTTTGCCGCTTAAAAGCTCCTCTGCCGCATCGAGTATCATACGGTCGTTTTCGTAGGTTATGAGGCGTCTTGCGTGCTCGTAGCTGCAAAGTCGGTAGGAGCTTACCTCCGAGGGCTGAATTTTTATCTCGTCGCCGTCGAAACGTCCGAGGAAATATACGGATTCCTTCTTCGTGCGTGCGGAAAGGGAATATTCAACGGATTTTCTGAAGCCCTCGACAAGCGTTATATTTACGCCCGTTTCCTCGCGCACCTCGCGGATCGCGGTTTCAACCTCGCTTTCGTATTTTTCCGTGTGTCCCTTGGGAAGTCCGCAGTGACCGAGATTCATACGAATTATGAGGTATTTGCGCTCGCCGCCCTCCTCGGTGAATACGACGGCGCCGCAGGATTTCTCGCGCAGGCAATATATCTTGTTGCGCTTTTCGCCCTCCCAGTAATCGACCGCCTCTGCGATCTCGTGCTGATAGAGGAAGCTATCCTTATCGGAAAGCACCACCGATACGCTGCCGCTGTCTCTGTCGATAAGTATACCGACAACCGTGCCCGATATGCACGGAGCCTCGGTTCGTTCACTGCATATAATGTACGCGGTATGTACGCTTGATACACCCTTGCTCGTTATCGTAGCCGTTCCGCGAAAGACGTTTTCGTGACGCGCGTAAACGCGAACGGTGTACTGTGAGCCAAGCACTGACTCGGCAAAAGAACGCTCGGACTGATCGCCGAATCTGCGTCCCTCACTAAAAAAGCGGTGTCCCATCGGTGTCGCCTCCCTTCGTTTTGTGAATTTAAAGCATAAACATATATATTATATCACATAATTCGCGCTTTTACAAATATTTTTTTAAATATTTATAATTATTTCACAAAAGCAAGGGGTGAGCCCCAAATTTTACGCAATTATCTTCCCTCGATGATGTAGAAGAACGGGCTTGTGGGCGAGTTCATCATTTTAAAGCACGCGACGGTGTACTGCTTACGGTCAAGCTTCGAGAGCTTTTCGCCGACGAGCTGACCTTCAATATCGCCCTCTGCGTGACCGGGATACACCGCTATCAGAATGATAGCGTCCTCGTCCATAAGCTCGATAGCCGCGTCAATAGCCGCGAGGGTTGTGTCGCGCATAGTCGTGATGGACTTGTCGCTTCCGGGAAGGTAGCCGAGGTTGAACATACCCGCCTTGACCTTTTCCTTAACGTAATCCTTCACGAGGTGGTGCGACTTACATATGAGCGTGTAATTCTCGGGGCAGTTTGCCGCCGCTAAATTTTTTCGCGTCGATTCGACAGCCGCCTCTTGTATATCGAAAGCGTAGACCTTGCCGCTCGCGCCGACGGTTTTCGAGAGGAACTCCGTGTCGTGACCGTTGCCCATCGTGTAGTCAACGGCGACGTCACCCTCACGAAGGTGCTGAAGGATAAAGTATTTGTGCATATCGAGAAGATCAACCTGTGCCATTTTGTACTCCTTAGATTTATAAAGTAGGGAAGCGTCCCCTTCAAAAGGACGCTCTTCCTTGATTTTTTGCTTTAATGCCTTATGCCCACGCTATAGTGCGCGGCATAGGCTCTCTTATGATGCATTGATTTAATGCCTCGACCGCCTTTGCGAGTCCCTCGTCGATGCTCATCAAGCTGTCCTCGTGCTCGATGGACATAACCTTGTCATAGCCTGCAAGACGGAGCTCGGAGCAGATAGCCTTCCACGTACCGAGATCGTGTCCGAAGCCGATGGAGCGGAATATCCACGAGCGGTTCGGCTCATCCTTGAAGGATTTCGTGTCAAGCACGCCGTTTCGCGCGGTGTTGATGCCGTCAACCTTGGTATCCTTCGCGTGAACGTGGTAAATAGCGCCGCGAAGCTCGCGGATAGCCGCGATAGGATCGATTCCCTGCCAGAAAAGGTGAGAGGGGTCGAGGTTCGCACCGATAGTCGGCCCGACAGCCTCGCGCAGACGCAGAAGCGTTTCGGGGTTGTAAACGCAAAATCCGGGGTGCATTTCGAGTGCTATTTTCGTAACGCCGTGAGCGTTTGCGAATTTTACTTCCTCTTTCCAATAGGGAATGAGCACCTCGTTCCACTGATATTCAAGTACCTCGCCGAAGTCGTTCGGCCAAGCGCAGGTTACCCAGTTGGGAAGCTTCGCGCCGTCGTGGTCACCGGGACAGCCCGAGAATGTGATAACGGTATCAAGTCCCATTTTTTCGGCGAGCAGAACAGCATTTCTGAAATCCGATTCAAACTCCGCCGCGATTTTCTTGTTCGGGTGTACGGGATTGCCGTGTGCCGCGAGAGCGCAGGGCTCGATGCCGTACTTTTTGAAGGTTGCCATAAATTTATTGTATTCATCCTCGTCGTTCAGAAGAACGGCGGGATCGCAGTGCGCTTTTTTCGGGTATCCGCCCGCGCCGATCTCAACGGCTTCGATGCCGAGAGCGGCGAATTTAGCGAGCGCCTCGTCAAGCGTTAATTTGCCGTAGCAGTTTGCAAGTACACCAAGCTTCATCGTATTTGTCCTCCCGTATCAAAAATTATAGATAGTGCCCGTTCTTGCGGACTCGTAGATGCCCTCAAGAATACGGGTGACTGTGAGTGCCTGCTCGGGAAGAACGTACGGCTCGGTGTCGTTTCGGATAGCATCTATCCATCTGCGTGCCTCATAGTCGGCGTTGTCGAGATTTTTCGCGCCGTCGTTGAACGCAACTCCGCCTGCCTCAAGGTTCGCGGTGGTTACGCACGGTCTGTTGTTGATAATAGAGTTGATCCGTACGCCGTTGTCCATATCACCGCCCGCGAGCGTGCCGCAAACTGTCGTCTTTGCCTCGCGCACGTCGAGCGTGTTGAGCGCCCACGCGGATTCAAGCACGATGGTCGCGCCGTTTTCCATAACGATGAAGCCGAACGCGGAGTCCTCGACGGTGAATTTATCGGGATCCCAGTCGCCCCAGGCGTTACCTGTGTTCTTGTCGTTGTTGAGTTTGTGATAAGCCGTACCAACGCAGTATTTCGTCTTGTAGTTGTCCATTATCCAGAGCGTAAGGTCAAGCGCGTGAGTGCCGATGTCGATAAGCGGACCGCCGCCCTGCTCGTATTCGTTAAGAAACACGCCCCACGTCGGAACTGCACGGCGGCGGAGTGCCGTTGCCTTTGCGTAGTAGATCTCGCCGAACGTACCTTTGTCTGCCTCGGCTTTGAGGAACTGTGCCTCGGGAGTGTTTCTGTTCTGATATCCTATAGTCAGTTTCTTGCCCGTACGCTTTGCCGCGTCGAGCATTTTCTGCGCCTCGGCAGAGTTTATCGCCATAGGCTTCTCGCACATTACGTGCTTGCCTGCCTCAAGCGCGTCAACGGTGATGAAGCTGTGACTGCGGTTGGGGGTACATACGTACACTACCTCGATGCTTGTATCTTTAAGAAGCTCCTTGTAATCGGAGTACACCTTTGCATCGGGCGTTCCGAACTCTTTTGCAGCTGCCTCGGCGCGCTCGATTACGATGTCGCAGAATGCAACCATCTCAACTCCCTCGATGCTTGCAAGAGCGGGCATATGCTTTCTCGTTGCGATAGCACCGCAGCCGATAAATCCGACGCGAACGGTTCGCGTGCTTTCAGTCATATTGTGTTTACCTACGCCTTCAAAAGCGAAGGCGCCTTTCATTGAATTTCGTAACGTTACAATTCAATGATACAATACCGCCGAAGGTAAAGTCAACGGGTTTTTACAGATTTTTTAACACGATATTGCCGTAAACTTGCACGATTTTGCTTGTGCCGAAACGCAAAGGATTATTTCAAATAATAGGTATAATAAACGATTATCGTGCGCTCCTCGCCTCCTCTCGTGAGGTCGGGCGCGGTCAGCATCGCGCCGTCGTTGCTCATAAGCTCCCACGCGCGAAGCTCGGTCACCTTGCAGCGAAATACGATGTCCGCGCTTGACAAAACGATGAACTCGTCGTCCTTTATGGACATCGAGCCCGACTTGCCGATAACGAGGTCCGTACCCGTTTCGGGATCACGCTCGGAGCAGTATTTTATCGCGCGTCCCGCGAGGTGCTTTGCCATTTCGACGCGAAACGCAACGGAGTCCTCTTTTTTCGGTTTGAATAGCTTTTTGAATATGCCGAGCATAGTGAAATATCCTTTCGTGCCGTAGATTTATAGGGTAAAATTAGACAAAATTAAGTGACAATTTTGGTCGTATCGACAAAATTGAAAAAATTTGATAAAGTCACTTGAAATTTCGTCGGATTATGGTATATTTATGATAGCATATCTCACCTGATTTATCAATGCTTTTTTGAAAAAATTACGGTGATATGCTAAAAAATCGAAAGGAGAGATCAGACGAACACCGTTTGATCGCACACCTTTATGCTGCCACTTGATAAGCTTACGAAAGAGGCACAGATCGGTTTTAGTGACCGCGGAGTCGATACGGAGCGCCTTGATACGGTGCTTTGCCTCGACCTTGACCACGAGGGAGGCTTTGGCGAGACCGTTCTCGCGTTTTCGGCTGCTGACGAGATGCTTTACCTTCTGTCGGTAAGCGCTGACGCGAAAACAGAGGAAAAGCGAAAGCGCGCCCGTGCGGCTGCCAAAAGCAGCAAAAAATGCAAACGGGGAGGGCACGCAGAGGCGTGCGACGAGCTTTTCGTTCCCGATTTATTCGTCGATGCGACCTTCAAGGAGCTCGATATGAAGCGTATCGACGGCGCGTACGTTGACAATTTCGTTTCGGGCAACCGCTTGCTCGCAAAGCAGTATCCTTACGATATCGACGAGCCGCTCGACGAATGCGACGCGGAGGAAAAGCGCCGCATCCGACGGGAGCGCGAGCACGACGCCACGACTATTGTCATCGCGTACTGCACGAACGCAAAAAAACGCAAGCTTTTCGCGTTCGTTGACCTCTTAAAGCGCCTTTCAAGCGGCGAGGAGGTAGCCTTCGACGATCCCATATTCGAGCAGTTCAGCGCAAAATGCCCCAAGTGCGGCAAGGTCTACGACGATCAGGAGCGTAAAATATGCGCTCACTGCACCAACAGGAATGCGGTTATCGTTCGCGTGCTCGGATATTTTAAGCCGTTTAAGCTTCAGCTTGTCACGGTTATTCTCTGTATGCTCGCGACGTCAATCATACAGCTTATAAATCCGATTATTTCTAATAGGATACTTTACGACCAAGTTATAAGCGAGCCCGCTACCATCGCCGGTAAGGCGGTTGGTACGCTTCACAGCGAAAAATGGGTGCTTATCGTAGTCGGACTGATATTCGCCATAGCGCTTCTGTCGCTCGGCGTGTCGATAATACAGCACCGCGCCAACGCGAGGATGTCAAACAGAGTTACGCTCAATATGAAGCTCGATATTTTCAGCGCGCTTCAGAGCCTTTCGCTTTCCTTCTTCAACAATACGCAAACGGGACGCCTTATCACCCGCGTAAACTACGATGCGGACAGAATACGCACGTTTTTTATCGACGGCGTACCTAATTTTATCATAAACGTGCTGAATTTTATCGGCATCGGAATTTTCCTATTTTTACTCAATTGGAAGCTTACGCTTATCGTATTCGTTCCCGTTCCGATCATTATTGCGATATTCAGAATAATGATTCCCAAATTAAACCGCGCGTACACGGTGCGCTGGAGGCGCTCGTCGAGTCTTAACGCCGTTCTCGGCGATGCGCTCACGGGTATCCGCGTGGTAAAGGCGTTTTCCAAGGAGGCAGAGGAGAGCGCAAGATTTCACAAGTACGCCTCGCGGTATATGAAGGCAAGCCTCAAGGTCAATCTCGTTACGCTTACGATGTTCCCGATAGTCGGATTGCTTATCGCCTTTTCGAGTCAGGCAATATGGGGCTTTGGCGGTATCGAGGTTATGAACGAGCAGATGACCTACGGTGAATTTGCGACGTATATCGGATACCTCGGTATGATCTTCGCGCCGCTCAACTTTTTCGCCGTGTTCGTCGATATGGTGACGGACACGATAAACTGCGCACAGCGTATGTTTGAGATACTCGACGCGGTGCCCGAAATTGCCGATGCGAAGGACGCGGTAAGCCTTGACACGCTTCGCGGCGACATCGAGTTTGACAACGTGTGCTTCCACTACGCCGCAAACCGTCCGATACTCAAGAATATGTCGCTTAAAATAAACGCAGGCGACCACGTCGGTCTCGTCGGTCACACGGGTAGCGGCAAATCAACGATAGCCAATCTTATCTGCCGACTTTACGACACTGTAAGCGGAACGATTAAAATCGACGGCTACAACGTAAAGGACATCGCGACGAAATCGCTTCGTGCTAACATTTCGATAGTTTCGCAGGAGATATTCCTTTTCCGCGGAACCGTTGCGGAAAATATCCGCTACGCAAGACCGGAGGCTACTATGGAGGAGGTCATCGCGGCTGCCAAGGCGGCGAACGCGCACGACTTTATCCTTAAAATGCCCGAGGGGTATGAAACGGTCATCGGCGCCGGCTCGCGTGCGCTTTCGGGCGGAGAAAAGCAGCGCATCTCGATTGCAAGAGCGCTTTTGCTCTCGCCGTCAATACTCATACTCGACGAGGCGACTGCGGCTATGGATACCGAAACGGAGCGCCTTATTCAGGACGCGCTCACGACGGTAAGCGAGGGACGCACGACCATCACCATCGCGCACCGTCTGTCCACGCTTAAAGACTGCAACAAGCTTTTCGTTATCGAAAACGGCGAGATAACCGAGGAGGGAACGCACGCCGAGCTTCTCGAAAAGAAGGGCACGTTCTACAAGCTATATACGCTTCAGAACGAGGCTAACAAGAAGATAATTGCCGGAATGTAAAATAGCCTATCAATTATGCATAATGCCATTAAGTTAAGAATTGGATCTTGTCGTAATGTATAAATGTAAGGGAGGTCAGTGACCACCCACGGGCGACCAATGGTCGCCCCTACAGGAAAATTTACACAGTTCAACAGCTAATTCGTTTAACACAATGATATTGAGCAACAAAGGAGAACTTGATTATGGCAGAAAAGACCTTACAAAAGGAAAACACCAAGCCAAAAAACGATATTCTCGGTGACGGCGACGACGGTGATCTCATACTTGAAAATCAGCGCGTTTCCATTGACCTCACACCTGAGAACGCACGCTTTTTTTGCTCGGGCGGCGGACTTGTTTCGCTTGAAATTACGAATGCTGACGGCGAGGAGGAGAGCTTTGAGCGCGTCGTAGTGCTTCGCTCGTTCCCCGTAACGAGCCCAAACGAGTTTCTGTCCGTGCGTGAGCCGGACACGCGCAAGGGCGGACGCGGAAAGGAGATCGGTATGATACGCCGTATCACCGATTTCGACGCAGAAACGCAGGCGCTTATAAACGAGGAGCTTGAGCGCAGATATTTCACTCCCGAGATAGTGAAGCTTATCTCGGTAAAGGACAAGTTCGGCTATCTCTATTGGGAAGCCGAAACCACTGCGGGACACGTGAATTTCGTTATGAACAATCCGTTTTCCAATATCCGCGCACTTGAGGACGGACGCGTTTTTATGAACGACGTTGACGGAAACGTGTTCGCGATAAGCGACGTGAAGGCGCTCGATAAGGTAAGCTACAAGAAGCTCGATATCTACCTCTAAAGCGGAAGGAGTGAGTTTATGCGACTTATGTTCGATCTGCCGAGTGCGGAAAGACAGGTGCTTGACGCGGCAATCCGTGACGGCGAAAGGCTTATGTACTGCGTGCCGTTCAATATCCTTGAGGATAAGTTCGTGTCGGGATATATCGCTATAACCAACGAGAAAATATACAAAATACTCGGCGATACGCTTCTTTGCGAGTACACTATCGCGGGCGCGAGGGATTTTCGCACGGAGGTAATGTACGGAAGCTGTGCTTTTTTAGCCGATTTCGGCAAGGGCGCGGAAATCATTTGTCAGTTCGTGTCGGGACGTCATTTGCCGCGCTATACGGTGATTGTAAAGGCGTGCGAAATACTCGCAGAGGACACCTCAAAGAGCGAGCCTATCACCAATTCGGAGAGGGAACGCTTCTGCCCGAAGTGTAACCGCCCGTTTATCAGAGGCACGAACGTGTGTCCGTACTGCCTTGACGTAATGGATATATACAAAAAAATATTCGCGATGACCAAGGGCCTTCGTCTTATGATGTGCTTTCCGTTTATCGTCGCGGTGTTTAACGTAATATTCCAGTTCGTCGTACCTCACATTCAAAAGATAGCGCTCAACGGTTATATACTTAACGAGGCAACTCACGGGCAGTCTAAAATGATGACGCAGTTCGTGCTCATCGTCGTTGCCATAGTGTCGCTCGAGGTGTGCAACCGCGCGCTGACTGTCGTTCAAAGCAGGCTTTCGGCAATCGCAGGCAACCGCTTCGTGCTTATGATGCGTACCGTTCTTTACGAGAAGATACAGTCGCTCTCCTTGTCATCCGTACAGCAAAAATCCACGGGCGATATGATGGGACGCATCAACAACGACGTAAACGTGGCGCAGGATTTTATAGTCAATCAGCTACCGAGCCTGTTTATTCAAGCGTCCTCGCTTATCGTGGGCTTTATACTGATGCTGACGATAAATCCGATAATGGCGATGTTTATATTCGTGCCGATACCGCTTGTCGTATTTCTTATCGCGAAATTCTGGAAATCGGTACAGCGCCGTAACCGAAAGCTGTGGGGAATCGCACAGAAAAGCGACCATTTGCTGCAGGATATTTTAAGCGGCATACGCGTGGTAAAAACGTTCGGACGCGAGGAGAGCGAGATCGAGCGCTTCAAGGCGGTTATCGTACGCCGCTCACAGCAGAGTGAGAAAAACGCGAAGGTGTTTGATACGGTGTTTCCGCTGCTCGGCTTCGCCGTTAAGCTTGGAAGCTACCTTATACTCCTTTACGGTAACTATCTGCTCTTTCACGGCGATATGCTCGTCGGCGAGCTGCACCAGATAAACTCCTACGCCAACATAATCTACGCGCCGCTTATGTTCATCACCTTCATACCGCGTAATATCTCCAACTTCTTAACGAGCTTATCGAAGATATTTGAGATAATCGAGGAGCGCGAGGAGGTACAGGATATAGACCTGCCGATCGACATTCGTATCGATGGCGAGGTTGACGTGAAGGGCGTCACCTTCGGCTACGAGAGCTACGATCCCGTGCTTGAGAGCGTATCCTTCCGCGTAAATCCCGGCGAGATGATCGGTATAGTCGGTCACTCGGGCTCGGGAAAGACGACGCTTATCAACCTGCTTATGCGCCTTTACGACGTAAACGAGGGTGCTATCGAGATCGACGGCGTAAACATTAAAGATATCTCGCAAAATGCGCTACGTACGCAGATAGGCGTGGTTTTGCAGGAAACGTTCCTTTTCTCGGGAACGATACGCGATAATATCCGCTACGCAAATCCGCACGCTACCGACGAGGAGATAATCCGTGCGGCGCGCATCGCGAACGCGCACGATTTTATCGTAAATCTGCCGCAGGGCTACAACACCTACGTCGGCGAGAAGGGATACTCCCTCTCGGGCGGTGAGCGCCAGCGAATAGCGATAGCGCGTGCCGTGATTCATAATCCCCGCATACTTATACTCGACGAAGCGACGGCGGCGCTCGACACCGAAACGGAAAAGCTTATTCAGGACTCCTTAAACAAGCTTACCGAGGGACGTACCGTGTTCGCAATCGCGCACCGACTGTCCACGCTTAGAAACGCGGACAAGCTTTTGGTGCTCGACAAGGGACGCGTAGCCGAGTTCGGCACGCACGCCGAGCTGCTTGAAAATAAGGGCATATACTATAAGCTCGTTATGGCACAGCGCAAAATGGCGCAGTCCGTAATCGAGCAGCAGGGAATAGCAAACTAAAAAACGGGGCTTTACGCCCCGTTTTTTGTGTGAAAATATATCAGAAATTTCAAAATTTTAGGCGCTATGGGGTTGATAGCAAGGAATTTTTGTGATATAATTAAGGTACGAATACGTTAAGGGAAATTTTCGAGGTGTGGTATGGCTGTTAAAGCTATTATATTTGATAAAGACGGCACGCTTATTGATTTCGATGCCTTCTGGATAAGCGTTTCGGTGAACGCGGTAAACTGCCTTTTGACGGATGTTGGTGCAGAGAGCACTCCTATGGACGAGCTTCTCGGCTCGATCGGTGTCAAGGACGGCGTTTCGGATATAGACGGAATACTCTGCAAGGGTACGTACGAAGAGATTGCAGACGCATTTGCGGATGTTATTAAAAAGCACGGACACAGCGTGCCTGAGGATATGCACAAAAGAGTACTCGACGCGTACAATAAGAGTGCTCATACGGGAACTGTAAGACCTACCTGCGAAAATCTCGGCGATGTTCTTACAAAGCTCAGAGCACGCGGCATAAAGCTTGCCGTTGTCACTACCGACAATTACGAGATCACACGCTATTGCCTTGATGAGCTCGGAATTACGGCACTGTTTGACAAGATATACACCGACGACGGCAAAACTCCCGTCAAGCCGGAGCCTGCCTGCGCGCTTGATTTTGCAGAGCTTACCGGCGCAAATAAGGACGAGATAATAATGGTCGGCGACACGATGACGGACGTTCGCTTTGCTAAAAATGCAGGCATTTCGTCCGTTGCGGTCGGTTCGTGTGAGGAGAGCCGTGCGCGCCTTCTCGGACACGCGGACAGCGTGCTTCCCGACGTGTCGCATCTTCTTACGCTTATAAAGGAGGCGTAACGTGCTTTGTGGAATACTCGCAGGCGTTACGTGGGCGCTTGAGACTGTCATTCTCGGGCTTGCGCTGGCGATGACACCGTTTATATCAACCGAGCAGGGGATTTTACTCGCACCGTTTGTCAGCACGTTTTTGCACGATGCCGCGTCAGCAGTATATATGCTCATCTTTAACGGCATCAGACGAAGCCTTCGTGACGTACTTAAAATTTTCAAAACCAAAAGCCTTAAATGGCTGATAATATCATCGGCTATCGGCGGACCTGTCGGTATGACGGGCTACGTTATCGCCGTCAACTATATGGGCGCGTCGATCGGCGCGGTTGCGAGCGCGATCTATCCTGCAATCGGAAGCGTTCTCGCGTATTTTTTCTTAAAAGAGAAGATAAAGTGGTATCAGTGGATATTCCTCGCGTTTACACTGCTTGGCGTATTCGGACTCAGCTATTCGCCCGAGCTTGAGATAACGAACTTCTGGCTTGGACTGTGCGGCGTATTTATGTGCGCGTTCGGTTGGGGAATCGAGGGCGTTATACTGTCGAAGTGCTTTAGGGATTCCGCCGTTAAAAGCGAGCACGCGCTTCAGATAAGACAGACCACCTCTGCGATAATTTACGGAGTTATCGTAATCCCCGCGCTCGGCGGACTTAAATTTACCGCAGGACTGTTTACGGGCGCAAATATGACCGTACTTCTTATCATCGCGCTCGCGGCACTCTGTGCGACGGTGTCGTATCTATTTTACTACAAAGCTATTGGCACAATAGGCGTGTCCAAGGCGATGGGGCTTAATATTACGTATACGGCGTGGGCGATGATCTTTTCGCTCGCGATTACGCGCGATTTCAGCAGTCTTAACGCGCTGACTGTTATCTGCGCCGCCGTAGTAGTTATCTGTGGCATATTCGCAGGAGCCGATTTTAAGGAAATATTCAAAGGAGCAAAGAAAAATGAAGCTTGATTTACAATGTATTAAGGCAATCACCTGCGGCGCTGTGAGCGTGCGCGAAAGGAGCGGTGAGTTTGTGTTCGACCGCTTTACAGAGGAGCAGCTTCGCTGTTACGCAGAATATAGAAACGAGGAGTTTTTGAAGCGTGCTATGACCTCGTCGGGAATACGCCTATCCTTCGAAACCGACTCAGACAATCTTTCGTTCACGTACAGTCATACTAACGATTACAGCCTTGGTATCGCGTACGTTGAGGTGCAAGTGAACGGTGAGATGGCAGGCTTCTTTACGCTTGACGCAAAGCAGGTCGGTGCGAGTGCCGCGCTGAAGCTCCCTGAGGGCACGAACAAGATTGACGTGTACCTGCCGTGGCAAAAGTCGGTGTCGCTCTCTGACGTTACTCTCGACGATTGCGCGACGGTTATTCCCGTAAAGCGCTCGAAGGTTATGATAAGCTACGGCGACTCTATAACCCACGGCGTTAGCGCACAGCTTCCGTCGTGCTCGTATGCGGCGCTTATCTCGAAGATGCTTGACGCCGACGCTTACAACAAGGCGGTTTCGGGCGACAGATTTTTCCCCGAAATGCTTGAATGTGAGGAAGCGATAAAGCCCGACTTTATAACCGTTGCGTACGGCACGAACGATTGGTGGCACCATAGCCGCGAAACCGTGGCTCGCAGAAGCCGCGATTTTCTCACTCGCGTATCCGAAAAATATCCCGAGTCGAAGATATTTGTCGTGTCGCCGATATGGCGCGCGAAAAACTGGGGCGCACCGAAATTTGACGGTCCGACGAGCGACGTGCACGAGATAATCGAGGCAAGCTGCAGCGGCCTTGAAAACGTCACGCTCTTTAACGGCTGGAATTTCCTGCCGCACGATCCCTCTCTCTATAACGACGGTCTGCATCCGAGAGATAACGCTATGAAAATATACGCAGATGCGCTTTACGCACAAATTAAAAAATACATATAAACGGGGAGTTTGACTTATGAAGCTTACACTCGAACAAATCAAAAAAATCACGTTTGGAGCAGTAGACGTCGTCGAAACCGAACTCGGCTTTGCTTTCAAGCGCTTTACAGAAAAGCAGGCAGAGTATTACGCTATATACCGCGACAACAGCTATTTAAAAAAGACCGCCTCGGCGGCGGGTGTGCGCCTTTCGTTTCTAACCGACTCGAAAACGCTTGCGTTTGAGTATGCGGTTCGCGTTGAGCCGTGCCCGACGGGTGGTATGGCGCGTTTCGATTTATATATCGACGGTGTTTTACACGAGCATTTCGGAATCACCGATGGCGATGCCGATAGGCACGTAAGGTTTGAGCTTGGCGAGGGTGTGAAGCACGTTGAGGTGTATCTGCCCTGGACGAAGATGATCTACCTCTCGAACGTAACACTTGACGACGGCGCGTCGTATTCGCCTGTAAAGCGCTCGCGCAAAATGCTCGCTTACGGCGACTCGATAACTCACGGCTACTATGCGCAGTATCCGTCGCTTGCGTATTCGTCGAAGCTTGCGAGAATGCTCGACGCGGATATATACAACAAGGCTATCGGCGGCGACAGATTTTTCCCCGAGCTTTTAGAACTTGACGAGCCTATTAACCCCGATATTATCACCGTTGCGTACGGCACCAACGACTGGACGCGTCACAAGCGTTCGACCGTTACAAAGAGAAGCCGCGATTTCCTTTCGGCACTCTCGGCAAAGTTCCCGAAGGCGAAGATATTTGTCATAACCCCCTTGTGGCGCGATCGCCAGAGCATACCGGAATACAGAGAGCCGAAATTTATGGAAAAGTTCGGCGGATACCTCACCGAGGTGCACGGCATAATCGAGGAAAACTGCAAGGAGCTTGCGAACGTAACCGTCATAAACGGTATGACGCTTGTGCCGCACAATCACGGTTTCTTTACCGACGGCCTGCATCCGAACGACCTTGGTATGTGTATCTACGCAGACAATCTTTACCGTGAGATGATGAGGCATCTTTAAAAAAATACATAAATGGAGGAAACAAAAAATGGATGAGATCAAGGAAAAAATCGAAGCGGTAGTAGCTAAATTAAAGAGCGATCCCGCGCTTATGTCGCAGTTCAAGTCCGAGCCCGTTAAGGCACTCGAGAAGGTGCTTGGAGTTGACCTTCCCGACGATATCGTAAACAAGGTTATCGACGGCGTTAAGGCAAAGCTTGCGGCAGGCGACATTGCCGACAAGGTGGACGACGTTAAGGACGCCATCGGCGGCCTTTTCTCGAAGCTTAAAAAGTAAAAGAAATACAAGCAAACCGCTATGATTAGAGGCTCCCTCCCGGAGGGAGCTGTCGCCGCAGGCGACTGAGGGAGAATGCGTACAATGAGGATAGTCAAAAGCCAACTTTGCGCTGGCTCCTTCCGTCACGCTTCGCGTGCCACCTCCCTCCCGGAGGGAGGCTTAGTAGATTGCTTGCAAGTCCACTTACTCACCGCCAAAAGCGGTGGAACAATAGAAAAGAGCCGATACGGAAATAAATCCATATCGGCTCTTTTGTTATCTAGATTAAAGACCGAGAAGCTTTTCTGCGTTTTCGTATGCGATCTTTCTGAAGGTCGTTTCGCTGATCTTACCCTGTTCTTTCCAGGAAATAAGCGTATCGCCGAGCGGAACCTCCATATTCACACCCATAATGTCGGTGCCGTAGAAAAGTCTGTCCTCAAACTCGGAGAGGAAGCGGAAGGTGAACTGCTCGTCGCGTGTGAGCGCGTTGTACGCGGTGCAGTCGGACATATCGCACATAAGGTTGGAGTAACGGCGAAGGAGCTTGGGCATTACGCCTTCCTCCTCGATAGGTCCGGAGGGAAGAACTACGCGCTGACCCTTGAAGCGGTTGTAAGGGCAGCCTCTCTCACCGGGAGTGGAAAGCTTACCTATCTCGCTCCAGAAAGCAGGACCGTGACCGAATATTTTAAGATTAGGATAGGAAACAAGCGAACATTCAAGCTGGGGAAGACCGGGGTTGTCATAAAGACCGAAGCCAAGACCAACCTGCACAGAGCCGTCATAAGTGAGAGGCATATCGGCTTTTTCCGCGGCATAGAAGAGGTTTTGCACCTTGGGATCGAGAATCTCCATATTCGGCATTACCTCACCGATACCCTTACAGCCTGCCGCCTTATATCTCTTAAGTACGGTTTCAAGGTCGCCGACGTCAGAGTTTTGGCGAAGACGAGGGTCTACGTTGCAGTATGCAATAATGCGGTCGGGATGATTATCTCTCATCTCGAGTACGTCCTCAACAGACTGAACCGCGTAGCACTCGGGGTTGACTACGGGAAGTACTACGCCCATATCTATCTTGAGGCGGTCAAACGCCTTAATGAGCTCATCTGTGGTACAAAAGCAAGGAGCACCGGTTGACCGTATGCGAAATGCGTGTGCGTGAATGTCTATAAACATAGCTTGTCCTCCGTAAAGACAAAATTATTAGCGAACTTTTTCCGCTATCACCATTATACATATTTTTTTGGCAAAGTCAAGTGCTTTTCAGAAATATTTTTGCTGAAATTTTTTCGCTTTGCAGGCTATTGAAAAATATCCGCCGTTGTGCTATAATATGGGCAATAAACAAGTATATTTTTGCGCCGAAAAGGAGGCAAAAAATGACCGCTAACGACTATACCTTCCGCGCCGCGACACCCGTATGGGAAAAGGACGGCGCATATATACGAAACCGCACGATATGCTTTGCGGCAGACGTGCCAAACGGCGAAAAGCGCGTCAGCGTTGCCGCCGCGGCTTCGTGTGAGTTTATACTTACCGTCAACGGCGTATTCGTCGCCCACGGACCCGCACGCTGTGCCCACGGCTATTTTCGCGTGGACGAGTACGATATCACGAAATATCTCACGAGGGATAATAACCGCGTTGCACTACGCGTCGCGAGCTACAACAAAAGCTCGTACGAATACTTAAATCAGCCCGGCTTTCTATGCGCCGAGATCACCGTCGGCGACGAGGTCGTTGCCGCGACGGGCGGCGAAGGATTTTTAGCGTACCGCGTCACAGAGCGAGTAGAGCGCGTGCAGAAATATTCGGCACAGCGCACGTTCGTTGAAACCTACCGACTTGACGAGTGCTCGTTTGACTACGAGCGCGGCGCGGATACCGCCGCTGTACCCGTAGAGGTAGAGGAGGCGAAGGCAGGGCGGTTTATCTGCCGCGACGTGCCGTACGGCGACGGGGAGGTTGAGTATCCCGTGTCCGTAATTCACCGCGGCGAGCTTGTGGCGTGCGAGAGCACTTATGAGGCAGATGCAGAGGCAGAGTACGACTCGAGCGATGCGGTCAGCAAGCTGACAGCGCAAAAGCAGGTAAGCGTAAGCGAGGCCGCAGACGATATAACGCTCGCGCCCGACACGTACGCGGACGTTGAGTTTTCGCGCAACACGACGGGCATATTCGAGCTTGATATAGAGGCGGATGCAGACGGCGAGCTCTATATTATGTTCGACGAGATTTTAAAGGACGGGCACGTCACCTTCTCGCGCCTTATCGTCAACAATATCGTTACCGTAATCGCAAAGCGTGGACGCCATCACCTGCTTTGCGCGATGCCGAATACGATGAAATACGCGCGTCTTATGGCGCGCGGCGCGAGTGTGCGTGTCATTGGGCTGAGGCTTCATCATATCGCGTTTCCGATGAGTGCTATTAACGTGCGCTTTAACGGCGAGGACGACGTGATGCGCCGTATTTTCGACGCGGCTGTTGAAACCTTCCGCGCGAACGCCGTGGATATTTGTATGGACTGTCCCTCTCGCGAGAGGGCGGGCTGGCTGTGCGACAGCTTCTTTTCCGCGCGCGTTGAATATACGCTGACCGGAAAATCGAGCGTTGAACGGGCGTTTTTGCAGAATTATATGCTCCCCGACGGCTTTCTCAATATACCTAAGGGAATGTTCCCGATGTGTTATCCTGCCGAGCAGCCGACGGGAAGATTTATCCCCAACTGGGCGATGTGGCTCGGCGTGGAGCTTCGCGAATACCTCGCGCGTACGGGCGAGCGAGAGTTTATCGACTCGTGCAGAGGCAAGATGTACGCGCTTCTCGACTATTTCAGCGCGTTCGAGAACGAATACGGACTGCTTGAGCGCCTTGAGTCGTGGGTGTTCGTCGAGTGGTCGATGTCAAACAAATTCGTTCAGGACGTGTCCTTCGTTTCTAATATGCTTTACGCGCGGCTGCTATCCGATCTCGGTGAGACGTACTCCGACGGCGCACTTACCGAGAAGGCGTCGAAGCTACGCGAGGCGATAAACGAGCTTGCGATGACCGAGTCGGGCTTCTACTGTGACAACGCGTACCGCGTTGACGGCAAGCTCGTTTTGTCGGGTGAGCGCACGGAATCGTGTCAGTATTACGCCTTCGCGTGCGACGTGGCAACGCCCGAGAGCCGTCCGTGGCTGTGGAGCACGCTTGTAAACGACTTCGGCTACGACAGAGCCGAGAAGGGCTTATACCCCGAAATTTGGCCTGCGAACGCGTTTATCGGCAACTTTCTTCGCCTTGATCTCTTGAATCGCTACGGATACAGCGATAAGCTTTACGGTGACATCAAGGGCTACTTCTCATATATGGCAGAGCGCACGGGCACGCTTTGGGAGAAGATCGACACCTCGGCAAGCTGCAATCACTGCTTCGCCGCACACGTCATCTGCTGGATGGACGCGCTTGGAATGCTTGAGCGAAAACAATGAAGTATAGAAAAGGCACTCCGCTTGGAGTGCCTTTTGCGTTATTTTTCGCGACGCTTTTTCAGCGCGTCAGTGATGATAAACGGCAGATGTATGAGAAGCATAAGTAAGCAAGCGATTGCGGCAAGTGAGAGAAAATAGACGTACCAGCCGTTGTCGAGATTGAGTATCGGCAGGTTTTCCATCGGCGGCTCGCGAAGGAACAAAAAGTTGACCTTGTACGCTTCAAGCACGCTGTTCATAAGCGTTGCAACGAGCGTAACGCCGAGAAGCAATTTCAGATTGTTGAGATACGCTTTAAATGACATATTAACCCTTTCAACGAACGCGAGGTATATGCCGTAAAATACGAGTGTACCGTGAATCAGCATATACTGCCATACTCTCGGAGTAGCGGGGTCAACGCCCTCGGTAGGAATCAGAAGAGCCATCATCGCGCCGATAAAAAGGCAGGGTACCATAAAGCTCTTTAAGGTAGCGATAAGCTTTTCGTTTTTTAGCATATTCGTAAATATGACCGTGTAGATCATTATAGAGCACAGGTGGAAGGAAAGCTGCGTCTGATTTAAGACGTATCCGCCGTACTCCGACGCCTTCATAGACAGCGACATATGGAAAAGCTTTAGTATGATAAGAATTATCATAGTTGCTTTTCCAACGGTGCGGTTGGAAACCTTGAAATTTTTTAGCAAAACCAAGGCGAGAGCGATAGTAACGGCAATCACGCCGAGCCAGATAAAATGTCCTGAGGTAAACATACCGTCCTCCTAAAAAGAAATTGAGGTAGCCTTTGATATTATAGCACACATTTTGTCGAAAATCAAGCGTATTTGCATCCTAATCACGCCGTAGGCGTGTATATCATCAATGCGAAGCATTGTATATCACCAACGCCTTGCCATTGTATCTCATCAATCCGAAGGAGAAATACACGCTGTCGCGTGATGCCATACGCCTACGGCGATTACATACACGACTGCGTCGTGATTCCATACCAATCCTTCGGATTGGATAGAAAAAAGCACTTACTCACGCAAGTGCTTTTTTCTGGCAGGGATAGTTGGACTCGAACCAACGAATGCAGGAGTCAAAGTCCTGTGCCTTAACCGACTTGGCTATATCCCTTCGTACCGAATTAGTATACCATATAAATGGAATTTTGTCAAGGCTTCACACGAAAATATAGGCAAGTGCGCACGCGAAATGTTAAAAAAATTTTGCCTATTGACTGTACGGCATTTTAGTAGTATAATTACTGTGTAGGCTTTTTATTTTCAGGAGGTGCTATGTATGATTAAATACTTTATCGAAGACAACCAGAATATTATTGAGTGCACTGCTCCTGAACCGGGGTGTTGGGTGTCGCTTATAGATCCGACGGGCGACGAGATACTCGACGCTTCGGCGCATTTTGACATTCCGCAGGAGGCAGTTCGCGCCGCGCTCGACCTTGACGAGCGTTCGCGTGTAGATTGGGACGACAATTACAAAATGATACTCGTCAACATCCCGACGCGCGAAACCGACAACGAAAACGAGCTTTACACCACGATACCGCTCGGCATTATCTTAACGGGCGGCTGCGTTATCACCGTTTGCTCGAAGGATACGCACATACTGCGCGGCTTTGCCAACGGCACCGAGCGTGATTTTCATCCCGCGATGCAATCGCGTTTCGTTTTCCAAATACTTTACGCGATATCGAGGAGATATCTTATCTACCTTCGCCTTATTGAGAAAAAGTCTGACAGCACCGAGCTTGAGTTCGGCAGAGGACAGAAGAACAAGCAGCTTCTCGAGCTTATGAAGCTTGAAAAATCGCTCGTTTACTTTACCGTTGGACTTCGCTCGAACGAGGCGGTGCTTGAAAAGCTCGTGCGTACCGACTTCATAAAAAAGTACGACGAGGACGCGGAGCTTCTTGAGGACGCTATCGTCGAGAACAAGCAGGCTATCGAGATGGCGAAGATAAACACAGATATTTTAGAGAGTATGTCGGGCACGTTCGCCTCGGTCATATCGAACAATCTTAACGTGGCGATGAAGGTGCTTGCTATCGTTACCGTCGTTATGGCAATACCGACTATGGTATTCTCCGCGTACGGAATGAACCTTTCCTCGGCGCATATGCCGCTTGCGAACAGTCCGTGGGGCTTCCCCTTGATAATCGCAGGCTCGGCAGTTGCAAGCCTCGTGGCTATACTTATCATCCTCAGAATAAAGCTCTTTAAGTAAAAACCGCATATCTCTTGACAAAAGGGCAAAATAATGGTATCATATTACTGTTAAAATAACATTGCGAAAGGAAACTATTATGGCTGACGAAATCTTTGAAACCGAAGACATATACACTCTGACCGACGAGGAAGGCAACGAGCTTAATTTCAAGCTTCTCGCAGAGGCTGAAATTGAGGGCAAGACCTATCTCGCGCTTATCCCTGAAGAAGACAACGAGGCAGAGGAGTACGTTATCTTAAAGCTCGAGCAGGACGAAAACGGCGAGCAGCTTCTCGTAACCATCGACGACGATGAGGAGTTTGACCGCATTGCCGACTTCTTCGAGGACGAGCTCTTCAACGAAGTCGATTACGACGGCGAGGATAAGTAATAGAAAAGTTAAAAAATTGCCGAGGATGGCTAAAAGCTGTCCTCGGCGTTTTTTATCTCTGTGCTTCCATTAATTTTCGTGCACGCTCGACGTAGTCCTTGTATTTGTCCTCATTTCTGACGGGATTGAACCATTCCCAACCGCCGGTGGCGGTCAGTCCGTAGTAAACGAGGCTGCATCTGTCTTCAAATAACCAATCGTACATCTGCGGTTCTAAAGTGCCGTCCGGCAGCTTGATGACCGATTTTCCCTTGATGATCTTTATACCCCCGTAGATAAGCGGATCGCCCACCTCAAGCTCCTCACCCTCGGGGATAGCTTCCCACCGCTCAAACAGTTCAAAGACTCGTTCGAGATACTCGTATCCCTCCTCGCGGTTGCCGCTGCCGAACAGAGCGCAGGCGGCTCTGAAGCAGGTGCTTGCGTAAAATCCCCACCACGCGCGAGGCACATCTCCGCCACCCCCGAGCCCTTCCATTATACGCATACGGTATTTGTTCCACGCAGCCGCCTTTTTGGGTGCCGCCCAGTAACGTGCGGGACGACCTAAAAAGTGGGAAAGAAGATGGAAGTTATTTATATCGTGGCGCAAACGCGCTTCGTCACGCTTCTTTTGATTCCAAAGGCGTTCCTCGATCTGCTCGCCCAAAATTGCGGAGTAAAAGGTGATGGGCGGCGGAAGCTCACGTATGCCTATTTGCTCAGAGAAGATAAATGTTTGTCCTTCATCGTCCATGACGTAGGTGTACTCAACAGCTCCCACAAAGCCGTCGGTAAGGTCGAGCGCATCGTAGCGACGGAAAAGACCGTCTGCCATAGGCATATATCCCTCGCCCGTACCCTCGTAGGAGGTTAGTTCATACACAGCCGTCTTTACGCCGTGACAGTATTCGTTTGCTACGCGGACGATGCCCACACCCGGCGCGAAAACATAATCCTTTTTGCCGCCGAGATGTGAATGACCGTTCGACAAGCCAGATATGTCAAGCGAAAGCTTTAAGCAATTTTCAAACGTACCTGCTTTGGTGGTGACAGTTCCGCCGTCCTCGCATACGATTTGGGTCTTTATATACTTGCTGCCCCATAGTAAGTATTCTACAAACGGTGAAACGCCTACTCGCCATTCGTTACACCAAATACATTTTGTTGCATATTGCAGCATTCCCAAGATATCATTATAAAGGACGGGAGTAGTAGCTTCACCCCAGCCGCCATCGCTTTTCCACTCAAACGACCAGCGGTGGTTATAATTTATTGTGAGAGTTCCGTTTTTATTTTGGACGATGTCCTTTTTAAAGAAATTCCAAAGACCAACAGCCGTGCAATCAGGATTAAATTCAGAATCAGTCTCCATTATTCTGCGAGCGGTGGACGCGGCGGCTTTGGTATGCGCCTTTTCCATAGGCGTTTTTGCGAGCGCCTCGGCGCGCTCTATTGCGTGGGAAACGTCGTGGATTTTTTCCGTATCACCAACATATTCTACATAGTCGTTTCTTATCTGCTCAATCATATCAAGCCAACTGTTTTCGTCATAATTTATTCGCTTGAT
>JAZNBZ010000098.1:0-4403 GCA_045587285.1 Candidatus Flemingiibacterium sp. | reverse complement strand
CTTATGGGTGCCGCCGATACGGTGCTGCTTCTCAAGAAGGTGAACCGAGGAACAGACACGACCTTTCTGTATCTGACGGGGCGTGACATTGAGTTTAGAGCAATGGCGATTGAGTTCACCGATTGCTATTGGCGTCTTGATGAAGATGTGCCGCCGCACGACGGAATCTGTTACCGCCCGCTGGCTCCCATTGTCAAAACCGTCTGCGAGTATATCAAAGAGCACAAGCATTTTCGCGGGACGGCGAGTGAGCTACTTGCCCTGTTGGGTGAGGAGAACGTGAAGCCGAACGTGCTGACGAGAAGTCTTTCAACCGAAGCGTATGACTACCTACAGCAAGTGGGGATCACTTACGATTCGGGGCGAACGGGCAATGGTCGATGGCTTGAGCTGACGCTCGTGCCGAGTGACGATAATGACGCAAATGACGAGAAAAATTCTACGGAAGAAATACCGACACAATCGTCACTTACCGTCACAGATGGCTGATTGGGCGTCCAAATTTACACGGGGTGCAAGAGAACGTGAAAACGTTGTCCCTAAGTGTAACGAGCATAGGAAATGTACTGCAACCGTGTACTGCACGTTTGCTCATTTCCTGCGTATCCTTGCGGATACGATTGGGGCTTGACGCCCCTATAACCCCGCTGAGATGACGATAAAATCAAGAGAGTTTAAGGAGAACATTCAATGAAAAATGTAAAAGAATTTAGTAAGGAAATCAAAAAAGATCTCAAGGAAACAAACAAAAATTCTACAGAAACTATCACGATCAGAGTAACGAGCGACGAGAAAAAACGCGTCAAAAGATTGGCGAAAGCGTGCAAACTTTCTCAAACTCAACTTGTCAAAAAGTTAATTCAAGGCGCAGATCTCAAAGCAATTCCGCCTGCGGAAATCTACGAGATCGCCAAAGAGCTTTCCTTAATTCGCGAAATAATTTTGGAATATTGTCTTGAAGGAGAGCCGGTTCGTGCTTACGTTGCGGCGATCGAAAGAAAGATGAACACCTTATTCGAGCACTGCAAATTGTTCTACGATGAAGGAATTTTCGGTGCAGCATTCGGGAAATATTGTGGCGATCTTGATGAAAGTGAGGCGGTCTGAGCTTGGCAACAACGAAGATTTGGGCAATCAAGGATTCGGTAAAACGCGTAATCGAGTACGCGCGCAATCCCGAAAAGACAGAGTACAATGACCTTGCAAGAGAGCTTCACTATATCGCAGATGACGAGAAAACCGAATGGGTCGAGGATGAAAAGGTTTACCTTGTAAGCCCGATCAACTGTACGGGCGACCCATACGAAGCGATGATGAAGGTGCGCGAGCACTTCGGAGATCGCGGTTCCATTCTTGCTCATCACGCGTATCAAAGCTTCAAGCCGGGTGAAGTAACTCCCGAGCTGTGTCATAAGATCGGTGTTGAACTGGCGGAGAATTTGTGGGGCGATCGTTATCAAGTAATGGTGGCAACTCATCTAAACAGATCACATCTCCACAACCATTTTATTCTGAATCCGATTTCGTTTATCGACGGAAAGAAGATCGACAGCGGACGCAAAAACTATTACAGCTTGCGTGAAACCTCGGATGAACTCTGCCGCAAGTATGGTCTATCGGTCATCAAAAATCCCAAGGCTCACACGCCGAGACCTATCTACTTTGATGAGAAGGCAGGCAAGCCGACGCGATACAATTTGATGCGCTGGGCGATCGATGAAGCACGAAAGATCTCACCGACGTGGCAGGATTTTATTCTGCACCTGCGGGACAAGGGCTATGAGTTTGACCGCAACGAGGGAGGAAAATATCCAAAGATCAAGCCGAAGGAAGGAAAGCAATGGACGAGAATTTATAATCTTGGAGAGGATTATAGTCTCAAATCCATCGACCAAACCATTGAAGCAAATTACTGGAAAGGGCTTTGCGGTTACACTTCATACGTTGGTAAAGTCAAAAGCTACAACTTCCACAATCAAAAGCGCCCACCGAGGCAGCATTGGTTGTACGCGCCCGAGCAGGACTTCGGTCCACTGCTTACGCTCGTGCTGACCTTTGTGTATCTCTTGGGCGGTCCCGATCTGATCGCGCCAAACGATCCAGCGCCGAAGTATCAGCCGATCACTCCCGAAATGCGAGAGGCGACCCGCCGATGCGAAATGTATTCGCGCCAAGCTGTGCTGATGGGGCAAGAGAACATCAATACCAAGGAGGATGCCGATGCGTTTTTGGAGCGGACAGAACGCGAGCTAATGGCACTTGAGCGAAAAAGAAAGGAGCTTTACAACCGCATTCGCCGTTGCAATGATCCCGAAGTGAAGCTACAGGTGCAGGAAGAAATTCACGCCCTGACGGCAGAAATGAAGCCGCTGCGGCGACAGATTTCCGACATCAAGAACGTGCTTGAACGCTCAGGCGTGATGCGCGAAATGGTAGAAGCCGAGGAAAAGATGCGCCGCGAAAAGCTGGAGCGCGAGTATTTTCTCAATCCAAAAGAAAAAGCCGAACTCAAAAACACACAGCCGAAATCGTCCGAGACGCAGGCAAAAGCACCCGCGCGCAAGGATGATCGAGCGAGATAATTATTAAGGAGAATGATAGTATGGTAGAAAAAAGAGGTTATGTTCCGAGTGATCTTGAAGCAATGGGATTCGATGTAAATCAGTATCCTTTTCCCTCCGAAGCCGGAGAAACCACCGCCACATTGGTTATGAGAAAATGGGGCAAAAGATGTAATTTGATTTGCTACTTTGATACGGACGATGGGCAGAAGTTCAAGCTGATTTCTTATCGCGATGATAGAAAGGGTGGCAAATATACGACTCGAGAAAATGACATTTGTATGTCACGTCAGCCGCTTGGTTCGAGATGGAAAATCAAGTACACAATTACCGCAAGAGGCAATACCTCTTGGCTGAGCGCTGAGCAGATCTAAACTTGTGTGCCTCCGGCACATAGGTTAACTTCCGCGCCGGTGGATGGGAAGTTGGCAACTTCTCCTCCACTGGTGGAGAAGTATCATCGCAACTTGTGCACCGTCGGTGCAGAAGTGAAAATGATGCTCCACCGGAGTACAATTTATTCGTCTCCGATGGAGACACATTCTTCGTGCCATCTTGGCACGAGGCTGAATAAGAAAACAACTTCGTCTCACGTGGGGACGAAGTTTTATATAAATCTATATTCGAACTCAAAAAGAAACATAACGCGGAATCGCACATTTGACGGAAGAGAATTTTTCTTGTATAATGGAGCCACTCCAACAAAAGAAACGTCCGAAATATGTGCAGAATGCAGAAAGGAGTTATTTATGATTGCAGGACACCTGCGAGAAAAAGACGGACATTATTACTGTGTACTCAGCTACACCGATTACACAGGCGAACGAAAACAAATATGGAAAGCCACGGGACTTCCCGTGAAAGGAAACAAGAAGCGCGCCGAAGAAATGCTATCGCATCTTCGTAAAAGCTTTGTTGTGCCGAAAGCACCTGCCGACTATTTTGATTTTAGCGACAGAATGCTTTTCACCGATTTTATGCGCGCTTGGCTTGAGGTGGTGCGAACGACGGTCGTGCCAACCACCTTCGGCGGCTATCAGACCACGGTGGAAAAGAAGTTCATTCCTTACTTTGAGAAAAAGAATTTGGCACTCGCCAACGTGCAAGCCAAAGATTTGCAGACCTTCTATCTCCACGAGATGAAAACGCTGTCGGGAACAACGGTCAGACACGAGCACGCGCTGCTTCACAAGATCCTCAAGTACGCTTACCGAATGGATCTCATCCCAAACAATCCCGCCGACAAAGTTGACCCGCCCCGTGCGGAGCGCTTTGAGGGCTCGGCGTACACCGAGGAGGAGCTTGCCTTGCTCATCGAAAAAGCTTGGGATCACAAGCTGGGACTGCTTATCTACATTACGGCTCTGTTGGGTCTGCGTAGAAGTGAGGTGCTCGGACTTCGGTGGAAAGCCATTGACTTTGAGGAGAACAGGATCACCATCAACCACACGGTTACAGAGGCGCGTGTGGACGGCAAAACCGTTATCATTGCCTCCGACCGCACCAAGACCAAGTCGAGCTACAGAAGCTTTCCCATGTCCGACACGGTGAGAGAGAAGCTGCTTGCTTGGCGCGAGGTGCAAAAGCGAAACCGCAAGATCTGCGGCAACAGCTACAACATGAAGGACATTGACTACGTGTTCACCGACGAGATGGGTAACCGCTTCAAGCCGCGCTACATCGAGGACGCTTTTCCAAAGATACTTGAGCGCAATGGACTACGCAAGATCCGCTTCCACGATCTGCGTCACACCTGCGCAAGTCTGATGCACAAAATGGGGCTCTCACCCAAGGAAGTGCAGGACTATTTAGGGCATTCCACCGTGAGTGTAACCCTTAATA
>JAZNBZ010000097.1:0-1658 GCA_045587285.1 Candidatus Flemingiibacterium sp. | reverse complement strand
GGGGCGAGGTGATAAGGCTCCCTTTTACATATATTTGAGCCAAGAGGTGAAGGGGGATTAAAAGGGGGAGGAGGAGCTGTCGGCGACTGAGATAGTTCCTCCTCCCCCTTTTCGTCTCCCCGAGCGCGCAAGCGCGCGAGGTCAAAGCGAGCGGTACGCGTTCGTAGGCGGGACGTCGTGGGCGCCGTCCCCTACCGAGGGGGAGCGAAGCCGTTCGTCTCCCCGAGCGCGTGAAACGCGCGAGGACAACGCGAGCGGTCACCGCAAACAAAAAAGCGGACGGCGTAAAGCCGTCCGTGCTTTTTTATTCAGTTAGCCGCGATGGTGATACCGATGACAACGTCGCTGTCGAGCATAACGGACGCCGTCGCGCCGTCCAAAGCATACGAGCGAATACCGAACTCCTCGGTGTAGTCCGTACCAAACTTCGCTTCGATCGCCGAAACGTCACAGCCTATCATAAGCGTGCCGTCGATCGCGACTACGTCAGACGTGAGCGAAAGCTCGGACACGTACTGCGTGCCGTCTGCTCTGGGCGAGGTGCTTATGCTGTAGCCGTCGTAAACGTACACCTTGTCGTAGCCCTCGTGAATACAGCTCGGCGCTTCCATATAGTCGAGCGGCTCGCCAAGCGTTGCGATAAGCGCGTCCGCGTCACCGCCGATTGTAACGGCAGTGCCGCTGAGCGAAACGGTGTACGTGTCGCCGCTTGCGTCGGGGCTCGGCTCGGTAGTGTCCGCGGTGTCACTCACGGGGGGCGTCGTATCGTCGGTGTCGGGGGTATCGGGTGTCTGAACACACGCGGCGAGTGCCGCGCCGAGCGTGAGTGCGAGAAGGATAAGCAATATCTTTTTCATAGTTAAGGCTCCTTTTTATTTTGGTGTAGCAGGGAAAAGCGCCGCGTTGAAATCGTAATAGTAGCCAAGCGTGAACGCGCGTACCTGCGCGTCCGTCAGAAGGAACACCTCAAGTCGGTGTCCCGCCGGCTGCGGACAGGTATCGAGATGATACCACGCGCCGTCCATTTTGACGAGATTCCAATAATGCGGATTAGTCGTCGAGTTGCGGTTTATTACGATGTTTTCGATGCCTGCGCGGGTGAGCAGTGCGCTCGCCACGGCGTAATAGGTGTAGCAGTTGCCGTAGTGACGGGTGAAGCCCGAGTACGCTGCCTTGTTGAAGTATCCCATAAGGTGAGAGGTAGACGTCGAATATCTGATATTCACGCGGCACCAATCGTATATCGCGCGCGCCTTTTCACGCGGCGTCATATTGGTATTCGTTATCTTCGAGAGCACCTCGTCGGCAAGCTCGTTTATAACGTCGTTCGTTATCGGGCGCACGGTGACGCTCGCACGCTTCGTTGCAACGTTGCCGTCCGAGTCGGTCGCGGTGTACGTTACCGTGTAAACGCCTGCGACGCTTGCGTTGACCTGCGACGTATCGACGTTTACCGTAACCGTTCCGTCGTTATCGTCTACTGCGTATACGCCGCTTCTGTAGGACACGGAAGCGCCCTCGTACGCGACGATGTTCTTAACGCCGTAGATAACGGGCGGTATGCAGTCCTTCGATACGCGAAGCGTCGCGCTTTCCTCGGTCGCGTTGCCCGAGGAGTCGGTCGCGATGACCGTTACGGTGTACGTGCCCTCGACGCT
>JAZNBZ010000096.1:0-4422 GCA_045587285.1 Candidatus Flemingiibacterium sp. | reverse complement strand
ATGATACGGCGGAGCTTGACGAATACGCAGAGCCGTACGATTTCGCGGCGAAGCGACCGCTTTTCCTTGATGCCGAGGCGGCGGACAAGCCGACGGGCGCCGAGCGCGGTACTGCGACGCATACGTTTATGCAGTTCTGCGATTTCTCGCGATTTGTTGGCGCGGCAGACGTTGCCAAAACCGTCGAGGACGAGGCGGCACGGCTTGTGGAAAAGCGCTTTATCACGAAGCGTATGGCATCGCTTGTGAAAGTGCGCCAGCTTGTGCGCTTCTTTGAGGGCGACACGTTTGCCGAGATTTGCGCGGCGAAAAACGTCGTTCGAGAGCATCGCTTTAACGTAAATCTGCCTGCATCGCAGTTTACCGAAAACGCGGAGTTTGCGGCGGCGCTTGCAGACGAAAGCGTGCTCGTTCAGGGCGTCATCGACTGCTTCTGGGAGAACGAGGACGGCACTATCACGCTCATCGACTACAAGACGGATTATATCCCGCCCGAACTTGATTTTGACGGCGCGGCGCGGCTACTCCTCGAGCGCCACCGCTTGCAGCTACTCTACTATAAGGCGGCGTGCGAGCGTATAACTCGAAAGCGCGTGTCGCGCGTGGCGATATACTCGTTCGCGCTCGGCAGATGCGTTGAGGTTGAATAGAAAAAACTCGCTCACAGGCAAACGCTTGTGGGCGAGTATCATACAAGTGCGGATCATAATGTTCTGTAAATGTAGGTGATATTGCAGATTACGCAAGAAGAAAGGGGTACATTTATGCAAACGACGGAAATAAGCGATTATTTGATCGTTGGTCTTCAATTCTTTTCTCTGACAGAGGAGGATCGGGCGGCGATATACGATGCGTACGGACGAGCAGAAACTAATGATGATGGAGTATATGGAAAAACACGCAAAAGCGACGGCACAGGAGCTTATGAACGAAATGGGCAGAATTTTGAAGATGACGCTAAAAAAGTAAGTCCCTTTTCAAGATAAGTGTTGCTGAATGTATCTTCGGCAGTTTCACCAAGCGTTGATGAAAACAGACGAATATGATAGAATGGACCAAAAGGAAAATAAGAATTTGCAGGTGAGATAATGATTATTTTGATTACCGGAGCATCACATACAGGAAAAACAGTTCTTGCTCAAAAGTTGCTTGAAAAATATAAATATCCGTATCTGTCAATAGACCATCTGAAAATGGGTTTAATTCGCAGCGGCAGCACAGAACTTACCCCTATGAGTGATGACAAGGATTTGACCGCATACTTATGGCCTGTTGTTCGTGAAATGATAAAAACTGCTATTGAAAATAAGCAGAACTTGATTGTCGAAGGTTGCTATATTCCGTTCGATTGGCAGAAGGACTTTGACTCTAAGTATCTTGAAAATATCAAGTGTTTCTGCATTGTAATGAGTGAGGAATATATCAGAAACTACTTTGGTGACATAAAGAAATATGCAAATGCCATCGAAATCCGCTTGGATGATGAATGGTGTACAATGGAGCAGGTATTGGTAGACAATGCAGAAATGTTAGCCCTTGCACAAAGGTATAATGTGAACTATATACTCATTGAGGATAAGTACGAAATCAATATTGATTTATAACGACAAATTCCAATTTGTAAATCTCTTAAACGGACTCCGGCTGAAAAAAGCGGAGTCTGTTTACTGTCATTTCGACAAAGAGGGATTGGATTTATGCCTTATCAACAAATAGCTTAAAAGGGAGAAAAGTAAAAGACCTAAACAAATGAAATAGCACCTAAAAAAGAGGCAACGCCAAATAATGACGGTGCCTTTTTTGATGCAGATGCTACTCGAAACATGTTAACGCTTGACTGTGTTGAATATTTGTTGCGAAACGATTCTAACCGAGAAATTGACATAATAGAAGAAGATCCTCAAACAAAAATCGCTTACGGCGAGACCGACGCCACGATTTCTGAAAAAGGATCTTCTGGTAACATTATACTACGACCTCCGCAAAAAGTCAATATCCCAAACTCGCTTTCTCACGCTAAAATAGGGAGGAACAACAGCACGTGCAAGCGGAGAGGTTAGAGACTCTTCCGAAGCTACTACCGTACGCCTATACTTACTCGTCGTAACGAAGATGCGGTTGTTCCTAATGATAGTATAGCGTCTTTGCCCCAAAATGTCAAGGGAAGGTGCCTGATTCTAAATTTTCCAAAAATCCCTTTACATTTTTGTTGTTTTGTGCTATACTATACAGTAATGATTGAAATTTTAGGAGATAACAATGGCTACGAAGAAACCGGCTACCTACGGCGACCAAAGCATTACAAGTCTTAAAGGCCCCGACCGCGTGCGTAAGCGCCCTGCGGTAATTTTCGGCTCGGACGGACTTGAGGGCTGTGAGCACTCCTTTTTTGAAATACTCTCGAACGCCGTTGACGAGGCGCGTGAGGGATACGGTAACGAAATTCGCGTAAAGGCGTTTGCCGACCATTCTATTGAGGTTGACGACCGCGGACGCGGTGTGCCGCTCGGATGGAACGAGGCGGAAGGGAAGTATAACTGGGAGCTCGTTTACTGCGAGATGTACGCGGGCGGTAAGTACGACAACAACTCCGGAGACGCGGCGTACGAGTATTCGCTCGGTCTTAACGGCCTTGGCGCGTGCTCCACGCAGTACTCGTCCGAGTATATGGAGGTTGCTTCCTATAACGGCGAGAGTGTCAGCAGGATAAGCTTCAAGAAGGGCTATCCCGTGACCGAGCTTATCGTCGAGCCGCTTGACAAAAAGACGCGCCGTACGGGCACTGTCGTGCGTTGGCTGCCCGATCTTGAGGTGTTCACGGACATAAACATCTCGCGCGAATTTTTCGTCGAAACGATGAAAAAGCAGGCGATAGTCAACCCCAAGGTGCGCTTCGTGCTCGAGTACGAAACCGCCGAGGGCGAGTTTGACGAGATGGTTTTCTACTACGAAAACGGTATCACCGACTACGTAGCGGAGCTTGCGGGCGAAACCTCGCTTACCGCGCCCGTTTTGTGGCATCTCGAAACCTCGGGACGCGACCGCGACGATATGAAGGATTACAAATTAAAGGCGGACGTTGCGTTCTGCGTGTCCAACACCACGAACGTTATCGAATACTACCACAACTCGAGCTTCCTCGAGCACGGCGGCTCGCCCGACAAGGCGGTACGCACCGCGTTCGTTTTCGCCGTGGACAAGTATCTGAAGGCGCAGAGCAAGTATACCAAAAACGAAAGTAAGATAGCGTACGACGACATCAAGGACTGTCTTGTGCTTGTATCGAGCAGCTTCTCGACGCAGACGTCTTACGCTAACCAGACAAAAAAAGCGATAACCAACACCTTCATCGCAGAGGCGATGACGGATTTCTTAAAGCGCAGCCTCGAGATATATTTTGCGGAAAATCCCACCGAGGCCGAGCGTATGGCAAATCAGGTGCTTATCAATAAGCGCTCGCGCGAAAAGGCGGAAACGATACGTCTTGACGTCAAAAAGCAGCTTACGGGTAAGATCGACATTGCCAACCGAGTTGAGAAGTTTGTCGGCTGCCGCAGTAAGGACCCCGAACGACGCGAGCTTTACATTGTTGAGGGCGATTCCGCGCTCACGTCCTGCCGACTCTCCCGTGCGGCGGAGTTTCAGGCTATCATCGCGGTGCGCGGTAAAACGCTCAACTGCTTAAAGAGCGGATACGACAAGATATTCAAGAGCGAGATAATACTCAATCTGTTGAAGGTTATCGGCTGCGGCGTTGAGATAAAGGGCAAGGTCAAGGGCGACATTGCGTCGTTCGACTACGACTCACTTCGCTGGTCGAAGATAATCATCTGCACCGATGCCGACGAGGACGGCTATCAGATCCGTACGCTGATTTTAACGATGTTCTACCGTCTGCTTCCGACGCTTATCTCGAAGGGCAAGGTATACATCGCGGAGTCGCCGCTGTTTGAGATCACCTGCAAGGACAAGATACAGTTCGCGTACAACGAGCAGGAAAAGCAGGATATAATAAAGGAATTTGGTACGGCGAAGTACACGATACAGCGCTCGAAGGGACTTGGCGAAAACGATCCTGATATGATGTGGCAGACGACGATGAACCCCGAGTCGCGCCGTCTTATCAAGGTAAACGAGGCTGACGCCGAGGAAACCGCGCGTATCTTTGAAACGCTTCTCGGTGACGATCTTGAAGCGCGTAAAGAGTATATTACGCTTCACGGCAACGAGTATTATACAAACGAAACTTAATAATAGACCGCTCCGCGTTTGCGGAGCGGTTTTTGCCGTCCTTGCGCTTCGCGCGAACGCTACCGCCCTCGGTAGGGGACGGCGCCCACGACGTCCCGCCTACGAACGCATCCCGCTCGCGTTGACCTCGCGCTTCGCGCGCGGAACGCGAACGCCACCCCGGTAGGGGGC
>JAZNBZ010000095.1:0-2491 GCA_045587285.1 Candidatus Flemingiibacterium sp. | reverse complement strand
GTAAAAAGGACGATGCGTTTATGGCTTTGGACGCTGCACTTCTGCACTTCAAACGCTTTGATGAGTGCCGTATCAAGCGTACAGGATACTATACTGCACCACTTATTAAATTAGTTCAGCATGAAATGTGTAAAAACGATTCGGATGTTGATTTGCCGATTGAAACATCTCACATGAGCCTTGCGGAAGATTGGCCTTGGTGGTGTGTTGCTGAATGCGATGTGGTAAAAACTGAAATTCAAGCCGATCCTCGTTGGAATGAGTGGGTGTCTAAATTACAGCAATAATCCTCGCCCCGCGTGAGGCATGGCTTCGCTTTTGTGTCCACAAAAGCAGTGCTTGTCAGGAAAAGAAGACAGACTTTCGGGACGCACAAATCAAAGGCTCCCTCCGTGAGGGAGCTCCCGACGAAGTCGGGTGAGGGAGAGCGCGTTATTATGAGGGCAATCTAAATTTCAAGTCACGCAGGCTCCTTCCACCCCTATCGCGGTCCCCCTCCCTCTCGGAGGGAGGCTATGTTGCCGCCCGACTATAAAAAGGAGTACGAGCAAATCGTCCGTACTCCTTTTGATTTTTCAGTAGGTAAAACCTGCTTTATGGAAGACATCCCTTGTGGGTGACTTTATTTTTTGCTGTGCGGCATAATGCGATTGACATAATCAAAATTTTATGGTAAAATAATATAATACCAATTTATACGTGAGGGAGGTGCGAGCGTGAGCGATAAGCCGAAAAATCTTGACGATATAGACCGCTTTTGGGACCTTAACAGCCTTTTGCCTAAAAAGCGTCCCGTTGCGCCGACTCACCGCGCGCCTAATACGGACACGGTGGAGATAACGCTTAACGGCGACGGTGCACGCGAGAGCGGTACGCCGATACCGCCGCAGAGTGCCTCTTGCCACGCTTCACCGCACGATGCGGCACGGCGACTTAACGAGTTACCGTTTCACGAGCGTGCGCAGCAGTACCGCTCGCGTCCGCTCGATCCGTATCTGATATACACGCCCCAAAACGGCCTTATAAAGCGCGTCGAGGTGGCGCGGTGGGATACGAAGTTCAATTTTTACGAAAACTTCCGCGCAGACGCCGTGCGCCTTTGGTCGCGTGCGGCAAGCGAGTGTGAGCACGTGCCGTTTTTCTCATACGTGCCGCAGTACAGTCAGCTAAAATACGCACAGCTTAAATGGTATCTCTGGTGGCGCGAGAACGTGCGCCGCGGAGTGTATTTGAAAACCGATTTCTGCTATATTCTGCTATATATTTACGAGATAATCAACTGTCCCGACCTTATAACGCCCGAGCGCGGTGTCGGACTGCTTTGCGATATCTGGCTTGCATACAGAGATGAGCACCGCAGGATTGACAGCTATATGTGCGATTGGCTGTGCGACTATTGCCTTATAAACAGGCTATCTTCGCCGACAGACCGCCTTCTGCCGATACTCGGCGAGATAGTGACTGCCGCAAATTTTAAGGAGTTCTACGTTGACGGTGCAGGCACGAGCGCGGCGGCGGATATGCTCGCGCACGCATCTACCTACGATTGGCGCAAGAGCCGCTACGTTACCGAGGACAACATCGCAGTTTTCGCGCATCATATAAGGGCGGCGTTTGGCAAGGTGTGGCACGAGATAATCTCAAAGAACGAGTCGGGCGACACCGTCAAGGCGCTTCGCGTGGAACGAACCGCATACGAGGGCGCGCTTTGCGTTTACGATATGGAGCGTACGGTGGTGGTTGAGTACGCGTCCTACACGCGCTCGCCGCGCTTCAGATTCGTGGCGACGGATATTATCAAATACAGCGAAAACCGCGTGCGTATGGCGCTTGGCATAAAATCGCGCCTCAAGGTTGAGGAGCTTACCGATGAGATGCGCGCGTGCATCGACAGCTATTTTGACGCGAATTTGCCTGCAAAGAAAAAAGACCGCCCGACGAGAAGCGGTGCATCAGAGCCGACGGTGAACGAGTACGACAAGCTGTACGAGCCGATAAACGCGGACTTTTCGCTTGAGCGTGCAATGAAGATAGAGGAAAACTCGTGGGGTACGACCGAGCTGCTTACGTCAGCGTTTGAGGAAGCATCCGAGGCGGTTGAGCCGATACCCGAAAAGGCGACTGAGCCCGTGCAAACGGCGCCGAGCTATGACGGCGAGGACGAATTTGCCGCACTTGCTTCATCGCTCGACGAGGGCGCGCGCGAGGCACTCACGCTCGTTGCAAACGGTGACGCGAGCGGTATAGCAAAGGTAGCCGCAAGGCTGGGCGCGCTCGCCGACGCGCTTGCAGACGGAATAAACGAGCTTGCATTCGACGTTATCGGCGACAGCATAATCGAGCCCGACAACGGCGGATACAGACTTATCCCCGATTACGAAGGAGATATTAAAAAATGGCTGAAATGACACAGCGCATACCAAAACGAATACTCGCATCGCTTCTTTCCTCCATTTCCGCAGGCGTAGTGCCGCGAATGGGCGCGCCGTAC
>JAZNBZ010000094.1:0-9933 GCA_045587285.1 Candidatus Flemingiibacterium sp. | reverse complement strand
CCCGAGAAGCGTTTTGTGACCGTCTTGCCGTTTTTTGTAAAGCGGTATTCGGTGAGCAGATCGACCACGATATTGTCGTCGTTGCCCGTGTAGAGCGTAATGCCGTCCGCTCGGCTTGAGAGAGCAGCGGCACGAACGACGTCGTGCGTCAGATAGCGGTTAAACGGCGCGCACTTTATCGCGGCAACGCCTTCGATCTCGCATATTCTCTCCCAATAAGAGTAGCTGAACACCCGTCCGCCGACGCTCGGCTGAAGATAAAAGCCGATAACGGGCATTATGCTTGCAACCTCCTTCGTGCGCTCGATCATATAGTCCTCGTCAAAATCGCGAAGTCCGCCGGGGCTTAACAGCACCGCGTCGTAGTCGAGTGCTTTTGCGAGCCTTGCCTCGGACACAGCCTGCTCGGTTCTGCCGCAAACGCCGCAAACCTTTACGACGGTCTTGCCCGTTTCGGCTTCAAACTCGTCAACGACAGACGAAACGGTTTTAAGTACGGTTTCAAAAAGGTTTACCTTAGGATCGCGTATCTCAAACTGCGTGCTGTGTACCGCCGTTGCTATACCGCCTGCCCCTGCTTCGAGATAGTATCGCGTAAGACGCCGCTGTGCCGCCTCGTCGAATTTGCGCTCTGCCGTGAGCGCGAGAGGGGTTGCCGGAATAACCGTGCCGAGCTTTAATATTTCGAGTGCTTTTGTATGTCTGTCCATTTTAGTAGCTGCCCTTTCTCTCCTCAAAATGCGTTGGCTTGCCGAGCGAGCGTCCGCCGTCGAGTATCCACTCTGCCTGCCAGCGGATAAGCGTTTCTATGCTGACCGATGGGTAACCGAATATCTCCATTGCCTGCGAGGCATCGTTGAGATAAGCGTCCGTACCGGACTCACCCTCGAATATCGCTTCCTTGCCGAGATACGCCGCAAGCTTTTTCGCCGCTTTTTGTATTGATACGGTTTCGGGGCCGGTCACGTTCATTATCTTCACGCTTTCGCTTGCGTGAAGCAGACCGCGTATCGCGATCTCGTTGGCGCTTCCTTGCCAGATGCAGTTGAGCGCGGGCGTTTTTATATCAATGGGAGTACCGTTCATTATCTTCTCTGCCATATCGTAGAGCACGCCGTAGCGAAGGTCAACGGCAAAGTTGAGGCGGTAGATAAACACCCTCGTGCCGTATTTGTGTGCCGCGTATTCAAACGCACGCTCGCGTGCAAGACAGCTCATTGCGTATTCGCCTATCGGTCCGACCTTGTCCTTTTCCGTGCATCCGCCAGAGGCGAGAGGAACGATGGGATAAATGTTACCCGATGAAAATACGACGATGTTCGCTCCCTTGAATTTTTCCGCGACGAACGCGGGCAAGGTGGAGTTCATAGCCCACGTCTGCCATTCACCGCCGTCCGTGCCGAACTTTCTGCCTGCCATAAAGATGACGTTCTTCACGTCGGGAAGGGAGCGAAGCTGCTCCGTCTCGAGAAGGTCGCAGCTTATCGTTTCAACGCCGTGCGTGTGCAAAAGCGCGGTTGCGATAGGATCGGTGAAGCGCGAAACCGCGATGACACGCTTCTTTATGCCTGCACGCTCGATCGCGTTTTTGGCGAGAATGCAAAGCGTCGGTCCCATTTTGCCGCCCGCGCCGAGCACCATAATGTCGCCGTCTATCTTTTTAATATCCTCGACAAGTGCCGCCGACGGCTCGGTCAGCATACTGTCAAGCTTTTCTTCTGTCCACATAGTTGCCTCCAAAATACAAAGTAACCGTTTGGTTACTTTGATTATAGCACACTTGCCTTGTGAAGTCAATACCTTTTTGAAAAATAGGCTGTCCGTTTTGGACAGCCTTAATTTTTATTTCAAAATATACTTCAAAATCATATCCGTTATGTGCTCACAGCGCTTTTGCATTGCTTCCTCATTCATAAAATCCCGCTCCATAATGTATGCCATCGTATGAATGTTGGAAAAATACGAATATACGAACATCTGACTTGACAAAACGACCTCGTCAACGTCGATATCCTCGCGGAAAACACCCTCGTGTATTCCGTTAAGCAGGACGCTTCTGATGGTGGTGAGCGACGTACTCTTGGCGCTTTTGGCCGCGGAACGCTTTAAATATTCGCCGCCGTTCAGGTTTTCCCAAAGCACCATTTTAACGAAGCTTGGATTCTCACAGAGAAACTTAAAGTTGCCCTCGATATTGCGGCGTATAAGCGTAGCGCAGTCGCCGTCCTCTGAAAGTATCGCTTGCTCCTCGTCGGCAATTCTGCCGTACACCTCGTCAAGTACGGCAACGTACAAATCCTCCTTGCTGCCGAAATGAGCGTATATCATACGCTTGTTTACGCCTGCAAGCTCGGCTATTTCGTCAACGCGTGCGCCGTATAGTCCGCGCTCGGCGAATGCCGTCTCTGCCGCGCGGAGTATCTTTTCTTTTGTAATGTCGGATTTTTTCATATCTGTTCCTTATCTGCAAACGCTTGAAGCAAAAGCGTTTGTCTTGCGGACTCAAGCACGTCCGCGGTGTTTATAATCGGCGCTTCGCCGTTTATTTCGTCGGCAAGGCAGTCGATAAAGCGTGCGCTTACCGCCTCGCATTTAATAACCGTCTTTTCATCCTTGTAGATGCGTATTTCGCTGTCGGCGCATCTGAAATTTATCATTCCGTCCGTTCCCCAGAGGTAAATATCCCAAAACGTCGGGAGCGCGGGGCATTTCGGTGCGGCATACGACACGTCCGCCATAAGTGCCATACCGTCCATCTCTGCCATAAACTGCGCCGAGTCCATAAACTGCGGCTCCTTGTCGGCAAAGGCGTTCCACGTGCGTGCCGCGTGAATTTTAGTCAGCTCCTTGCCCGTTATATATCGGAGCAGGTCAACGCCGTGTATGCCGATATCGTTTATCGTGCCGCCGTGAGCGCCCGCTTTAAAGTACCAATCGGGGCGAGTTCCGTACGACAGATGATGCTGTGCGGTAAAGCTGGCGCTTTTGACCTCGCCTATCTCGCCGCTTTTAATAAGCTCGCGCACCTTTTTTGCCTGCGGCATAAAGCGCAGGTCGAGCATACAGTGAACGCAAAGTCCGCGCTCATTTGAAAGCCGTTTTATTTCGTCAAGCTCGTCAAGAGAGGTGCAAATGGGCTTGTCGCAGATTACGTGCTTGCCGTGGCTAAGGGCGGCGATTATCATTTGCCCGCGCTTTGCAAAAACGTCGCCTATCGCGACAACGTCAACGCGCCCGTCGTTCAGTATTTCTTCATAAGAGGCATAATTAAACTCAATTTTGCGTTCGGCGGATATTTTAGCGCGTGCTTCTTCGCTTTCTTCAAACGCTCCGAGTACAGTAACCCTTTTATTAGCGAGCGCCTCGCGGTAAAGCGCGAAAATATGCGCGTGTCCAAAGCCGGCGAATGCGATATTCATACGTGTCACCTCACAGCTTGAAATTATGCGTAAAAAGCGAGGACTATGCAAGCATAGTCCCCGAAGGATCATTCTTCCTCGTCGTCGATTATAAATCTGTTCTTAAAGCCGGACTTAAAGGATTTTAAACGTTTAAGCGCGTCCTCAAGATAGATAAATCCAAGAGTAATCGTTGCAACAAGGCTGATAACAGCGGCACAGACCGCGATTATTCGGAGTGCTTTTCTCATTTTTGCGTTTCCTTTCTGCTCGGGTTAATTGTTGACGGATGAGCGGTGCCGATGCACCCATATCCGTGTACCTATTTTTAGTATATCACTGTTTTTGGGAAAAATCAATAGGTTTTACTTAAAAAACGCGCCGTGAGAGAATCAGGTAAAGCTGCGGTTTGGCAAAAAGATTGACAATCGGCGCGAATTATTATATAATTATTATGTTGTTTATAAAATACTTTTGGGAGGGCTGAATATGAGCAAGACTGCTTTTGGCGGCGGCAGATTAAGAAACGATATAATCTTCATAGCCGCGCTCGTTTTGATATCGGCTCTCGTAGGGCTTGGCTTTTATCTGTTCAGGTCGGGCGGCGATACGGTGTCCGTAACGGTGGACGGAGTGCCTTACGGCGAATATTCGCTTGGCGTTGATAGTACCGTGGAGATAATCTCGGAGGGCGGGTACAACGTCCTCGTTATAGAAAACGGCAAGGCGCACGTCGAGAGTGCGAGCTGTCCCGACGGTATTTGCGCGGCACACAAGCCGATCTCGCGCGACGGCGAGAGCATCGTGTGCCTTCCCAATAAGGTAGTAATTACCGCGAGCGCGAAGGATAACGGTGCGCCCGATATTATTTCGTGAGGTGTAAGGTGAGAAACAAAAGAGTAGGTAAGCTCGCCGTAATGGGACTCTGCGCCGCTATTGCGCTTATCCTTTCCTACGTCGAGGTTATGCTGCCGCCGATATTTGCGGCAGTGCCGGGAATAAAAATCGGACTTGCGAATATCTGCGTGATCTTCGCGCTCTACCGCTTCGGCGTGCTTGACGCCGCCATCATATCGCTTGTCCGAATGATAATCGTTGCCGTGCTGTTCGGCAACCCGATGACGTTTATATACAGCCTTGCGGGTGCGGCGTTGAGCCTTGCGGTAATGGCGCTGCTTAAACGGCTTGATTTTTTATCGGGCGTCGGCGTGAGCGTTGCGGGCGGTGTGATGCACAACGTAGGGCAGGTGCTCGTTGCGATGGTACTGCTCCGTACGGCGGAGATCGGCTACTATATGGTAGTGCTTACGTTTACGGGCGTTATTTCGGGAATATTCGTCGGACTTTGCGGCGGACTGCTTATAAAGCATCTGCCAAAAAATAAATTCTGAAAAAATCCCAATTTCTATTTATTTGTCGCAAAATATATGATATAATGGTATTATCAACTATAAACTGTATTAAGGGTGAGAATATATGAACAATAACCGTACACCAAACGGCGGCAGACCGACGGGTGCACAGAATAATATACCGCCGCGTTCCTCACAGCGTCCGCAGACGGCGGCGAATACGCCTCAGGCGAAGCGCCCTGCATCGAAGGCGCAGCAGCCCGCGCAAAAAACGCGCGCACAGGCTCAAAAGCCTCGCACAAAGCTCACTCCCGAGCAGGCGGCAATAAACCGCCAGAGAAGGGAACGCGAAAAATATTATGCCAAGAAGCGCCGTGCGGCAGCCAAAAAGCTTTTTTTGACAAGGCTCGCGCTTTTTGCGGCTGTTTTCGTTATTATGGCGGCTGTGTGCGCAGGACTCTTTTTCTTAAGCCTTAACCACGTGGCGTCTGCCGATTCGTCGCGCTATACGTATCATATCGGCGAGGACAAATATACGCTCCCTTATAGCAAGGCCGTGCGCGACGGCAGAGTTTACGTAAGCTTTACCGCTGTTGCGGAAATGTGCGATTTTGTTCCTATGGGCTCAAAGACGGACGATCTTACTTACGTTATCAAGGGCGAGGACGAGGAAAAGATACGCTTTATTATCGACTCGCGCGAGGTTTACGTAAACGGCGTTGAGGCGCGTCTTGCCGCGGAGTGCTATTTTGAAAACGATGAGCTTTACGTGCCCGTAAGCTTTGTTGATGCATACTTTAAGGGACTTACCGTAGAGATAAACGAGGATAAGCACGCTGTTGAAATATCTCGCGTTATTACCAATTTGAACGAAAAAGGCAAGCTTCCCAAGGGCGAGGTGGCAGAATACGCAAGCCTTTCGCTTTTGCTCCAATCAACACAGGCAATGAAGCCGCTCAATGAGTCAGAGCAGACTATGGCGCAGATGCCTGACCTCGGATTTGTCAATAACCTTACGATGTACGAGGAATATATGAATCCCGGCAACACCGACGAGTATCTTATACTCGTAAGCCCTGATCACACTCTCGACTCCACCTACGTGCCGCAGGACCTATATTTTACAGAAGCGACACGTCAGGACGGACGCGCAAAGCAGCAGCTTCGTCTTTACGCTATGATGGCGCTTGAGGCGATGTTTATGGAGATGAAGTCAGCAGGCTTCGATGACGTAAGCGTAACGAGCGCCTACAGAAGCTACAGCTATCAGGAGCAGATATTCAATCAGTACCTTGCCCAGAACAATTACGACTACGAGAAGGTGGCAAGCTTCTCGAATCCGCCCGGCTCGAGTGAGCATCAGACGGGACTTTGCGTTGATATGCATAATCTGCCCTCCGCGAGCGCGGCTTTTGCAAACGAGGCGGCGTATACGTGGCTTCGTGAAAACTGTTGGAAGTTCGGCTTTATTCTCCGATATCCGCAGGATAAGACGGAGATAACCGGCATAACGTTCGAGCCGTGGCATTACCGCTACGTCGGACGCTACCACGCGCAGAGAATGTACCAGTCTAATATGTGTCTTGAGGAATACGTTGCGTATTTAAACGGGCAGAGTGTAGGTTAAGATATGAATATTTGCACACTTACAAAAGACATTTGTGGTCGTTTCGGCTATGAGAAAGGTCTTGATATAATCGCGAACGCGGGCTTTGAGTCGGTCGATTTCAGCCTGTTTTATCCCGTTGACTCGGGAATCCTTACCGAGAACGACGACAACGTGCGCGAGTATTTTACCAAAATGCGCGAGATGGTCGAGTCGCGCGGAATGTACGTCTATCAGACGCATTCGCCGTACCCGACGGTCGTTGAGGACCATGAAAAAAACAAGCTTATATTTGAGGCGCTGAAAAGGTCAATACTTGCTTCAAACGTGCTTGGCGCACACCATACGGTCGTTCACCCATCGCATAGAGCGATACTGCCCGACGGAAGCTTTAAAAAGCAGATATATACAAGAGATAAGGATATTGTAAAGCAAACGAACGTCGAGTTCTATTCTCGTCTTATACCGTATCTTTACGAGTACGATATGAAGATAGCGGTCGAGAATATGTGGGCAAACGACGTGGCAAAGCAAAATCTTATCTGCCCGACGGTTTGCTCAAGCCCTTACGAGATGGTTGATTACATCGACACGATGAACTCGCTTTGCAAGGACGAGCGGTTCGTCGCGTGCCTTGACGTGGGACACACCAATCTGTCCTGCCGCGATATGCCGGTTCGCGAGATAGTCAACGTGCTCGGTCACAGGCTCAAATCGCTCCACGTTCACGATAACGACGGACTTCACGACAGCCACACGGCTCCCGGGTACGGTACCGTTGACTGGGAAGGCTTTTGCCTTGGACTGAAGGACGTTGGATACTCGGGCGACTTTATTTATGAAGCGCATACGTTCCACAAGACCTTCGACGATGAGGTCGTGCCGTATTCGGCGGCATTACTCTATCAGATCGCACGTAAGATGTGCGACAAATACGGGCTTTAATGCCGATTTAGTTTGTTAAAATGTATATGCGCGGCGCGAAACTTCGCGCCGCGCTTGTCATAGCCTACGAAATTTTGATAAAACTCCCTGCCGCTCTTGACAAAGTGCGGCTTTTTACATATAATATAATATGTGATTCTATTTTTAAAAATAAAATACTTATTATATATGAGGTATCATCGTGTTAAAGGTTGTAAAATTCGGCGGCAGCTCGCTTGCTGACGCTACACAGTTTAAGAAGGTTGCAGGCATTATAAAGGCAGAGCCCGAGCGCCGCTTTGTCGTGCCTTCCGCTCCCGGCAAGCGCCACAAGAGCGATACGAAGGTTACGGATATGCTTTACGCTTGCTACGAGATGGCTGCAAGAGGCGAGGACATTTCCGCGCCCTTCTCCGAAATCGAAGCTCGCTACAACGGAATTATTGCCGAGCTTGGTCTTGATTTCTCGCTCGAGCACGATTTCCATCTTATCAAAAACGCGTTTATCCACAAGGCGGGACGCGACTTCGCGGCAAGCCGCGGCGAATATCTTAACGGTAAGATACTCGCAAAATACCTCGAGTTCGATTTTATCGACGCCGCAGAGGTAATATTCTTCAACGACAACGGTCAGTTTGACTCGGAGCGCACGAACAAGGTGCTTGCCGAGGAGCTTAAAAAGCACGACTACGCAGTTATCCCCGGCTTCTACGGCTCTATGCCCAACGATACCATCAAGACCTTCTCGCGCGGCGGCTCGGATATTACGGGCTCTATCGTTGCGCGTGCGGCGGCGTGTGACATTTACGAGAATTGGACGGACGTTGACGGCTTTTTAATGGGCGATCCCAGAATTATAGACGAGCCTCGCGTTATCAGCGAGATCACCTATCACGAGCTTCGCGAGCTTTCGTATATGGGTGCGACCGTTCTCCACGAGGACGCTATTTTCCCCGTGCGTATCGCGGGGATTCCGATAAACATTAAGAACACGAACAATCCCGAGGCTCGCGGTACGTTTATCGTTGCGTCGAGCGACAAATACGATACCGGTAACGTTATAACCGGCGTTGCGGGCAAGAAGAATTTCTCGGTACTCAATATCGAAAAGGATATGATGAACTCGGAGATTGGCTTTGGACGCCGTGTTCTCGAGGTGCTTGAAAGAAACGGTATAGGCTTTGAGCATCTTCCCTCGGGTATTGACAATATGAGCATTATCCTTAACACGAAGGAGCTTGAGGGCAAGCGCGATATACTTAAAAACGGTATCTGCCGCGCGGTCAACCCCGACACTATAACGATTGAGGACGGTCTTGCACTCGTTGCTGTCGTAGGACGTGCGATGGTTAAGGCTAAGGGTACTGCGGCACGCGTATTCAAGGCGATAAGCGGTGCGGGTATCAATATTCGTATGATCGACCAGGGCTCGAGCGAAATAAGCATTATCGTCGGCGTCGAGGAGCAGGATTTTGAGGATGCTCTGCGCGCAATTTATCAGGAATTTGTTTATTAAAAGAAGGCGAAACGGTTGTATAAAATATTCGATATTCACACGCATACGTATCCCGAAAAGATAGCCGACAAGGCAGTCACAAGCCTTAACGCGTTCTACGAGTTCGTGTGCGAGGGTAAGGGAACGTACGCCGAGCTTGCCGAAAGAGGCAAGGCTAACGGCGTTGTCGGAATGTTACTTTTCTCGGTGGCGACGAATGCGCATCAGGTGGAAAAGGTCAACGACTCCATTGCCGCGCTTGCAAAGGCGTCGCGTGAGGCAGGCTTTGAAACGGTCGGCTTTATGGGAATGCATCAGGATTTTCCCGATTTTGCGGCAGAGGTGGAGAGAGCCGAGTCGCTCGGACTTCGCGGCGTTAAGATACACCCCGATATTCAGGGCGTTGACGTTGACTCTCCCCGTATGATGGAGCTTTGCGAGATAATCGAGGGGCGTATGCCGCTGTATCTGCATATGGGTGATCCAAGACCGCAGTACCGTTTCTCTGAGCCGAAAAAGCTTGCGCATCTGCTTGACAGATTTCCAAAGCTTGAGGTCGTAGCGGCGCATCTTGGCGGTTACGGAGTATCCGACGAGGCTATCGAGTATCTTGCGGGCAGACCGAACGTGTGGTACGATACCTCGAGCGCTATCTGGTCGATGACACCCGAGAGGGCAGAGTACGTGATACGTCATCTCGGTACGGATCGCGTAATGTTCGGCACGGACTATCCCGTAAAGAATATCGAGGGGGAGGTTGAACGCTTCCTCGCGATTGACCTCACCGAAAAAGAACGTGAGAATATATTCTACAACAACGCAAAGAGATTTTTGAAATTATGAAAATATGTCACTGTGTTAAAGAAATTGACGTTTGCCGCGATATGTGGCAGACGCTTCGTGAGGGCACAAAACCGATAGTGATGTACGGAATGGGAAACGGCGCGGATAAGATCCTCGCCGTTTTTTTGGAGAAGGGCATCGAGGTTGCCGACTTCTTCGCCTCCGACGGGTTTGTGCGCCATCAAGAGTCCCACGGCAAGACCGTGAGGAGCTACGCCGAAATATGCGAAAAATAGGACGATTTTATCGTCGTTGTGTCGTTTGGTTCAAGTCTTCCCGACGTGCTCTCGAATATTTACCGCATCGACGCCGAGC
>JAZNBZ010000093.1:0-1914 GCA_045587285.1 Candidatus Flemingiibacterium sp. | reverse complement strand
CGATGTGGAAATTCCGTTATTTTCAAAAAGGTCGAGCGAGTTGATAAGCGAGGCATTTCTGAAGCCGAACGCCGCCTTCGCATTGCCGCTCGCCTTGCCGACGGAGAGAAGCGGATATATGCCGATACCGCCGCCGACGAGCAGTGCACGCTCGCCTTCCTTTATACTAAAGCCGTGACCGAGCGGTCCGAGAAGGCTGACGTAGTCGCCCTCACGTCGAGCCGCCATCCACTCCGTGCCCTTGCCGCGAACCTCGTAGCAAAGGCGTACGCAGTCGCCTACGCACTCGCATATCGAGATCGGGCGGCGGAGAGTAGTACCCTCTCCGCAGAGGATATGTACGATCTGACCGGGAGTCGCCGCACGTGCGATCTCGGGCGCTTCGATAAGCATATCGTAAAGCGGTGCCGCATCACATACGCGGCGGTTTGATATGATCTTTCCGTTGTCTTTTAATGTTTGCATTTTAATGTTCCTTTCGTAAATGCGGTGCAATACATTTGCTAACTTCACGCGCACAGCGAAGCGAATGCGCTACATTCGCACTCGCGTTAAAATGTGGCAATACGAACGGCACCCACAAGCCGGTTGCCGGGATGTGGGACCCCGGTGAGTTCGCAAGCGAACTCACGCAGTTGGCGAAGCCAATCTGCAGGCACCAGAGAGCGCGGGACACGATGCTCGAAGCATCAAACTACGGGTGCATATCGAGAGCGCTAAGCGGCAGCTTTTTTGCCTTCAATCAAGATGTGAGCGCAGCGTCGAGTAAAGTTCTTTGCCAGGCTTTCTTTCAAGAAAGCCGCGTTTCTCCTTACGCGAAAATCAAAGCACCGAATTGATATCGTCGCGCATTGCGATAACCGCATCGCGAGTGCACGCCTTGAAGTTTGTTCCGTCGTCGCCTGCCTTCTTGTACGCACACATAAGCGCACGGGAGGAGTTGATTATCGCGCCCGACTTGTTTTTGTCAAACGCGCCGACGATGTCGTTTGCCGCACCGCCCTGCGCACCGTAGCCGGGGATTAAGAAGAACGTGTGAGGCATTGCCGCACGAAGCTCGGTGAGCTGCTTCGGATAGGTCGCACCAACGACCGCACCGCACGGGCTGTAGCCCGACTCGCCGATATAGGGTGCGCCCCACTCCTCGACCTTCGCCGCTACCTTACGGTAGAGCGTGGTTCCGTCTATCTCGAGGTCCTGGAAATCGCCCGAGGACTTGTTCGAGGTCTTGACGAGAATAAACATCGACTTGCCGTTCTCTGCCGCAACGTCGATAAACGGCTTTACGCCGTCAATGCCGAGGTACGGGTTGACAGTCACACAGTCAACGGGAGTCGCCTTAGCCGACGAATTAAAGAGCTGGGTCTGTCCGATAAACGCCTTTGCGTACGCCTCGGCGGTCGAGCCGATGTCGTTGCGCTTAACGTCGAGAATAACGTAAAGACCTGCCGCCTTCGCGTACTCGATAGTCTTTTCAAGCGCGATAAGTCCCTCGATGCCGTACATCTCGTAGAACGCCGACTGCGGCTTTACAGCAGGTACAAGCTCCGCCGCCGCGTCGATGAGTCCCTTGTTGAACTCAAAAATAGCCTCGCCTGCCGCCTTGAAGGTATCGCCGTATTCCTTAACTGCCTTTTCCTTGATGTAATCGGGAATGTAATCGAGAACAGGATCAAGTCCCATAACGGTTGGATTGTTAAATTCACGGATTTTTTTGATAAGAGGTTCAAATGACATGGTAGTGTTTCCTTTCGATTTATGATAATTTAATTTTACCGATTTATGCTTCGTACACGCATCTGCCGTTCATATAGGTAGCATCGATTCTCGCGCCGAATGTCATGCCCACAAACGGAGTGTTTGTCGATTTGCCGCGCAGTGATTCCTTTGTAACGGTATTCTCACATCCGAGGG
>JAZNBZ010000092.1:0-10180 GCA_045587285.1 Candidatus Flemingiibacterium sp. | reverse complement strand
GCGACCGCAGGTCGCCCCTACGGGAACTTACAAAATCTATCGTAGGGGCGACCTGCGGTCGCCCGCTGTTTCCACACGGCGAAAAACAGTAAAAATCGCGTCAAAAATTTTCTATATTAGTGAGTTTGACACTTGACCTATTAGACATTTTCTGATATAATTATATATAAATAAACATATACGAGGTAAACACTATGAAAAAACGCGCAATAATCAGCTTAACCGACAAAACGGGCGTCGTTGAGTTCGCTCGCGAGCTTGACGCTCTCGGCTACGAGATCCTTTCCACCGGCGGTACTTGGAAGGTAATCAACGAGGCAGGCATCCCCGTAACGCAGGTTTCCGACATCACCGGCTTCCCGGAGTGCCTTGACGGACGTGTTAAGACTCTCCACCCGATGATCCACGCAGGTATCCTCGCAATGAGAAGCAACCCCGAGCATATGGCACAGATCGAAAAGCTCGGCGTTACTCCTATCGACATCGTTGCAATCAACCTCTACGCGTTCAAGGATACCATTATGAAGCCCGGCGTTACCCGTGAGGACGCTATCGAGCACATCGACATCGGTGGCCCGACTATGCTTCGTGCGGCGGCAAAGAACTATCAGGACGTTTCCGTTATCGTTGATCCTGCGGACTACGCTACCGTTATCGACGAACTCAAGGCAAACGGCAAGGTAAGCGTTGATACTAACCTTAAGCTTGCTTACAAGGTGTTCAATCACACCGCGGCTTACGATACTCTTATTCAGTCGTATCTCCGCGTACAGACGGGTATGCCCATATTCCCCGAGAAGCTCTCGCTTACCTACGAAAAGGTTCAGGATATGCGCTACGGCGAGAACCCCGGTCAGACTGCGGCGTTCTACAAGGAGATCGGCAACGAGTTCGGCGGCACTCTTGCAGCGGCAGAGCAGCTTCACGGCAAGGAGCTTTCCTACAACAACATCAACGACACCAACGGCGCACTCGAGTGCCTCAAGGAGTTTGACGAGCCCTGCGTGGTTGCAGTAAAGCACGCTAACCCCTGCGGCGTCGGCGTTGCAAAGGACATTTACAGCGCGTATATGAACGCGTACAACGCAGATCCCGTATCCATTTTCGGCGGTATCATCGCTTGCAACCGCAAGGTTGACGCGGCAACCGCTGCTGAGATCAACAAGATCTTCGTTGAGATCGTTATCGCTCCCGATTTCGATGCTGACGCGCTCGAAATTCTTATGGCGAAGAAGAATATCCGTCTTCTGAAGCTCCCCGAAATTTCGAAGCCCAACACCAAGGAAATGCTCGATATGAAGCGCGTTGCGGGCGGTCTGCTCGTTCAGGAGCGCGACATCGGTATTTACGATGATGCAGAGCTTAAGGTGGTTACCGAGAAAGCGCCCACTGAGGCTGAAATGGCTGACCTCAAGTTTGCGATGAAGGTCGTTAAGCACACCAAGTCGAACGCTATCGTTCTTGCAAAGAACGGCATCACCACGGGTATCGGCCCCGGTCAGACCAACAGAATCACCGCACTCGAGCTCGCTATCCGTTACGCGAACGATCTCGACGGTGCAGAGAAGAACCGTGCGGCAGGCTCCGTTATGGCGTCCGACGCGTTCTTCCCGTTCCCGGACTGCGTTGAGGCAGCTCACAAGGCAGGCATCACCGCAATTATTCAGCCCGGCGGCTCTATCAAGGATCAGGAATCCATTGATGCGGCAAACAAGTACGGCATCGCAATGGTGTTTACCGGTCAGCGTCATTTTAAGCACTAATAAAATATACGAACGGGCGACGTAACGTCGCCCGTTTTTTTCGACCGACTGTGTATTTGCCTTGACAAATGCCTGTGAATATGATAGAATATTTACATAGAAAAAGGGAAGAATAACCCATATAAAATGGAGATGATATTAATGAGAAAAACCAAGCTTATTTGTACGATAGGTCCTGCGTGCGAGGACGAGGCTACACTCAGACAGATGTGCATCGAGGGCATGAACGTCGCACGACTCAATTTCTCTCACGGCACGCACGCTGACCATCAAACCAAGATCGACACCATCAAAAAGGTACGCGCCGAGCTTGATCTGCCCGTCGCGATAATGCTCGATACCAAAGGTCCCGAATACAGAATCAAAACCTTTGAAAACAAGAAAATATCACTCAAGGAAGGCGACACGTTCACATTTACCACCGACCACATTGTCGGTAACAGTGAGCGTGTTGCGGTAAACTACGCCCACCTTACGAACGATCTTTCTGTCGGCGACACAATAACCGTTAACAACGGACTCGTTATTTTTAACGTAACCGAGATCGTGGGAAGTGACGTTATATGTAAGGTAATCGTCGGCGGCGAGCTTTCCGACCGCAAGAGTATGCATTTCCCGGGCATTTTAATGAAGCACGAATTTTTAAGTGCGCAGGATAAGGAAGACCTGCTGTTCGGTATCAAGAACGACATCGACTTCGTTGCGGCATCGTTTGTATCGACGAAAAAGGACGTTGCTGATATACGCAATTTCCTTAACGAAAACGGCGGTGAGAATATTGATATTATCGCGAAGATCGAAAACCGTGCGGGCGTTGACAACATTGACGAAATATGCGAGCTTGCGGACGGTATTATGATCGCGCGCGGCGACCTTGGCGTTGAGATACCGTTTATAGAGGTGCCTGCGATACAGAAATATCTCATCAACAAGTGCCGACTTCTCGGCATTCGCGTAATCACCGCGACGGAGATGCTCGAGTCGATGATACACAATCCGCGTCCGACACGCGCAGAGCTTTCCGACGTTGCAAACGCCGTCTACGACGGCACGTCCGCGGTTATGCTCTCGGGCGAAACGGCATCGGGCAAGTATCCTGTCAAGGCTGTCAAAAATATGGTGGAGATAGCGGAGTACACAGAAACGAAGATCGACTACAGTGCGCGCTTCAAGACGACGGAGTTCAAGATCCGCAACAACATCGACGCGCTCTCGCATTCCGCGTGCTCGATGGCTATCGCGCTCGACGCGAAGGGACTCGTCGTAAACTCCATAAGCGGCAAGACGGCACGAATGGTGAGCCGCTTCAGATGCCCCGTCGATATTCTCGGTATGACGACGAGCGAAAAGGTTTGGCGCAAGCTTAACTTAAGCTGGGGCGTTACGCCCGTTATGTGCGAGGAGTTTTCCTCGATCGAGGTTATGTTCTACAGCGCGATGAAGCGCGCCAAGGAGATATACAAGCTCGAACGCGGCGACAGCGTCGTTTTGACGGGCGGTCAGATCAACGGCAAATCGGGCAACTCCAATATGATTAAAATCGAACAGGTGAACTAACGAACGGGCGAGTTAAACTCGCCCGTTTTGTTTTACGTATTGCGGAATTTTTGCGGCGGTACGCCGACTCTGGCTTTAAATTGGCGTATAAAATGCTCGGTGTTTTTGTAGCCGCATTCGGCGGCAATCTCTCCTATCGGGTGAAGCGTGCTTGAGAGGAGCATTTTTGCGTTGGCGATGCGTGCGTTTATAACGTCCTCGGCGCAGGACGTTTCAAATATTTCCTTATATAGGCTTTGGAAATACGAACGGCTCAAATTAAGCTCGCGCGACATTTTCTCAACCGTCCAATCCTCGCTCGGATTTTTGTAAATTTCAAGGCGCAAAGCGTTAAATTCGGCAAAATAACGCCCGTGCGCCGCATTTGCGTCTGACTTGACTGCGTTTTTTATTCTGTATAAAAACGCGATACCGAGATGCGTGAGTATTTCCTTGGCGTACTCGCTCGGAGCGCCGACGAATTCGCTCTTTATTTCCGAAAGGATGCTCGAGATCGGCGCACTTATCGGCGTGTATAAAAGCGCATCGGTCGGAATAGTAGAAAATATCAGTTGCTCAATATCGCCTTCAAGATCAAAGTGCATATAGTCGTGAAGGAATTCCGTGCCGTCTGCAAGGTAGCTTTGTATTTTGTGCTTGTCGAAAATCATAAACGAGCCCTTGTCAGCCTTTACGTATTCGCCGTTCACCATAACCTTAGAGGGGGATTTGAATAATACGAAAAGATAGTCGGAGCGGCCGTTCGGTCTGTGAAGCTTAAAGTCGGCGTCTTGCTCATTATCAACGTCAACTGCGATTATTCTCATATGCGGTCACCTCGCAAAATAGTACGATATATCAATTCAATAATATTATATATCATTGAAATGCTTTTGTCAAGAGGCTATAATGTTATCAAAGGAGCGTGATATTATGTATACCGCACTTAAAAATGAAATGACGGCTTATTACAGAAAAATGGATATGAGACCGTGGATGACCTTCGCTGACGCCGCGGTCGAGGAGAAATTCCGCGCCGAATACGAGCGGATATTTGCCGAAATGGATGCGTTTTACGCTGAAAATCCAAGCACCCCGACGCCGCTTCTCAAAAGTAAGCTCCACTCGCTTATGGCAGAATACTGCGAGCCGATTATATTCAAGGAAACGCCTTTCTTTTTTGAGCTTTTCTACAATCACTCGCGCTCTCGCGGACTTAACAAAAACACCCCTGCGTGCTGGCTCGTGCAGAGAAAAAACGCCGAGCTTGAACGCCTGCATCCCGAATACGCCGAGATGACGGCACGCTATCTCCCGTATTTCGACAGAGAAACCAACAACGTATGCTCGCACTACGACACCTTTGACCACGACCACAACACGCTCGATTACACCGAGCTTTTGAAGGTCGGCATCGGCGGTATTCGTGCAGAGGCACAGCAGCGCTTGAGCGAACTCCAAGAGGGGAGCGCCGAGCATAATTTCTGCCGTGCCGTTGTAGAGAGCTGTGATGCCGTAATTACGATTGCCCACAAATTCGCCGACAAAGCAGAGACGCTTCTCGGAGGCGATTTAACCGACACACAACGCGAAAACCTCGCACTTATCGCCAAGACCGCGCGTAAAATCCCCGAAAATGCTCCCGAAACCTTCTACGAGGGGCTCGCTATGCTCCTGTTTATACGCGAGGTCACACCGACGCTCGAAAACGTCGCGATTTCGCAGTTCGGTCACGTTGACCGCTTACTTATCGGTCTTTACGAGCGTGACGTTGCGGCAGGACGTATAACCGAAACCGATGCAAGGCGGCTTATCACGCAGTTTATGCTCCACACGGACGTCAAATTCGACGTCGAGAACAACAAGTGGCCCGAGTCGAGTGCGTGCATACAGCTTGGCGGATGCGACGAGGACGGCGAGCATATTTTTAACGACCTTACGAGAATGTTCATCGAGGAGCATCACCGCGAGAAATTATTAAACCCGAAGCTTAATTGCCGCTACTCGGCAAGCTCGCCCGAGGAATATTTGAAGCTTATCGGCAAGGCGCTTATTAGAGGTCACAACAATTTTGCGCTCTTTAACGACGATATTGTGATCCCTTCGCTCGTCGATAGCGGCGTAGCTATCGAGGATGCGCGCAAGTACGTAAACGGCGGCTGTCAGGAGATGATGCTCGAGGGCTTCGGACACACGGAGGGAACTGCGTTTTATATCTCCTTGCTTCGCTTTTTCGACGTGTTTCTTAGCGGCGACGATACGGCTGATATCATAGAGCCTATCGCGAACGCTGACACGTTTGAGGAACTTTACTCCGAGTTTATAGCAAGCTTCAAGCGCTTTTACGACGAAATTATCGACCAGCGTAATTTTCGCCAGTCCTTTTACAAAAAAGCAACGTCAACGCCGCTTTTCTCGGCGATGCAAAGCGGCTGCATCAAGAGTGGACGCGACTACACCGACGGTGGCGCGAAGTACAATTTCGCAACGGTCGCGCTTGCGGGATTTGCCAATCTCGTTGACTCGCTCTACTCGATAAAGTCGCTCGTTTACGACGACGAGAGAATATCGCTTGACGGCTTTAGGGCTATACTTGAAAAGAATTGGAAAGGGCACGAGGAGTTCCGCCGCGAGGTCGTAAGACTCCCGAAATACGCTCAAAACGACGGCGCTGTGGACGCACTTGCCAACCGACTCTTTTCGGATATAGCCACCATAATCAAATCCCGCAAAAACGAGCGCGGCGGCATTTACTTGCCGAGCGTATTCGTGTATTCGTTCAACCGCACGTTTGCGCCGTGTCTGCGTGCGACGCCCGACGGCAGATACGATTTCGACTATCTCGGCAACGGCTGCGGACCGAGCTTCGTGAAGCCGCTTTCGGATTTGACCGCGCCGATAAATTCGATGAAAAACGTGGACTTTGGTGTGTGCGGCGGCGCAGTTGCGGTCCTTGACGTGATGCTTCCTGCATCTGCCTCCTTTGACGAGGACAATTTTGCGGCGTTTATGAGAGCCGTGGCGATGAGCGGCTGTGTGACGCTTCAGCCGAACGTGCTCTCAAAAGATGAGCTTATCGACGCGAAGGCTCACCCCGAGCGGCATCCGAACCTTTTCGTCAGAGTTTGCGGACTGTCGGTGTACTTCACCGCACTCGCGCCCGACGTTCAGGACGAGATCATAAGCAGAAATTTCTATAATTAACGCGAAAGGACGGCTCTTGCCGTCCTTTTTGTGCGTAATATGCTTAAAACAACCTATCCGCACAAGCGGTATCCGTAGCACTCCCCCTAATCAAAAAACAGGGACAAAAAGCGTTGATATTAAATAAGGACATTATAACTTAAAATATGATAAAATAAAAACATTGACATTCGGGCTATCCGATGGTACAATTTCGATGTATACGTATTATATATACACCATATACACCAAAATTGTATTTTTAAGGAGTTAAGGCTATGAAAACTTCAACAGAAATCGGATCGGCTTCCGTAATATTAGGAGAAGAAAGGGCTGTGGAGGCTGTCGCAAAGGCGGGCTTCGACGCTTGGGATTTTACTCTTTGCCATTTGGCGGTTTACGATTTTGATACGAAGGATATAATGGTAACAAATCACCCCCTGACAACTCCCGATTATCTTAAATTTGCGAGAAAGCTGCGTCAGATCGGAGAGGATAACGGAATAGTATGCAATCAGTCGCACGCGCCGTTTCCCTGCGAGGTTCCCGGCGTGCGCTCGGTGCTGAAAAAGGCGATCGAATGTACTGCTGAGGCAGGTGCGGATACTTGTATAATTCACCCCTGCATCAAGGCAAGCCGTGAGGAAAATGCGGAGATGTACCTTGAATTGCTCCCGTTTGCTAAAGCGTGCGGAGTAAAAATTGCAGTCGAAAACACCTATTCCTGGGACAAGGCCATAAAGGACGCAGTTCGCGGCGCTTGCTCGTGGCCCGATGATCTTGTCGCAACTCTTGACCTGCTCGGTGACGATGAGACCTTTGTTGCGTGTCTTGACACAGGTCACGCCGAGATGCGCGGACTTCGTACCTCCGCGGTTGAAATGATACACGCGCTCGGCACGAGACTTCAGGCGCTCCATATTCACGATACCGATAGACGCAACGACACACATCAAATACCGTTTTCGATGAACATTGATTTTGATGCAATCGTTAAGGCGCTGAAGGAGATCAACTACAACGGATACTTCACGTTGGAGGCACCCACGTATATCGAGCTATACGATCCGAGCAGAATTCCCGAGGCGTTGTGCGATCTGCAGAAGAGTGTCAGAAGACTTGCAGATATGTATGAAGGGCTTTGATAATGTATACTAAAGACCATTTGATTGATGACCTCAAAAATATGGGGCTTAAACCGAGCGATACCGTTCTCGTACATTCGTCCTATAAAAAAATAGCCGGCGCGAGCGGTGTATGCGACGGTGCCGAAACCATAATTGATGCTCTCACTCAGTATTTTGGCAAAGAGGGACTTGTTGCATTCCCGACGCTGACGTGGAAGTTTGGATACTTTTTTAACGAAAAAGGCAAATACCGCACGTTGCCTGATGAAAACGGCGAATTTAAGCCGTACGGAAACAGATTTGACGTAAGGACAGCAGAATGTCACGACGTTGGCATAATGCCCGAGCTTTTCAGAAAAAGAGACGGTGTAATTCGCTCGCTTTCCGCTACGCATTCCGTATCGGCGTTTGGAATGGATGCAAGGGATTTTTGCAGCGGCAACGAAAAGGTTACCACAAGCATTGGTTGGGCATCGCCTTGGGGAAAATTCTACGGCAGACGTGCGAAGATGCTTTTTATCGGCACGACTATGTGCTGTAACACGTATATGCACGCGCTTGAAGAGCGTGCGGACGTCACGGGACTTTTTATGCCGCAGGAATACGATTATGTAATTACGGATTACGATGGAAGTGAGATCCCCGTAAAGATCCGCCGACACGAGCCCGGCAGAAGCCACTACTACGACAAGGTGAGACCTGAGCTTATTGAAGCAGGGATAGCCAAGGAATATAACTTCGGGGCGGCGCTGACTCAGGTAGTTGACGTGGTTGATGAAACGGACTATATGCTTGAGAAATTGCGAAAAAACCCCTATCTCTTTTCTCACGAGTACAATAAGTAAATCACAGTATGAAAGGGTGCTTTTGTGAAATATGAAAATCATAGATAAGTTAATAGCAAAGCAAAAGAAGCCGCTTGAGGCACCGCCCGTTACGATAGCGTTTTTGGGTGACAGCGTGACGCAAGGGTGCTTTGAGCTTTACAAGGTAAACGAAGCAGGCTTTGAAACGGAGTTTCGCGTTGACGAGGGCTACCACACAAAATTACGGCATCTTTTAGAGCTTTGCTATCCCGCGGCACCGATAAATATGATCCATGCAGGTATCAGCGGCGACGAGGCGGCAAGTGCCGTCAAGCGAGTGGAGCGCGACGTTATCGCCTTTCACCCCGACCTCACCGTAGTCAGCTTCGGTCTTAACGATGCCTGCCTTGGCAAGTACGAAAAGATAGGGCGGTATGAGGACAGCCTGCGAATGCTGTTCAGAAAGCTCCGTGAGAGTGGCTCAGAGATCATCTTTATGACTCCCAACCTTATGGCAGACAAGGTAAGCCCCGAGGTGACGGACGAAAATTTGCGCGCGCTGTTTGAGCGAATGACGCCGTGCAGCGAGATACTCGACGACTATATGGACGTCGCGCGCAGGGTGTGTGCAGAGGAGAACGTGCCTCTTTGCGACTGCTATCGCAAGTGGGATATTTTGAAGAAGAACGGCGTTGACTATATCCGTCTTCGTCAAACCGCATAAATCATCCCACAGAGGAAATGCAGATGATGTTTGCCGTTTCTCTCTTTGAGTTAATACACGGTATGTAATATTTTTATTGGAAGGTGGATACGAAAATGAAAAAAATCAAGGACAAGCAAATTTTAGTTGGTGCGGATTTTGCAGGATTTCCTCTCAAGGAGGCGGTTTGCGAGCACCTTCGCAAAAAAGGCTGGACTATCACGGATATCGGCGTTAAGGCTGATTCAGATCCCGACGATACGGATCTTATGTTCCACAGAGTCGGACTTCGCGCAGGCGCGATGATCTCCGAGGGCGAATTTGAAAGAGCGTTGCTGTTCTGCGGCACGGGTATGGGTATACATATTGCCGCAAGCAAATGCCCTCACGTTCACGCAGGCGTTGTTGAGAGCGTCCCCGCGGCACTTCGTGCAATCACGGGCAACGGCGTAAACGTGCTTGCAATGGGTGCATTCTACGTTGCTCCCGCTATGGGCTGTGATATTGCCGACGCTTATCTTGGTGCAGAGCTTGGCTCGGGCTACGAGTGGTGGAAGAATTTTTACGAATTCCACAAGCTTTCTATCGACGAGCTTGAGGCGTTTGACTATGAGGAATACAAGAAGAACGGCTTTAAGGTAAACAAGCTAGGCGATTATCCGCTAAAGCTTGAGGTTAAGCCCGAGGACTGATTTTTACTGTAAAAATCACACGTATATTTGGAGGTTGCAATGGAAAACGTCTTTGACTATGCTATATTTATAAAGCCCGACGTAAAGTTCGAGCGCGAATATTCTCTGCGAGATTATTCACCGCTCTTTAGAAAAAAGGCAGTGCTTGATAAGACAGAGAACGCAAAGCTTTACGTCTGCGGCCTTGGCTTATTGAAGCGGGGATAGTTAAAGGATATAGCCTCGGGGTGGCACTGACTCAGGTAGTTGTCGCTCTTGATGAAACGGATAATAGCAAAAAGCAACCACCTCACTTGGGTGGTTGCTTTTTGTCTTATCAAATCACAAATCTGTGCTCGCCGCGGCAGAGGTACTGCTCTTTGTAGCGCAC
>JAZNBZ010000091.1:0-7342 GCA_045587285.1 Candidatus Flemingiibacterium sp. | reverse complement strand
CTTTTATGGGTGCTCGACTCGACCAAAACCGCAATGGGCGCGCGACTGCTTCGCAAATGGGTGGAGCTTCCGCTTGTTAACCTTTACGACATTGAGCGCCGCCTTGACGCCGTAAACGAGCTTTACGACGATTTTATGGTGCGTGAGGAGCTTATGCTCGCACTTAAAAATATGCTTGACCTTGAGCGTCTTACGACCAAAATCGTTTACGGCAGCGCAAACGGCAAGGATCTCGTTGCTATCCGCTCGACCATATCGGCTATTCCCGAGCTTAAGCGTTTGCTTGCAGACGTGCGTTCGGCCGAGCTGTCCTCTTTAAACGAGGACCTCGATCCACTGACTGACCTTTATGACCTTCTCGAGGCTACTATAAAAGACGATGCTCCCTTCTCGGTAAGAGAGGGCGGTATCATAAAGGACGGCGCGAGCGAGGAGATTGACTATCTTCGTCACGTTATTTCGGACTCGTCCGACATTATAAAGCAGCTTGAGGAGCGCGAGCGCGCCGCTACGGGCATCTCCAAATTAAAGGTCGGCTACAATCGCGTGTTCGGCTACTATATCGAGGTCACGCGCTCACAGCTCGACCTCGTGCCCGACACGTACATAAGGAAGCAGACGACGGCAAACGCCGAGCGTTACATTACACAAGAGCTCAAGGACACCGAGGCAACGCTTCTCGGTGCGGCTGACCGCGTAAACACGCTCGAATACGAGATGTTCCGCGCTATCTGCGCGCGCCTTTCCGACAATATTGCACGTATCAAGCTTACGGCAGAGATGATTGCAAAGCTTGACGCTTATCTCTCGCTCGCCGACGTTGCGGTTAAAAACTCCTTCACTCGCCCTACACTCGATACAAACGACAAGATCGAGATCACCGACGGACGTCACCCGGTCGTTGAAAAATTCGTGTCGGACAGCTATTTCGTGCCGAATGATACCCTTCTCAACACCTCGGATAATAAGCTTATGCTTATCACCGGCCCTAATATGGCTGGTAAATCGACGTATATGCGCCAGGTAGCACTTATAACCGTTATGGCGCAGATCGGCTCGTTCGTGCCCGCACGAAACGCGCACATCGGCATATGTGACCGCGTGTTTACACGTGTCGGCGCGTCGGACGATCTCGCGTCGGGACAGTCCACGTTTATGCTCGAGATGAACGAGGTCGCGCATATCCTCAAAAACGCGACCAAGAAATCGCTTATAATCTACGACGAGATCGGACGCGGTACGTCCACCTACGACGGTATGGCTATCGCACGCGCCATCGTCGAGTATACGACCTCAAACAAAATTTCTGCAAAGACGCTGTTTGCAACGCATTATCACGAGCTGACCTCGCTTGAAAATACAATCCCGGGCGTTGTCAACTACAACATCGCCGCAAAGAAAAAGGGGGACGACGTAACCTTCCTTCGCAAGATAGTGCGCGGTGCGGCTGACGACAGCTACGGTATCGAGGTCGCAAAGCTTGCGGGTATACCAACCGAGGTGATACGCCGCGCCAAAGAGGTGCTTGCCGAGATTGAGGCAGGCGGCGTGCAGGTCGTACGCGTCAAGGAAGAAAAGGAAAGCGAGCCTATGGACGAGCTTACCGTTGAAATGATGCTCGCGATGAACGCGGCGGAGTCGATACGCGAGATAAGCCTCGATACACTAACGCCTATCGAAGCGATGAACGAGCTTTATCGCCTTAAAAAGATGTTATCCTAAAGAAAGGAGCGCCAAATGGGAATTATACGCCAGCTTGACTACGAAACGGCGGTGCTTGTCGCCGCGGGTGAGATGATAGAACGTCCTCTCTCGGTTGTTAAGGAGCTTGTTGAAAATTCAATAGACGCAGGCGCGACGAAGGTGACCGTCGAAATACAAAACGGCGGTGTGACGCTTATCCGCTGCTCTGACAACGGCTGCGGCATGGCTAAAGAGGACCTTCCCCTCTCGATAAAGCGTAATGCGACGAGCAAGATACGCACCTCACACGACATTGCTTCCATAATGACGCTCGGATTTCGCGGCGAGGCGCTTGCATCAATAGCGGCGGTATCAGACCTTCGCATACGCTCAAAGCGAAAAGAGGATAAATACGGCACACAGCTTGAAATACACCCCGGTATGGACACGCCCATATTAACCGAGGCGCCTATGGCGGACGGTACGACTATAATCGTCGAAAATCTATTCGCTAATCTTCCTGCAAGACGCAAGTTCTTAAAGAAGGATCAGACCGAGGCGTCCCACGTTGCAGACCTTTTCGAGCGGCTTGCCCTCTCTAACCCCGGCGTTTCGATGACGCTTATAATCGACGGCAAGATGCGCTACAATACACCCGGCGACGGCAATCTTTACCACGCTATTTACAGCGCGTGCGGCGCGGAGTTTGCAACTAAGCTCATTGAGCTTTCGTATAAGAGCGACGTTCAGATGTACGGCGGCTCGAGCGTTCCCGTGAGCGTTCACGGCTATATCGGCACGCCTGACAATAACTTTGGCAACAGACAAAATCAGATATTCTACGTAAACGGCAGACACGTTAGAAGCCGCTGTCTACAGGCGGCGCTCGAGGAGAGCTACACGTCGTATCTCGACACTTCACGCTTCCCTGCCGCGGTTATGTTCGTCGAGGTGCCGCCCGAGTTTGTGGACGTTAATATCCACCCGACGAAGCTTGAGGTCAAATTCGTCGCGGAAAAGCCTATTTTCGAGGCGGTATTCTACGCGGTACGCGGCGCGCTTGAGCGTCACATTCCTCGCCCGAAGATGGACCTTCAAGGTAAGAATGTTGGCGACGTGAGCTTTGAGCTTGCAAAGCAGCTTAACGCGTTCGTCCCGATTGAGGACAAAAGCGAGCCTGCCGAAAAGCGTGTATACAACAATCAGCGAAACGTGAAGCAGGGGCAGATATCCTTCTCCGAGCTTCTGCGTGAGAGTGCAGATGATGCACTGCCGCCACACACTGCGCACACGCCCGAGATTATAGTAGTGCCGCGCGATAATTCGACGGTTGAATACAAAATGACGCAAAAGGACGAACCGACAGACGCGGTGCAGACTATGCAGGAAATGTTCCTCGAGCCACTGCCAAAGGAGCTTGAAGAAAAAATGTCCGCACTTGACGGCGCACCTGTTGAAGGACAGAAAATGGTGCTTGAAAAGGTAGCACAAGAGGTTGACGAGCAGCTTATGGCACCTCGCGTCAAAAATATTGTTCCCGACAAGCAGCCCTCCCGTATGAGCGCGGAGGAGTTTGAGCAGTACCGCCGTACGCACGCTGTGAGTGCAGATGCAAACCGAACTACCCTGCCCGACATTCCGACCGAGGCGGATTTCAAATCCTATCCGCGCGTGAACGTACAGCGAGCCGAGCCGAAGATCATTCCCGAATACAAAATACTCGGCGAGGCGTTTCTCTCTTACCTCTTTATCGAGGTGGGCGACCGCGTGCTCGTTATAGATAAGCACGCGGCGCACGAGCGCATTATATTCGAGGACTTAAAGGCAAGTCTAAAAGAGAGCCTTAACAGCGGCGATATACCGCGTCAGCTTCTTCTGACGCCGCTTCTTATACCGATGAGTGCCGAGCTTGCCGACACGGTGCGCGAGTATGAGCGCGACATAACGGCTATCGGCTACGAGTTTACCGTAGAGGAGCGCACCGTGAGCATCACCGCAATACCGACGAGTCTTGAGCTAAACGCCGCACGTGACGTATTTGAAACTATCGCGGACAAGCTTGCAAGCGGTACGGGAAGCGCCGAGATAACGCGCGACACGCTCTTTGAAAAGGCGCTCTATCAGGCGTCGTGCAAGGCGGCTATAAAGATCGGCCGCGAATACGGTATGGAACACCTCAAATGGATATGCGACAAGCTGTTGGTGCTTGACGACATCAAGGTGTGCCCACACGGCAGACCGGTCGCGTTTGAGATGACCAAATCTGCAATTGAAAAGCAGTTTAAGAGGATATGATGCTTTATAGCATCACGCCTATTTCGTTCCACGCAAAGCGCGGAACGAGTGGGGGCTCTCGCTGCGCTCAAACGCCGCTCCGCGTCCCCCACACCCCCTCAGGCTCGGCTGAGCGAGCGTAAAATCGTACAATACATAATTACCGAAAGGATAAAACTATGTTTAAACTCCTAAAACAAGAAGGAAACGCCCGCCGCGGCGAGTTCAAAACCGTCCACGGCACTATACAGACGCCCGTATTTATGAACGTCGGCACGTGCGCGGCTATCAAGGGCGGTATCTCCACAATGGACCTTCGCGAGGTCAACTGTCAGGTTGAGCTCTCGAACACCTACCACCTGCACCTTCGTCCCGGCGACAAGCTTATCGCCGAAATGGGCGGCATACACAAGTTTTTTAACTGGGATAAGCGCGTTCTTCCCGACTCGGGCGGATTTCAGGTGTTCTCGCTCGCACAGCTTCGTAAAATAACCGAGGAGGGTGTACGCTTTGCCTCACACATCGACGGCGCGCGTATATTTATGGGTCCCGAGGAGTCGAAGCAGATTCAGTCAAACCTCGCGTCCACAATAGCAATGGCATTTGACGTGTGCATCGAGAACCCTGCCCCGTATAAATACACCAAGGACTCTATCGAGCGCACCACGCGTTGGCTTGCGCGCTGTCGTGCGGAGATGGACAGACTCAACTCGCTCGAAACGACTATCAACAAAAATCAGATGCTTTTCGGTATCAACCAAGGCTCGACGTACGAGGACCTTCGTATCGAGCATATGAAGCAGATACGCGAGATCGAGTGCGACGGCTACGCTATCGGCGGACTCGCCGTTGGTGAGAGCGCTGAGGAGATGTATGCGACTATCGACGTAGTTGAGCCGTATATGCCCAAGGATAAGCCGCGTTACTTAATGGGCGTCGGTACGCCCTGCAATATACTTGAAGCGGTACATCGTGGCGTTGACTTCTTCGACTGCGTAATGCCCAGCCGTAACGCGCGTCACGGTAACATCTTTACTTGGCACGGCAAGATGAACCTTCTCAATGAGAAGTACGCCAAGGATCCCCGTCCAATCGACGAGAACTGCGGCTGTCCCGCGTGCCGTGCATACAGCCGCTCGTACATCCGCCATCTCTTTAAGGCGAAGGAAACGCTCGGTATGCGCCTTGCTGTACTGCACAACCTCTACTTCTACAATGAGCTTATGCAGAAGATTCGCGACGCGCTCGACGCCGGCGAATACGAGAATTTCTACCGCTACTACCGCGATATTCTCGGCGAGAGAAGCGAAAGCTGAAATTAAAAGGAGCAGTAAAAACTGCTCCTTTTTCTATGCATTTAAAATATCAATCGCGCCGAGATTGTTTTCTCCCTCGATGTATAGAACGGGACCTTGCGCATTACCTATTTTGCCACTGTTGACCGCCCCGAGATTATTTTCGATGTTCGTCACAACGCGCCAATCACCGGGAACGCGTATCTCCGTGTGACCGAGGTTGTTTTCAATATAGATAACGCCCTCTCCGACGTACTCGGACACGTTTTCAAAGCGTATCACCGTCTGCCCAAGATTGTTTTCGTAATGCTTGCGCGTGAAGGTGGTGCAGTCGATGATCTCCGTCGCCGCTCCGAGGCTGTGCTCCTTGTATGTCGCGCCGTCGTCGTGCGAGCTTGTAAAGGCTGCTGTGTGCGTCTTTTTGATGCGTACGCGCTTTGGAATTATAAAATGTACGCCAATGCATATGATTGCCGTAAATAGTAAGAGCAGCCAATTGTTTATGATGTTGCCGCCCTCTATACCGCACACAAACGCGACGTTACGCTCTATCACCATAAATATAAACGCAGGGATAAACACCGAGGTTACTATTCTGCGCTTTGACACCTCGTTTACAAACAAGCCGAGCAGAATAAGCACGCCGATTATCTGCACGTAGGAAATTCCGCCGACAGCGCTCTCAATAGGCGCTATCACGCCAGACACCTCAAGTATGCCGAAAATTGCGAATGCAATTATAAGTAAGCCGATAATTACGTTTTTTGCTTTCATATTAAAACCTCACCTCGTCTATTTTGTCTTTTAATGATTTATAGTACGCCCTCGAAAAATACGCATATTTTTCGGATGATTTGAAGGTAATTTTTCCGTTGCCCGTAAGCTCACGCGACAAAGAGGAAATGACCTTGACGTTTGCTATAGCGGATTTTGAAATGCGTACGAAATAGGACGGCATTATATCCTCAAGCTCGAACAGCCTGTGAGTCGTGCGAAGCACGTTGTCCTTCGTGTGTGCAAGCACCCTGCCCTCGCTTGCTTCAAAAAAGAGAATATCGTCCTTTGCGACGTAATACTCCGTGTTGCCGATATACAAAAGCAGCTCGCGCTTGGATTTTGCGACGTTTTCGATAATATCGCGTATCATTTCGGTACGCTCGTCTATTTTTTTGCATCGGATTACTATTTCTTCTTCACCGTCCTGCGACACTTCAACACGTACCTTCATCGACGTCCTCCTTTACTGCTTTCTGTAATTATGATAGCACAAAAGCCGAAATTTGTAAATAGTATTTATCCAAGAGGTAGATTTTTGCGCCCAAGTGGGAGATACAGAAAAGCCACTCGCAAACGCGAGTGGCTTATTTGTTTTATCTTACAGTCCCGACTGAACCGAGTAGTTGGGAGCTTCCTTTGTGATGTTGATGTCGTGCGGATGCGACTCACGCAGACCTGCTCCGGTGATGCGAACGAACTGTCCGCGCTCCTGAAGCTCGGGGATAGTGGGAGTACCGCAGTAGCCCATACCTGCGCGGATACCGCCGATGAGCTGGAATACGGTGTCAGAGAGCGGTCCCTTGTAGGGCACGCGTCCCTCGACGCCCTCGGGAACGAGCTTGCGGGAATTTTCCTGGAAGTAACGGTCCTTCGAGCCCTTCTCCATAGCCGCGAGCGAGCCCATACCGCGGTATACCTTGAACTGACGTCCTTGGTAGATCTCGGTCATTCCGGGGGATTCCTCACATCCTGCGAAGAGCGAGCCGATCATAACGACGTTCGCGCCTGCTGCGAGAGCCTTAACGAGATCGCCCGAGTACTTGATACCGCCGTCAGCGATAACGGGAATGCCCGATTCAGCCGCCGCGCTTGCAACGTCGTAGATCGCGGTGACCTGCGGTACGCCGATACCTGCGACGACACGCGTGGTGCAGATAGAACCGGGGCCGATACCGACCTTGATAGCGGCTGCGCCTGCCGAGATAAGGTCGTGAGCCGCTGCAGCGGTCGCGATGTTACCTGCGATGATCTGCGCCTCGGGGAATGCGGATTTAACCTTGTCAACGCAAGCGATGATGTTCTTGGAGTGACCG
>JAZNBZ010000090.1:0-9460 GCA_045587285.1 Candidatus Flemingiibacterium sp. | reverse complement strand
CTGGCTGTCTATTTTACCCTCGCCCGTGAAGATAAAATCCGCGTTTGCGGCGATATTCTCGAAGCCGACCGTGTCAAGCACCGTGTCGATGCCCGATTTAAGCGTCGCGCCGAAGAACGCCACCATGCCTGCGCCCATACCGCCTGCCGCACCTGCTCCGGGAAGCTCGGACACGTCGATGCCAAGCTCCTTTTTCACGGCTTCGGAGCACGCGCGAAGGTTATCGTCAAGCACCTTTACGGTGTCGGGATCAGCACCCTTCTGCGGCGAAAAAACGTACGCCGCGCCCGTGGGGCCGTAAAGCGGATTGTCTATGTCGCACATAGCGGTGATCTCTACGTTGCCGAGCATATCGCGCACGGCAGAAACGTCGATTTTCGCAATCTTTTCAAGCGTTGCGCCCGTGGGAACGAAGGTGTTGCCGTCGGCGTCAAAGAAGCGTGCGCCTGCACCTGCCGCCGCGCCCACGCCCATATCGTTGGTACAGCTTCCGCCAAGACCGACGATTATTTTTTTGCATCCGCGCGAAACCGCGTCGCGAATGAGCTGTCCAACGCCGTAAGTTGTGGTTATGCGCGGATTTTCTCTGCCAAGCACCATAGGAAGGCTTGCAGTAGCCGCCATTTCGATTATAGCGGTCTTACCGCCCTCAACTATAGCGTAAAAGCCCTCGATGTCCTCCATAAACGGACCTTTAACAGTGAGCGTCACACGCTCGCCGCCCATCGCCTCAATAAAGCAGTCAACCGTTCCCTCGCCGCCGTCCGCAACGGGTATGCTCTTTATTTCGCAGGTAGGAAAATGCTTTATTATCTCGGATCTCATAATAGCACAGATCTCCGACGAACTCATCGTGCCCTTAAAGGAATCAGGCATAAGTATTGCTTTTTTCATTTGTTACCTCTGGTATATATCACAATGTAAAATATATGAGTTCATTATACTACAAATATGCCGGATTGTCAAGGGCGATACAGGATATGCATTGCGCATATTTTTCGGTACGATTTCTCGCAACGCAAAATATTTTTATCGCAATGCGATAAATTTTTATTGACAAATCGCAAAACGTATGCTATACTGTATACACAATACAGAAAAGGAGAGCCAAAATGAACGCTCATCTCTCAAAAATCACACGTGCCGTAATATTTGCGCTGATATTATTGTTCTTAGCTATCTCGATATCTTTCATTTCAAATTTCGCCGATTATATGGCAGAGCAGGTTCTCGCTTATGAACTAACCCGCTACGTTGTCTGCATCGGCGGTGCTATTCTCGCAATCCCTTGCCTATGTATACTGTCAATGGCGTTGGAGTTCCCCTCGGCAATTGCTGCGGACGAGATCTTCACGCAAAAAAATGCAAGTCTTATAGCACGCATCTCGCGTATCCTTTTTGTTGACTGTATTTTGCTTTTAGCGGCTACTGTTGCGCTTTTGTGCGTCGGAGAATTTCTCGTTGCGCCGCTTCTTGCTATGATTGACCTTATCGGCTTCGCGCTCGCATTTTTGCTGTATCTGCTCGCAGACTACGTAAAGCGCGCCGCCAAAATGAAGGAGGAGGTCGACGCAACGCTATGATAATCATAAATATCGACGTTATGTTAGCAAAGCGCAAGATGAGTGTCGGCGAGCTTGCCGAAAAGGTTGGCTTCACTATGGCAAACGTATCGCTTCTCAAAAACGGAAAAATAAAGGCGCTCAAAATGTCCACGCTCGACAAGCTCTGCCGTGTGCTCGACTGTCAGCCGGGCGACCTTTTAGAGTATGCCGAGGGTGAGATAGACGATGAGTAATATATACGACGTCGCAATCGTTGGAGCAGGACCGGCAGGCGCCCTCTTCGCAAAAGAGCTTGCCGCTTTGCGCCCCGAGCTGTCTGTAATTCTTATCGACGGACAAAGCGAAGAAAACAAAAAGCCGTGCGGCGGTCTGCTTGCGCCCGACGCGCAAAAGATACTCGCACAGCTTGACCTGACACTACCGAAAAATATCTTGTCTGATCCGCAAATTTTCTCTGTGGAAACGATAGACCTTACGGCAAAATGCGTTCGCTACTACCAGCGGCATTATCTGAATATGGACCGATACGCCTTCGACAAATGGCTTATCTCGCTCGTGCCCGACGGCGTTAACAAAATAAACGCAAGGGTGCGCGACATTGTGGAAGGCAACGACGGCTATGCTTTAAATCTGTCCGCCCTTGACGGCACCGAGCACACTATCAAAGCCAAAGCCGTAGTCGGCGCGGACGGTGGCGGCTCTATCGTGAGGAGAAAGCTTATAGGGCGTATTCCTCGGCAATACGCATCAATTCAGGAATGGTACGAAAACAGAGGGCAGCGCCTTCCGTATTACTCGTGCATTTTCGATAAGGTCACCAGCGACAGCTGCTCTTGGACCATACACAAGGACGCATATGTCGTATTCGGCGGCGCTTTTGAAAAGCAAGGTTGCCGTGAAGCCTTTGAGGCGCAGAAGTCACGCCTTGAAGCATTTCTCGGCAATAGCTTCGGTAAGGCTATACGGCGCGAAGCGTGCCTTGTGACAAGTCCTCGAAGGTTTATGGATTTTTGCATCGGCAAGCCGTCAGTGTATCTGCTCGGAGAGGCAGCAGGGTTTATCAGCGCGAGCTCGTTTGAGGGTATAAGCAGCGCGATAATAAGCGCAAAGCTGCTCGCCGAGGCTTTCGACGAGGGCGATACACACGAAAAGATTGCACGTCTTTATAAACGGAAAACGCTTAAGCTGCGCTTGAAGCTCTTTACAAAAATATTCAAGCGACACGTGCTGTGCAGTCCTATGTTGCGATGGGCTATTATGAAAAGCGGTGTGCAAAGTATAAAAAAGTAAAGCCTCCCAAAAGGGAGGCTTTCGTTACGCCATTTTCTCAATCGCGTCCATCGGACACGCCTCGGCGCATTTTCTGCAATCGCGGCATTTTTCCTTGTCTATGCTGAACTTGCCCTCTGCGCTGATGATTACCGCCCCAAAGGGACATTCAACGTCGCAGGTTGCACAGCATATGCATTTGCTTTGGTCTATATAATGTGCCATTTTTATTTTCTCCTTACTTGCTCTGTGCTCTCTTACGGTGCTTGAGCATACGAAGCTTTACATAGAACTTCGGCATCTTGTTTACAAGGAAATCCTTGAGCTTGTTTCTCGCTGCCGCGTAGATATCGTGCAGCTTTACGTAGAACTTGTACGGCACGTGCTTGCCCGTCACACGCTTGTCAAGCCACTTTTCGTACGGCTTGCCGAGCCACTCGGGCATCGCGTACGCACGCTTGTAGCGCTTGACGAAATGCATAAAGTACGCCTCGATAAAGAGCACCTGCTCCTCGGGGAACTGCGGCTGTACGAGAGGTACACGACGCTTGGTGAGGTCACCCTCGGGAATAAAGCCGGCTTCCTTTGAAATCTCGTAAAGTGCCGTACCCTCATAAGGGTAGAAGATATTGGGAATGGTTCTGTCGCTCTTGATGCGAGCGTTCAGCTTGATAGTCTTGAGCGCACGGTGTATATCCTCAAACGGCAGACCGATTATGTTGTAGGTAAGCTGTGCGATACCGTACTTGTGGAACCACTGCGAGCAACGGATTATCATCTCGTCCGTCTGATAACGGCGCAGATACTTAAAGCGCATCTCGGGGTCACCGCTCTCAAGTCCCATATCGACGGTGTAGAAGCCTGCCTCTTTCATCTTCTTGACCGTTTCCTCGGTCAGAATATCGAAACGGATATTACCCGTGCACGGAAGTCCGATCTCTTTGGTATACATATCTATGAACTTATCAAACCAATCGGGGAACATATTGAATATCGCGTCGCGGAAGTTGATGAACTTTATCTGCGGATGCTTCGATATGAGCGTTTTGAGGTAAAGTATTGCGTTCTCGGGAGAACGGAAGCGCGCGTATATCTTCTTATTGGGATAAACCTTTCTGAAGTTACCGTTGCCGCAGTACGTACAATTGTAGAAGCAGCCACGGCTGACGACGACTATCGCCGTGCCGACCTTCGAGGACTCGAGATTATCGTAATCGAAAAGCTCGAAATCGGGTATCGGAATACGGTCAAGGTCAGCAAAAAGCGGACGTATCGGATTCTTTTTGATGCTTCCGTCGGGCATCTTGAAGTAAAGGCTCTCGACGTTTGTATAATCCTCGCCTGCCGACATCTTGTCGCACAGCTCAAGCTCGGCGTACTCACCGTCACCGACGCACACGCAGTCAACACCGTCCACGGCGAGCACCTCGTCGGGAACGAGGGTACAGTGATAGCTTCCGCAGATGACAAACGCGTCAGGGCAGACTTCCTTGGTCCACTTGATGTAGTCAACACAGTCCGGGAACGCGGTTGTGCGTATAGAGAAGCCGATAATGTCAAATTCGCCTGCCGCAAGAAGGCGCTCCTTGTAGTCAGCCTCGGTGTGTAGATTTAAAAGGTGCAAAAGCTTTACGTCGTGACCGCCCTCTTTGAGCACGGCGGAGATTGATGCAAGTCCCTCGCTGTAGTTACCGCCGCTTACACGGCGCGCGCAGTCGCGGTCGGTATAGTCGGGGTAAACGAGGAGCATACGGACTTTTCGTCCGTTTAAGTTTTTAAGTTCCATATATTTTCAACTCCGTTAAATAGGGCTACTATATATAGCCCTACAGATATCATTCCAATAATAAAAGTATATCACAATCACAGACAAATGTCAACACTGCAAGGGACGCAAAATCAAAAGAATAAAACTAAAACTTTTTTTGGCGGGAATATTGAAAAAACAAATAAGATGTGCTATAATTAAAGTTGAGTTTAAATCGCAGTTGCGACATACTGACAACGTAGCCAAGTCGCCTCAAGCAAACAACTAAAATTCATTTTTTGAAGAACATCAAATTATCGAAAGGTACGCTACAATGAATCAGAACACCCCTGGAAATAAATGCATAAACATTTTATCGATAGGAAACAGCTTTTCAAACGACTCGCAAAGATATTTGCACAGAATCGCAAAGGCTGACGGAGTTGCACTTAACACGTTCAACCTCTTCATAGGCGGATGTCCGCTATCAAGGCATTACAGAAATATGTTCAGCGAACAGCGCACCTACATTCTCGGAGTGAACGGAGAGGAAACAGGTTTTAGCGTATCTCTGAAGGAAGCGCTATTAAACCGCAACTGGGACGTTATAACCTTTCAGCAGGCCAGCATTGAATCAACGAATTATGAAACATACCAGCCATATCTTGACAAGCTTGTGGAGTACGTAAGACTTTGCGTGCCGAAAGCTAAAATCGCGATTCACCAGACTTGGGCATACGAAGAGGGCAGCCAGCGTCTTAATATTACGATGGGGTATGAAAACCATACCGGTATGTTAAGTGATATAAAATCGGCGTATGAAAAAGCCGCAAAAGATACAAATGCCGATTTTATAATCCCGTCTGGCGAGCTTTTCGGGGCACTTTTAGCCAACGGCACTGAAAAAATACATCGTGATACAGTACATGCAAGCCTTGGGCTTGGGCGCTATGCGCTTGGTCTGCTTTGGTACTCGGTGCTAACCGGAAATGATGTAGAAAACAATACATTTTCCGATTTCGACGAAGAAATCTCCGAACCACACATTAAAATCGCCAAGAAATGCGTTGCAGAAATATGTAAATCATATAATGCTTGAAACTATTATTCATTCTTTAATTAAAGCTTAATTTAAACCGTTGGGGGTGAATGACAATGTCAAAAATCGGTTTCGATAACGACAAATATCTTGAAATGCAGTCAAAGCATATACGCGAGCGCATCTCGCAGTTCGGCGGCAAGCTGTACCTTGAGTTCGGCGGCAAGCTGTTCGACGACTATCACGCCTCTCGCGTACTGCCGGGATTTTCGCCCGACAGTAAGCTTCAGATGCTTCTGCAGCTTAAGGATGACGCTGAAATTGTCATCGCCATCAACGCAAATGATATAGAAAAAAACAAGGTCCGCCGTGATCTCGGCATCACATACGACCTTGAGATATTGCGCCTTATGGACGCATTCAAGAGCGTCGGACTTTACGTTGGAAGCGTCGTGCTCACGCGCTTCACCGCGCAAAGTAACGCCGTCAAGTTCCAGAAAAAGCTTGAGGGCCTTGGCGTGAAGGTCTATCGCCACTACCCTATCGACGGCTACCCCTACAACGTCGAGGGCATCGTCAGCGACGAGGGCTACGGCAAAAACGATTTCGTTGAAACAAAGCGCCGCCTCGTTATCGTCACCGCGCCCGGTCCGGGAAGCGGCAAAATGGCGGTGTGCTTGTCCCAGCTTTACCACGAGAACAAGCGCGGCGTGAAGGCAGGCTACGCGAAGTTCGAAACCTTCCCGATCTGGAACATCCCCCTAAAGCACCCCGTAAATATGGCGTACGAGGCGGCAACTGCCGATCTCAACGACATCAATATGATCGACCCGTTCCACCTTGAGGCTTACGGCAAGACCTCGGTAAACTACAACCGCGACGTGGAGATCTTCCCCGTGCTTGACGCAACCTTCAAGAAGATATACGGCTCATCGCCCTACAAATCCCCCACGGATATGGGCGTCAATATGGTCGGTAACTGCATCATCGACGACGCAGTCGTGCGCGAGGCGTCGAAGCAGGAAATAATCAGACGCTACTACACCGCGCTGTGCGATCAGCGCGAGGACATCGCAAACAGCGGACCTGTGCACAAGCTTGATCTTTTGATGAAGCAGGCGGGCATCACCCCTGCAAACCGTCCCGTTGTGACCGCAGCTAACAAAAAAGCCGCCGAGCGCGACTGTCCTGCCGCCGCGATAGAATTACCTGACGGAACGATAGTGGCGGGCAGAACGTCCTCTCTTTTGGGTGCATCTGCGGCAATGCTTCTTAACGCACTCAAAAAGCTCGCCGGCATCGACGATCCGGCACTGCTCATACCGCAGAATATAATTGAGCCCGTACAGCATCTCAAGGTCGATTATCTTGGCAACCGCAATCCCCGTCTGCACACGGACGAGGTACTCATAGTTCTCTCGATCTGTGCGGTATCAGACCCTCTCGCGGCGAAAGCACTCGATCAGCTTGATAAATTAAAGGGCTGTGAGGTGCACTCCTCGGTAATTCTCTCCGAAATTGATGTCAAAACCTTCAAAAAGCTCGGTGTAAACCTCACCTGCGAGCCTATATATCAGGCGAACAAGCTTTATCACGGAAAATAATACAACAAAAAAATCAGAGAGTAGATCGACCGACCTACTCTCTTTGTGTTTTACTGCTTTTCTATTTTGCCGTTAAGTTCATTACGAATAAAGAGTCCCTCTATCATTTCCGTAGGGGTTCTGTGATATGTTATCGTTACGCCCTCAAACTCGGGATGTGATATGAGCTGAGGCTTATTTGCTTTCTGAACAGCCGCTTCGTGATCCGGATGATAAACGCTATGTATTGACATAGGAATAGTTGCCGTATCATTGGGATCATATGCATCAAGCACTTTATTTACCATCTTATCAAATTCCAGCTTAAGAATAGAAGACGCGGATTGGGTTACTTTCTCTTCAACCTTTTCGCACTTGAACGGTTCAATTGTATACTTAAAGGAGTTCACTTTGCCGCACTCAGGACATTTAAAGCTTACCTGCGCTACAACTGTACCTTTACCCTTTGCAGATACCGTGCAGAGAAGCTCATTTTTTCCGTCCTTTGAGATATTTGAATTTAACTTTGTAGTGGCGCTCAAAATCTCATACGAAACGTACTTATCAAAGGCTTCCTTCGTTTCTGCAGAAATCATCGTATTACAACCGCTGCAAGTCATAGCCTCAAACTTTTTCTTTGCTTTGGATACCACGAATAATAAGAAGCCGAATAAAGCAACGCCTATAAATCCAATAAAAGCAAAAATCATTAAAAAGCCGAGCGCGGAAATCAAGCTACCTAAAAGTGCGGGCACTACAGTAACGCCTATAGAGATGTAGAGTAGCGGCAGTAGCTCTTTTTTTCTCTGGTCCGCTTCGGCGATTGTAGAAATCGGATCCTTGATTACGTGTTTGAGATGATTCAAGATTTTCTTCAGTTTTTCCATTGTTTTTTCCTCCAAAAATAAAAATGATAAATAAAAAATGCGCAGCCGAAGCCGCGCACGAAAAACGCATGACTCCGATTGCTGCGACACAATTCAACAATACATCCATTACGAAAGTATGCGAAAATAGAGCATGCATTTTTACCTAAAGTAAAAAGGGCATACTTCTCGCAACGGAAATTATTAAATTGTGTCGCAACCTCATTATACCATGTCCTCTCTTATTTGTCAACACCTGCGTCCAAAAAAAATCCCTCGGCTTTCGCCGAGGGATTTCACTTTTATATTGCGCGGTGCGGGATTAATACATACCGCCCATACCGCCGCCCATACCGCCTGCGGGCATTGCAGGCTCGGGCTCCTTGATGTCGGAAACTACTGCCTCGGTGGTGAGGACGGTAGCTGCAACGCTTGCCGCGTTCTGGAGAGCGCTACGGGTAACCTTGGTCGGGTCAACGATACCTGCCTCCATCATATCAACGTACTTTTCGTTGTATGCGTCGAAGCCGTAGCCCTTCTTGCCGCTGGTCATAATCTTATCAACGATGATAGAGCCCTCGAAGCCTGCGTTCTCCGCGATCTGACGAACGGGAGCCTCAAGGCTCTTGAGAACGATCTGAACACCGGTCTTTTCGTCGCCGTCAACAGCGTCGAGAAGCGTCTTAACGTCATCGATAACGTTGAGGTAAGCGGTACCGCCGCCTGCAACGATACCCTCTTCAACAGCCGCCTTGGTAGCGTTGAGAGCGTCCTCGATGCGAAGCTTCTTTTCCTTCATTTCGGTTTCGGTAGCCGCACCAACCTTGATAACAGCTACGCCGCCGGAAAGCTTTGCAAGTCTTTCCATAAGCTTTTCGCGGTCGAACTCGGAGGTAGTGATCTCGAGTGCAGACTTGATCTGAGTGATGCGAGTCTGAATGTCCTCTGCTGCACCTGCGCCGCCAACGATGATGGTGTTTTCCTTGTTGACCTTGATCTGTCTTGCACGGCCGAGCTGGGTGATCTGAGTGTCCTTGAGCCCAAGACCGAGATCGTCGGAGATAACCTCTCCGCCGGTGAGAGCCGCGATGTCGCGGAGCATTTCCTTACGTCTGTCGCCAAAGCCGGGAGCCTTGACTGCTACGCACACGAACGTGCCGCGAAGCTTGTTGAGCACGAGAGTGGTGAGAGCCTCGCCCTCAACGTCCTCTGCGATGATAAGAAGCTTCTTGCCCGCCTGAACGATCTGCTCAAGCACAGGGAGAATTTCCTGAATGTTCGAGATCTTCTTCTCGGTGATAAGAATGAAAGCGTCGTCGATAACAGCCTCCATCTTATCGGTATCGGTTGCCATATAGGGCGAGAGATAGCCGCGGTCGAACTGCATACCC
>JAZNBZ010000089.1:0-4070 GCA_045587285.1 Candidatus Flemingiibacterium sp. | reverse complement strand
TCCTTTTTTTATCCAAGCCGCAGGCTTGGCATATCATCACCGCGCGAAGCGTGGTGCATATCATCAGCCCTTCGGGCTGTATCTCATCACGCGCCAGCGTGTATCCCCCCTGCGTGCGGTATTTACTACGAGCTTCATTGGAGCTGATATAATCGGTTCCCCGGATTTGTTCATTCACAATTTATCCTTAATTTGTGACATCCTTCGACTTTTTTTAACAAATTTAGAAAAAACCTTGACAATATCGCCAAATTGTGATATAATTATTACGTTCTTATGAAAGGAGGACATTACAATGCAAAACAATAATCTCGTTCGTTTCCTTTTAACATTCTTCCTCGGTTGGATCGGTAGCCTTATCATCAACCACACCTCTCTTAAGCCCGAGGGCTACACCTGCAGAACCGCTGCTTACTTCTTCCTTACCATCATCACCTTCGGTATCTACGGTCTCGTTGCTTCCATCTGCAACCTCACCTTCGATCCCGCTAAGGAAAAGAACATCGGTTACAAGAAGGGCTAATATGCTACAAACCCAAAGGAATCGCCAAAACGGCGATTTCTTTTTTTGCGCTTTACAAACCGCGCCAAATATGCTATACTAACCTCATAACACTACGAATTTAAGGAAGCATTATGTCAAATCACCGCAAGGTATACCTTGAAATAACCAACCGCTGTAACCTTTCCTGCGCGTTCTGCCCGAGTACGCACCGCGCGCCGAAAAGCCTTACCGAGGCGGAGTTTACAACGCTCGCCGAGCGCGTCGCGCCGTGGGCGGAGTATATATACTATCACCTTATGGGCGAGCCGACGGCGCACCCACTTTTGCCGCGCTTTATCGAAATCGCGGCACGGCTCGGGCTCAAATCCGTCATCACGACCAACGGCACGCTGCTGCCTCGTCGCGGCGAGAAGCTTATCTCCGCCGCACCACATAAGATCAGTATTTCCCTGCACTCGTTCGAGGCGAACGACTTCGATATTCCCTTTGAGGACTACGTAAACGCCTGCCTTGAATTTACGAAAAAAGCCGCCGACGCAGGCATTATCACCGTGCTTCGCCTATGGAATCTCGACGGCAGAGCCGACGGCGCGCTCAACGCCAAAAACGAGCAAATACTCGCCCTGATGCACGTGCACTTCCCCACCGAGTGGGTGCAAACGCGCTCGGGATACCGCCTCGCCTCACGCGTTTTCCTCGAATGGGGTGAGAAATTCGACTGGCCCGATATAAACGGCGGCGTACTCTCCGAGGTGGGCTTTTGCTACGGACTTCGCGACCAAATAGGCGTGCTCGCCGACGGTACGGTCGTGCCGTGCTGTCTTGACCGCGATGGTGACGTACCGCTCGGCAATCTTTTCGCCGCACCGCTTGAGGAGATACTAGCAACCGAGCGTGCGCGCGCCATATACGATGGATTTACACGTCACAAATGCACCGAGGCACTCTGCAAGCGCTGTATGCGCGCGGGATATTATAAAAATGTCCACAGTTAAAAAATGACTTGACAGCATAAGTACACTTGTGCTATACTTAACTAAAGCAAAAATTCACCAAAAGGGGTAATCAAAATGTATAAAATAGGATCGTTTTTCGGACAGCTTAACGCAGGCGTGAGAGAAGGCTTTGCCCGTGACGTTGACGAGGCTCTCGCGAAGGGCCGCGAGCACGGCATAGAGGAGCTTGACTTCAACTCCAAGGAAATAAATGACGACACCGTTTCTATGCTCGCACGCGCAGGTATGAAGGCGGCGTCGGTACACGGCTTTGCACCGCTTGAGTTTGACACGCGCGAGAAGTATACAGCGTCGCTTGACTATATGAAAAACGCGATAAATAAGGCAGTATCCGTCGGCAGCCCGTATTTTATGAACGTGCCGCAGATACCTGACGGTATGCCACCCGAAAAGCAGGGCGACTACGTTAAGGCACTGCGCGAGCAGTTCCACGACCTTTGCGAATACGCCAAGGATCTTCCGATAACCGTAACCGTTGAGGATTTCTCCATTCGCGATAGCGCATATGCAACTATAGCAGACATAAAGCATCTGCTTGATAATAACCCGACGCTTATGTTTACATACGACAGCGGCAACTTCCCTCTCGCAGGCGTTAACGAGATCGAGGGACTTAAAGCGTTCATCGACCGCGTGGTTTACGTGCATCTCAAGGACTTAAAGGTGACCGACGGCGAGGGACTTCTTCGCGACGGCGTCGTTTACGACAGCCTTGAGCTTGGCGGCGGCTTCGTTAAGAACGCCGAGGCGATGAAGATAATCAAGGATTCGGGCTGGACTAACGGCACCGTTACCGTTGAGGTGAACTCCGAGTTTGACATTTTCAAGAGAACCCTTCAGTCGGCGGATTGGGCTCGCGACCTTTTCGCAAAGCTATAATTTTATAAATACGGGAGGAGCAAATGCTCCTCCCTTTTGGTATACAAGAAACGGTAGTACAACAATCTCTGTACTACCGTTTTTTCTTTTGTAAAAGTCTTTGGTTATAAGCTATAAAGTCCGTATTCTTTTAATAAATCTTCTCCGTACTTTAATGCTATAGTCCTCACCGTACCTTCAGCACTACCTTGCCGATATTTTCACCGCGGTAAAGAATATCGTGCGCCGCCTCAGCTTCTGTAATCGGGAGAACCTTATATACGGTAGGCTTTATAGCGCCGTCTGCCACCTTTTCCCAAATCTCACCGACGAGCCTTGCAAGAATTTCGGCTTTCATTTGGGGAGTGCGCGAACGGAGCGTGCTACCAATAATTCTGATGTTCTTCTTATAAATATTTTTAAGGTCAACGGTCGTGTTTGCACCTGCAAGAGCCGCAATTACTATCCAGCGGCATCCGTATTTTACGTACGGCAGACAATCACCGAGATTTTGCGAGCCAAGGCAATCGATCGCAATATCAACAGCCCTGCCTTCAGCTTCTTCCTTTTTGAGTATTTCAGGCAAGCTTTGCACTCTCGTGTCAACCACGAGATCTGCGCCGAGATGCTGAATGCTTTGGGGATCGCTTATGACCGTCGTGATAACGCGAAGCCCAAACGCTTTTGCCATAGGGATAATAACGCTGGCAAGTCCACTTGCACCTGCCTGCATAAGTAGTGTATCACCTGCCTTGGCACGTCCCTCAACGAACAGCTTGAGATACGCCGTTGCAAACGCTTCGGGAATTGCCGCAGCCTCCGCCATCGTGCAATTTTTTGGCACGGGCATACACATATCGTATTTAACGGAAACGAATTCTGCGTAACCGCCGCCGCCAAGCAGTGCACAAACCTTATCGCCGATCTTGTAGTTCGACTTTTCCTTTGCGCCATCCGTCATTTCGACGATCTCGCCCGAAACCTCAAGTCCCATCCATTCCGGACAGCCCTCGGGCGGGGGATAGTCGCCCTCTCTTTGCATAAGGTCTGCACGGTTCAGCGCCGCATATTCAACCCTTACCAAAACCTCGTCCTCGCCGAGAACGGGATTTGGAACGTCATCCCATCTTAGACTTTTATCATCGTTTACAAGTATTGCTTTCATTTTGCTCTCTCCTTTTTAGATATTTCTCCAATCAAACAGCACGCCTATTGGGAAATTCTTTTCATCCGCGAGTCTGTTATAAACCGCGTTTGCATCATTCGGAGAATGAATTTCAAAAATCATATCCGCAAAATTAACACGCTTTCCCTTAATGAGGTTGAAAATTGCTTTCAAATCGTCTGCATCCGTCCACAGTCCCGGCGCCGACTCCGTCTTGGGACGTGCCATTGTGTGTGCACCAATCAGCGATATTCCTCTGCCGTGAACCTTGCCGTAGTAGTCAATCTCAAAATGAGAGCTGCGCGTGCATCCCAAAAGTGCAACTCTGCCCATTTCTTTCATACACTCAAGCGTCTGAATCAGTCCGACGCCAAGCCCCGTTACCTCAATGCAGACGTTTACTCCACCGTCACTCAAAGCTATAACGTCTTTAATAAAATTATCGTCTGTGGGGTCAAGCGCGTAGTCTGCACCCATTTTTAAGGCAAGCTCTCTGCGCTCACTCACGGGATCAACGGCAATAACC